>NZ_JATS01000020.1:0-262624 GCF_000526095.1 Streptococcus sp. CM6 | reverse complement strand
ATCGGAACTTGATGTAAATATATGTAATAGTATTTTTGAAGTGGTAAAACTACAGCCTTCCAAGCTGTTGTCGCGAGTTCGATTCTCGTCACCCGCTTTGAACTTTGTTCAAATACCAAGTTTTTTTAACTTGGGCGCGTAGCTCAGGTGGTTAGAGCGCACGCCTGATAAGCGTGAGGTCGGTGGTTCGAGTCCACTCGTGCCCATCTATGGATATGGTCCGTTGGTCAAGGGGTTAAGACACCGCCTTTTCACGGCGGTAACACGGGTTCGAATCCCGTACGGACTATTTGTTGGAGGATTACCCAAGTCCGGCTGAAGGGAACGGTCTTGAAAACCGTCAGGCGTGTAAAAGCGTGCGTGGGTTCGAATCCCACATCCTCCTTTTATATTAACGCGGGATGGAGCAGCTCGGTAGCTCGTCGGGCTCATAACCCGAAGGTCGTAGGTTCAAATCCTGCTCCCGCAATATTGGCTCGGTAGCTCAGTTGGTAGAGCAATGGATTGAAGCTCCATGTGTCGGCGGTTCGATTCCGTCTCGCGCCATATCTTATTTTATTAAGCGGGTGTAGTTTAGTGGTAAAACTACAGCCTTCCAAGCTGTTGTCGCGAGTTCGATTCTCGTCACCCGCTTTGAACGAAAGTTCATACCAAGTTTTTAAACTTGGGCGCGTAGCTCAGGTGGTTAGAGCGCACGCCTGATAAGCGTGAGGTCGGTGGTTCGAGTCCACTCGTGCCCATTAATAGGAGAATTACTCAAGAGGCTGAAGAGGACGGTTTGCTAAATCGTTAGGTCGGGTAACCGGCGCGGGGGTTCGAATCCCCCATTCTCCGTACGTTAAGAGCTGCTAGGCTCTTTTTTTTGCTCTTTGTTAACTGTAGTGGGTTGAAGTCAGCTAAGATCTAGAAAGGACAAATTTCGTCCTTTCTTTTTTAATATTTAGGGCGATAAAAATTCGTTTTTTGAAGTTTTCAAAGTTCCGAAAACTAAAGGCGTTGCGCTTGATAAGTTTAATGAGATTATTGGTTGCTTCTAATTTGGCGTTGGAATAAGGTAACTAAAGAGCGTTGACAATTTTTTCTTTGTCCCTGAGGAAGGTTTTAAAGACCGTCTGAAAAAGAGGATGAATCTGCTTTAGTTTCTCCTCTATAAGTCCAAAAATTTCTCAGGCTCCTTGTTCTGAAAGTGAAAAAGCAAGAGCTGATAGAGCTTTATAGTGGTGTCTCAAGTCTTCTGAATAGCTCAAAAGCTTGTCTAGAATCTCTTTGTTGGTTAGATGAATACGAAAAGTAGGGCGATAAAATCGCTTATCGCTCAGTTTACGACTATCCTGCTGTATAAGCTTCCAGTAGCGTTTGATGGCCTTGTATTCATGGGATTTTCGATCGAATTGGTTCATGATTTGAACACGGAAACGACTCATAGCACGGCTGAGATGTTGGACAATATAAAAACGATCTAGAACTATTTTAGCGTTTGGGAGTGAAACAATCTGGGAGACTGTTTCAGCCTGAGCCTAGAAATTCGAAAGCGAAGCTGTTTAGCCAAGTCCATAGTAGGGACTAGACATATCCATCGTAATGATTTTCACCTGACAACGAACAGCTCGCTCGTAGCGCAGAAAGTAATTTCGGATGATAGTTTGTGTCCTGCCTTCAAGGACAGTGATGATATTGAGCTTTTCAAAATCCTGAGCAATAAAGCTCATCTTTCCCTTAGTGAAGGCATACTCATCCCAAGACATAATCTCGGGAAGAAGAGAAAAATCATGTTTAAAACGGAAGTCATTGAGCTTTCGAATGACGGTTGAAGTTGAAATGGCAAGCTGGCGGGCAATGTCGGTCATAGAAGTCTTTTCAATCAACTTTTGAGCAATTTTCGGGTTGATGATACGAGGGATTTGATGATTTTTCTTGACGAGAGAAGTCTCAGAGACCATCATTTTCGAGCACTGATAGCACTTGAAACGGCGTTTTCTAAGGAGAATTCTGGTAGGCATACCAGTTGTTTCGAGGTAAGGAATTTTAGATGATTTTTGAAAGTCATATTTCTTCATTTGATTTCCGCAATCAGGACAAGATGGAGCGTCGTAGTCGAGTTTAGCGATGATTTCCTTGTGGGTATCTTTATTAACAACATCCATAATTTGGATATTAGGGTCTTTGATATCGAGTAGTTTTGTGATAAAATGTAATTGTTCCATATGAATCTTTCTAATGAGTTGTTTAGTCGCTTTTCATTATAGGTCATTGGGACTTTTTTTCTAGGCTACATAATCTCCATAGTGGATTTACCTACTACAAATATTATTGAGCTCTATTATCTAATGCTGTTTCAGTAACTTTCATATTAGAAAAAATCATAAATAGACTAGATTTAGTGGTATACTAAGGTTAGGGACTTTAAGTGGCTGGGGGATAATCGAGATGGAAAATGGAGTAAAATTTCATAGTATTTTTTATAGATTTATACTATTTATCTTTGTAGTATTTCTAACTGTGATTTCAATGATCTTAGATGCAAAAAAAGCGCAAATTCGCTTTTTTAACCTATCCTTGATTATCGGGCAAGGGGAGTTGAAGATTGTTACAGTTGCGGTTTTACTCCTTACTTTTCTTCTATCTTTCTTGTTTAAATGGAAATGTTCGATTTATAAAAAAGGGATTTATCTAAGAAAAATTGATTTATTTGTAGCTTGGGATGAGATTAGAGGTCTTAGCCATGTCTGGATCAATGAATATCATCGTGGACCTCATGGTTTCCTGTTCTATAATCGTAAGACGCTGGTTATTTATAGAGAAAATTATCAACCGATTTGCCTTTATAATATTTCATTATTGGCCTTATATGTGGCTAAATATTATCATCCAAAATTGAAAACCAATATAGTCTTAGCAACGTTGGCAAGTCTCTTCAATATGGCTTTAAATGCATGCTTCTTGTACGAGATGTTTAGTAAAAATTTGGTGAATATAAAAGCTGAAATCTTTATGTTTTGGCTGCTTTTATATGCTGTTAAAGTTTTTGCGTTGCCATTGATTATGCTTGAATATGAGAATCACTGTTATGGAGCTTCTTTGGTACATAGCACGGCATATAAAAAGAATGCCTCAAAAGCTATCCACCTGTAAATTGTTGATAGGAAGCTAGCTATTTATATATCTGTTACTTTCTACATTCAAACAGCACTATATGCTTGCTAGATGAGATTCTAGACATCATATAGTGCTGTTTGTTAAGTCCAGCTAGTGAGTGAGATTTCACCACTATTGAGCCAGATTTCTGTCTGGTCATCAAGCTGGATAAGGAGTTGTCCTTTGTCGGAGATGTCCTTGGCGACTCCTTTTTTTTCAGTCTGATCTTGGATAAAACTGACCTCTCTTCCTAGAACAAGAGAGTGTTCTTTATAAAGATAGAGTAGTTCTTCGGGTGCTGTTTGGTAGAAACAACGCCAAATTTCTGAGATTAGTTCGTTTCGTGTGATAGGAGCTGGTGGTGTAAAGAGACTTCCAGCTTTTTCTTTTATCTCTTTGGGAAAATCGCTGATGGCAAAGTTGATTCCAACACCGATAATGACATCTGTAACCACCCCTGTCTCAACTGATGTCATCGCTTCGGTGAGGATACCTGCTATTTTTTTATTTTTAAAGTAGATGTCATTTACCCATTTGATATCTACTTCTATCATAGTTAGGTTTTTAATGGCTTTGTAGACTGCAGCAGCTACAAGGAGAGTATAGGAAGGGAGTTTTTCATAGGGAAGATTGGGTTGAATATGCAGGGACATATAGATTCCGCCCTGAGATGGAGAATAGTAGGGACGCTGAAAGCGGCCACGACCTGCTGTTTGACAGGTTGAAAGATAGAGTGTATTTCCTTTGTTTCCAGCTTCAATTCCTTCTTTTGCATCTGTTTGGGTTGATTTGGTCTCAGGTTTGTAGTGAACGATTAAGTTGGTTTTCTCTTGAATCAAATCAGGTAATATCAGATCGCCTTGAATAAGCTTGTAGCCTCTATTTTTGATACTGTCAATTTCTAGGCCTTCTTGTTGAAGACGTTGGATTGATTTCCATATGGACGTGCGGCTTAAATTCAGTTCTTCTCCGATTTTTTCTCCGCTAACATAATCGTTTTCTCTAGCTAATATTTGGTAGACTAGTTGGTGTGATTTCATTGATTTTCCTTTCTAGCTGAGAGGGAATGAGAGTATTCTTTTCGAGTTTGACTAGGTGTTTTATGAAAAAACTGCTTGTAGGCTTTTGAGAAATGTAATGGATCTGAAAAACCCACAGAATACGCAATGACCTTGATCGTTTCATTGGTGTGCTCTAGTAACTGTTGAGCACGGTTCATTCGAACGAAAAGTAAATACTCTTTTGGAGAGAGTTGGTGAAATTCTTTAAACACACTAGTTAAGTAACTTCTATGAACCGATAGCTCTTTTGCTAAATCTTGAATGGTGAGCGATTGTGGATAGTGACTATCAATTAATCGTTTGCAGTCAAGATAGAGCTGGTGGGTTGATGAAATATTCTCTTTTTTCTGATTGGGAGCAATCGTTCCTAGATGAAACATTAGTTCATGGAGTTGTCCCATAATGTGGAGTTGAGCCAATTCATTTGATTTTGTTATTTGAGCGAAGCGGACAATATCTGAGATGAGTTTTGCAGTTGTTTGTGTATGACAGTTATTTGACTGGATGAGGTAGGATTGATCAGAAATTTGAGATAGAGCAAAGTAGTCAGGTGCCCTCCCTCCAGTGATCCCCAACCAGTAGTAAGCCCAAGGATCCTGGCTATCTGCTTGATAGAATGTTAATTCATCTGGTTTTAGTAAAAAGAAATCTCCTGCCTTTAAATCAACAATTTTCCCCTTATAATGGAATTGACCTTTTCCTTTAGTAATGTAATGGAGTACATAGGTATCTCGAATAGCTGGGCCAAAAGAGTAGTTAGGCGTGCATTCTTCATAACCGTAGAAGCTAAGAGAAAGATCAATTGTTCCAGTCTGGTATTCTGAAAAAACGAGCATGGGCCACCTCCTACCTAACATTTTACCATACTTTAGAGACATTTTTCTATTTTAGAAAGCGCTTTTATTTGCTAAAATTTTATCAGGAAATCGATGAGGTACAAGTTATGGGAATTCGGATAGAGAATAATCTATTTTACGTTGAGAGTAAAGATTTAAGTTTGATTATTGAAAATAGGGATGGGTTCTTATTATTAAAACATTTAGGAAAGACTATTAAGAACTATGGAGGTTCTAATAGTGTTTATGAACGCGATCATGCTTTTTCTGGTAATCCAACAGCTACTAATCGAACCTTTAGTTTGGATACGCAACGTCAAATTTTTGGGCAACATGGTTTGGGTGACTTTAGAAAACCAACTTTACAGGTTCAACATGATGCAACTGAAGTAACAGACTTTCGATTTGTAGAAGCAAAGATTTTAAAAGGTCAGAATGGTCCACAGGGCTTACCTTCTCCTCACAGCATGGATGCTACAGAGACGCTTGTCTTGATTTTAAAAGATCCTCAAGCTAAACTTAGTCTGACTTTGTATTATACAGCTTTTGATAATGATGCGACAATTGCTAGTTACAGCAAATTGGAGAATAATAGTAATCAGGAAGTTGTCATTCATAAGGACTTTTCTTTTATGGCTGATTTTCCCGCTGCAGCTTACGAAATAGTGACTTTACAGGGAGCTTATGCTCGTGAAAAGACTGTCCGACGTCAACAGGTAGAGCAAGGAATCTTTTCGATTAGTTCGAACCGTGGAGCTTCTGGGCATGATCAAACACCAGCTCTTCTATTATGTGATCAAGGAGTTACAGAGGATGCTGGGAATGTGTTTGCTCTACAACTGATGTATAGTGGAAACTTCGAAGCTTTTGTCCAAAAGAATCAGTTGAATGAAGTTCGGGTGGCTATTGGAATTAATCCAGAAAACTTTTCTTGGAAGTTAGATCCTGAGGAAAATTTTGAAACACCGGTAGCTTTAGTGACCTATTCAGATAAGGGATTAACTGGTATCAGTCATGAAAGTCAGAATATTGTACTTAAGCACATTATGCCAAGTAAATTTTCTAAAAAAGAGCGTCCAATTCTAATCAATAACTGGGAAGCTACCTACTTTGACTTTCAGAGAGAAAAACTGTTAGAACTAGCTGATGAAGCTAAGAAAGTTGGAATAGAACTTTTTGTATTAGATGATGGGTGGTTTGGTAATCGCTTTGATGATAATCGTGCTTTAGGTGATTGGGTTGTGAATGAGAAAAAACTGGGTGGAAGTCTAGAAAGTCTGATTTCAGCGATCCATGAAAGAGGTTTGCAGTTTGGGCTTTGGTTAGAACCTGAGATGATTTCTGTTGATAGCGACTTGTATCGTAAACATCCTGACTGGGCTATTCAGGTTCCAGGTTATGAGCATACCTATTCTCGAAATCAATTAGTACTTAATCTTGCCAATCCTCGGGTAGTAGAATATTTGAAAAATGTTTTAGATGAACTCCTCTCTCATCATAAAATTGACTACATCAAATGGGATATGAACCGCAATATCACTAATCTGGGGAATGGTTCAGTTTATCTGGAAACCCAGATGCAGTCTCATCAGTATATGTTGGGACTTTACGAACTCGTTTCTTATCTGACAGAGAAACACAGTCATATTCTCTTTGAGTCCTGCTCTGGTGGTGGTGGACGTAATGATCTTGGTATGATGCGTTATTTCCCACAAGTCTGGGCTAGTGATAATACTGATGCTATTGCACGTTTACCAATCCAATATGGTTCATCCTATCTCTATCCAACCATTTCTATGGGAGCTCATGTGTCAGCAGTACCAAATCATCAGATGGGACGGATGACACCATTGGAAACTCGTGGTCATGTAGCCATGATGGGAAATCTGGGCTACGAGCTTGATTTAACAAGTTTATCAGATGAAGAGAAAGCTGAGATTGCTAATCAGGTGAACTTGTATAAAGAATTGCGACCAGTAGTCCAGTTGGGAAATCAGTATAGGTTAATCAATCCCGATGCTGAATCCAATGAAGCAGCTGTACAATTTAACTATGAAAATCAAACGATTGTGACCTACGTCCGAGTCCTGTCAGTTGTGGAAACAATGGAAACCACCTTGAAACTGAAAGACTTAGAAGTGGAAGGGCTTTATGAGCTGGAAGGGACAAACATTGTTTATTCGGGTGCAGAGCTCATGTATGCAGGTTTAACTGTTACCCTATCGCCAGGAGATTTTTTGAGTAGACAGTATAAATTCAAAAGACTATAATAAAAGCGTATAAATTTATCAAGGAGGCATTCCAATGAAATGGTATAAGAAAGCAGGTTTTCTTTTAGTAGCTGGGGCAAGTTTACTAGGCCTAGTGGCTTGTGGTCAGAACAATCAATCAACTGATGGCAAGGTAACGATTGAGTTTTTTAACCAGAAGACCGAGATGGCAGATACCTTGCAAAAGATAGTGGATGATTTTGAAAAGGAACACCCTAATATTGATGTGAAGCTGACTACAGTACCTTCAGCTGGAATTGTTCTAAAGACTCGTATTTTATCAGGAGATGTTCCAGATATTATTAATATCTATCCTCAAAATATGGATTTTCAGGAGTGGGCGAAGGCAGGTTATTTTGCAGATATGACAGGAAAACCCTATCTTGAGAACATCAAGAATGACTATGCTGAAAAGTATGCAATCAATAACAAGATTTATAGTGTGCCATTAACAGCCAACCTTTATGGAATCTATTACAATAAAACGAAGTTTAAAGAATTAGGACTTGAGGAACCGAAGACTTTTAAAGAGTTTCAAGAGATTGTTAAAAAGATAAAAGATAGTGGGAATTCTCCGTTTGCGGTTGCAGGTAATGAAGGCTGGACATTGAATGGTTACCACCAACTTTCTCTCATTACTCTTACAGGTAGTGGAGACGCGGCTAATAACTACCTTCGCTTTTCAAAACCAAACGCAATCTCTGCAGATGATGCTATTTTAAAAGCAGATGCAGAACGACTCGATTTATTAGCAGATAATGCTCAAGATGGTTGGCGTGGTGCCTCTTATAATGATGCGGTGGTAGCATTTTCGAGTGAAAAAGCCTTGATGATGCCACAAGGATCATGGGCATTAGCCGCAATTAATCAACAGGATCCAAAATTTGAGGTGGGGATGTTTGCCTTTCCTGGAGAAGAAGTAGGAGAAGAAGTCACTGTTGGTGCAGGAGATATGGCATTATCAACTTCAGCTACTTCCAAACACCCTAAGGAAACCGAAGAATTTATCAGCTATATGACTAGTCCAAAAGCTATGCAGTCATACTATGATGTAGATGGATCACCTGTTGCGGTAAAAGGCATACAGGAAAAAGAAGATTCAGCGCTTGCAGCTATTTCTAAACTGGCATTTACGGACAAACATTATGTTTGGTTGGGCCAACGCTGGAACTCTGAAGAAGACTTTTTTAATCTAAGTGCAGGTTACCTGATGGATAAAAATCTGAAAAATATGGCAAACAATCTCAATGCTTTCTTTAATCCAATGAAGGCAGATTTGGACTAGAATAGGAGTTAAGATGATATGGCTATTCGAAAATTTTTAAATAAATACTGGGGTTGGACATTTTTGCTTATCCCGCTTGCTTTACAAGCTATCTTCTTTTACTTTCCAATGGTACAAGGTGCTTTCTATAGTTTGACTAACTGGACTGGATTGACCTATAATTATAAATTTGTTGGTTTGAATAACTACAAATTGCTGATGATTGATGGGAAATTCTTCACAGCCATAGCCTTTACTTTGATTTTAACTCTGGCATTGATTATTGGAGAGATTACGATTGGGATGGTTGTGGCACGAGCCTTAAATTCTAAGATGAAGGGGCAGACCTTCTTTAGAGCTTGGTTCTTTTTCCCGGCTGTTTTGTCTGGTTTGACAGTTTCCTTGATTTTTAAACAATTCTTCAACTATGGGCTTCCAACGATTGGAAAAATTTTAGGAATTAGCTTTTTACAAGAGAGTCTATTGGGGACACCAGTCGGAGCGGTAGTGGCAACTATTTTTGTTCTTCTATGGCAAGGAGTAGCAATGCCAATCATTCTCTTTCTTGCTGGTCTTCAGAGTATTCCAAATGATATTTTAGAGGCAGCATCAATTGATGGTGCAACCAGTAAACAAACCTTTTGGAAGATTGAATTGCCCTATTTATTGCCAACGATCTCTATGGTTTTTATCTTGGCTCTTAAGTCCGGTTTGACAGCCTTTGACCAAATTTTTGCCTTGACGAGTGGTGGTCCAAATAATGCTACAACGTCTCTTGGACTTTTAGTCTACAACTATGCTTTCAAGAGTAATCAATATGGATATGCGAATGCAATTGCCTTGATTTTATTCTTAATTATTGGAATTGTTTCTCTTATACAAATCAAGCTATCAAAGAAATTTGAAATCTAATAGAGGAGTCCTACACATGAAAAAAGAAGAAAAATTGAATCAGTTTTGGAAATACGTCCTCTTGATAGTCGGTGGTATTCTTATACTTGTTCCTTTGTTGGTAACGGTATTTAGTTCTTTCAAGACAACTAAGGATATCATGAATCATTTCTTTAGTTTGCCCAATCCTTTTACCTTAAGTAATTATGAACGATTAATTTCGGACGGAATTGGAGGCTATTTCTGGAATTCAGCAGTTATTACGGTGTTATCATTGATTGTAGTAGCTTTCTTTATACCAGCTGCAGCTTATTCCATTGCTCGAAATATGTCCAAGAAAAAAGCCTTTGCCATTATGTATTCGCTCTTGATCTTAGGGATATTTGTTCCATTTCAGGTGATTATGATTCCTATCACAGTTATGATGAGTAAACTCGGCCTAGCAAATATGTGGGGGCTAGTAATACTCTACCTAACTTATGCTATTCCACAGACTCTCTTCTTGTATGTTGGTTATATAAAAATCAGTGTACCAGATAGTTTGGACGAAGCTGCGGAAATTGATGGGGCTGATCGTTTTACAATTTATCGTCGAATCATTTTTCCAATGTTGAAGCCCATGCATGCGACAACTTTGATTATCAATGCTCTCTGGTTCTGGAATGACTTTATGTTGCCACTCTTGATTCTGAATAAGGATTCTAAGATGTGGACTTTACCTCTCTTCCAATACAACTATCAAGGTCAGTACTTCAATGACTATGGCCCAAGTTTTGCATCTTATATTGTGGGAATTGTAACGATAACCATTGTCTACCTCATCTTCCAAAAACATATCATTTCAGGAATGAGTAACGGGGCAGTGAAGTAAGAAAGTGCTTATGGAATCTATAATTCCATACATAGAGGAACGGTTCAGCTTGTTGGCAATTCTATGTAGAAAACAAGAAAGTCGTATTTAGTTGATTGCAGTCTATATTAGTACTGAACAAAAATCTAAAAATATCTTTCATTTACGAAGCCAGGTCATATAAGACTTGGCTTTCATCAGAAAAAGGAGAACATCTATGACCATTCAAAATAAAACTATGTTGATTACTTACTCAGATAGTCTTGGAAATAACCTTAAAGACTTGTATGAGAATTTGGAAGAACATTTTGGCGATGCTATTGGGGGAGTTCACCTTCTACCATTTTTCCCGTCAACAGGTGATCGCGGATTTGCACCAGTGGACTATGATGAAGTGGATCCAGCGTTTGGTGATTGGGAGGATGTTAAGCGTTTAGGTGAGAAATATTATCTTATGTTTGACTTTATGATTAACCATATTTCTCGTCAATCTAAATATTATAAGGACTATCAAGAAAAACATGAAGCTAGTGAATTTAAAGATCTCTTTTTAAACTGGGACAAGTTTTGGCCGGAAAACCGTCCGACACAAGCTGATGTAGATTTAATTTACAAGCGTAAGGATCGTGCACCAAAGCAAGAGATCGTTTTTGCAGACGGTTCAGTAGAACATTTGTGGAATACCTTTGGTGAGGAGCAGATTGATCTTGATGTGACCAAAGAAGTAACGATGAGCTTCATCCGTAAGACGATTCAACATCTAGCAAGTAACGGGTGTGATTTGATTCGCCTAGATGCTTTTGCTTATGCGGTGAAGAAATTGGATACCAATGATTTCTTTGTGGAACCAGATATTTGGGACTTATTGGATAAGGTCCGGGATATAGGAGCTGAATACGGTGCAGAGCTCTTACCTGAGATTCATGAACACTATTCGATTCAGTTTAAAATAGCGGATCATGATTACTATGTTTACGATTTTGCCCTTCCAATGGTGACCCTTTATACTCTTTACAGTTCCAGAACAGAGCGCTTAGCTAAGTGGTTAAAGATGAGCCCGATGAAGCAATTTACGACACTAGATACCCATGATGGGATTGGAGTGGTAGATGTCAAGGATATCCTGACCGATGAGGAAATTGACTATGCTTCAAATGAGCTCTATAAGGTTGGAGCGAATGTCAAACGTAAGTACTCTAGTGCAGAGTATAACAATCTAGATATCTACCAAATCAATTCAACCTACTATTCTGCGCTTGGAGATGATGATGTCAAGTACTTCCTCGCTCGTTTGATTCAAGCTTTTGCGCCAGGCATTCCTCAGGTTTACTATGTTGGTCTATTAGCAGGAAAAAATGACTTGAAATTATTAGAAGAAACCAAAGAAGGTCGAAATATTAATCGTCATTACTATAGCAATGAGGAAATAGCAGAAGAAGTTCAACGTCCTGTGGTGAAGTCCCTTCTCAATCTATTTTCTTTCCGTAATCGGTCAGAGGCCTTTGACCTAGAAGGGACTATTGACATTGAAACACCAACAGCTCACAGCATTGTAATCAAACGTCAAAATAAAGACAAGTCCGTAACAGCAGTAGCAGAAATTGATTTGCAAAGTCAGACCTATCAAGTAGTGGAAAACGGTAGAAACATTCAGTTCTAGTGCCATATTAATGAAAGATTTTTTTTGTGGCGAAAACGTGTTCATTGTTCCCAAATGACGGAAAAAATGGTAGAATATAAAGATAGTTTAGCATTTATCTTCTGGAGAAATTCAGAACAGAAAGGATCCGTTTTGAAATCAATTGGATTACTGGATAAGATAAGAGGGCTTTCGAAAAAAGATTTCTTTTTGTATTTGATGATCATAAGTATCTTTTTACCTTTTTATTTGTTCTTAGCCCTCTTTGCTTTATATTTGATAGGTTTACTTGTTACTGGGGAAATGAAGGGAATTATCAAAGGATTGGCCAAACATCCTGTACTTCTCTTTTTTATTGCCTACAGTAGTATCATCTCTATCGTCGCCAAGAACTGGCTTGGTCTAGCAGCATCTTTACTGATGTTTCTCTTCCTCATTTTCTTTAGCTTCTACCAGAAACGTCTGACACATGCTTTCTTTCGACTGATACTGCAGACAATCTTGTTTGGAAGTGTGCTCTCTGCGGCTTTTGCTACTTTGGAGCATTTCCAAATTGTAAAGAAATTTAACTACGCCTTTCTTTCGCCTAATATGCAGGTATGGCACCAAAACCGTGCAGAGGTGACCTTCTTTAATCCTAACTATTATGGGATTATCTGTTGCTTCTGTATCATGATTGCCTTTTATCTCTTTACAACGACGAAGTTAAGATGGTTGAAAGTCTTTTGCGTGCTAGCAGGTTTTGTGAATCTATTTGGTTTGAATTTTACGCAAAATAGAACAGCCTTTCCTGCCATCATCGCTGGTGCCATCATTTATCTCTTTACAACCATTAAAAACTGGCGCGCCTTCTGGCTCAGTATTGGTGTTTTTGGGATTGGCCTTTGTTTCCTCTTTTCAAGTGACTTGGGTGTTCGCATGGGAACGCTAGATTCTTCAATGGAAGAGCGAGTTTCGATATGGAATGCGGGTATGGCCTTGTTTAAGCAAAATCCTTTTTGGGGGGAGGGGCCATTGACCTATATGCACTCTTATCCTCGGATAAATGCTCCTTATCATGAACATGCTCACAGCCTTTATATTGATACGATTCTGAGTTACGGAATTGTGGGAACCATTTTATTAGCTTTGTCTTCTGTTGCTCCTGTTCGTTTGATGATGGATATGAGTCAGGAGTCGGGGAAACGTCCAATTATCGGTCTTTATCTATCTTTCCTTACAGTGGTTGCTGTGCATGGAATCTTTGACTTGGCCCTTTTCTGGATTCAGTCAGGTTTCATTTTCTTGTTAGTTATGTGCAGTATTCCATTGGAGCGTCGAACTTTGGTATCAGACATGACGGATTAAGTTTATAAGATTGAAATCTTCTACCTTGAGTAGGAGATTTTTTACTGAGAAAAATTAGTTCTAAGTCGAAATAGTTGACAATTGGAATAATAAGTATTATAATATTTTTTATTCGTATCGATATAGAAATAAATTGGAGGTTTCATGAAATATTGTCATTTGGTAGCCCATCATATTCGTTTGTTGAATGGGCGGATTTTTCAAAAGTTACTGAGACAAGACCCTGACTCTCTTTATCGGAGTGAGCAGGGAAAGATTTTAGCGGTTTTATGGAATAGTGAGACAGGTTGTGCAACTGCGACAGATATTGCGCTGGCGACGGGACTTGCCAATAATACGCTGACAACCATGATTAAGAAGCTTGAGGAGCAAAACCTGGTCATCATTAGCCCATGTGGAATAGATAAGAGAAAGAAATATGTCAAGTTGACAGAGCAAGGTTGGTCGCAGAAAGAAGTGGGCAATCGTGTCAGTCAAAAATTAGATGCAATTTTTTATAAAGGCTTCTCTGAAGAAGAAATCCGTCAGTTTGAAAGCTATCAGGAACGCATCTTAGAAAATTTAAAAGAAAAAGAGGCATAAATCATGTCAAAACAAGTGAAAAATGCTCACAACCTATACATTCATGCTATTCAAGATGGACGAGTTGCTGAGGCTCAAGCTCAGTCCGTAGGAGATACCTACATTCAACACTCGACAGGTGTGCCAGATGGGAAAGAAGGGTTTGCGGCTTTCTTTGCAAATTTCTTTGAGCGCTATCCCGAGCGTGAGATGAAAATTGTTCGCACTATTGAAGACGGCAATCTAGTCTTCGTCCATGTTCATCAATATCTCAATGGTGGGGAAGCTCAATGGGTGACGACAGATACTTTCCGTGCGGATGAGAATGGTCGTATCGTGGAGCATTGGGATGTGATTGACTACTATCGAACACCTGAAAATGACCAATTAGACCAGATTTTTGGAGATTTTGAGATCAAGGATTTGGACAAGACAGCAGAAAATAAAAAGTTAGTTCGCCGTTTCTTGACAGAAATCTTCCAAAGCAAGGAACTTGATCTGTGGGAAGATTTTGTGGCAGACGATTTGATTCAGCATAATCATGAGATTGGACAAGGAAGTCAGGCCTATAAAAATTATGTGGCTGAACATGGTGTTACTTTCGACTTTGTTTTCCAGCTTTTGGGACAAGGAAACTATGTGGTAAGCTATGGGCAGACTCAGATTGATGGAGTTGCCTATGCCCAGTATGACATCTTCCGTTTGGAGAATGGCTTGGTTGTGGAGCATTGGGATAATAAGGAAGTTATGCCTGAGGTAGAAGACTTGACTAACCGAGGAAAATTTTAAATTGAGGACTAAGAATGATTGAATACAAAAATGTAGCGCTACGCTACACAGAAAAAGATGTTTTGAGAGATGTCAATTTACGGATTGAGAATGGGGAATTTATGGTTTTAGTTGGACCTTCTGGGTCCGGTAAGACGACCATGATTAAGATGATTAACCGTCTTTTGGAACCAACTGATGGAAATATATACATGGATGGCAAGCGCATCAAAGACTATGATGAGCGTGAACTTCGTCTTTCTACGGGTTACGTCCTACAGGCTATTGCTCTCTTTCCCAATCTAACGGTTGCGGAAAATATTGCTCTCATTCCTGAGATGAAGGGCTGGACTAAGGAAGAAATAGCGAAGAAAACAGAAGAGCTTTTGGCTAAGGTTGGTTTACCAGTAGCTGACTATGGAAATCGTCTGCCTAGTGAACTATCTGGCGGAGAACAGCAGCGGGTGGGTATTGTTCGTGCTATGATTGGTCAGCCTAAGATTCTCCTCATGGATGAGCCCTTTTCGGCCTTGGATGCTATTTCGAGAAAACAGTTGCAGGTTTTGACGAAAGAATTGCATAAAGAGTTTGGTATGACAACGATTTTTGTGACCCATGATACGGATGAAGCTTTGAAATTGGCGGACCGTATTGCTGTCTTGCAGGATGGAGAGATTCGTCAGGTGGCGAACCCTGAGACGATTTTAAAAGCTCCTGCAACGGACTTTGTAGCAGACTTGTTTGGAGGTAGTGTTCATGACTAATTTGATATCAACTTTTCAGGATCGTTTTGGTGATTGGGTAACAGCTCTATCTCAACATTTGCAGTTGTCACTTTTGACCTTATTACTAGCTATTTTTATTGCTATTCCCTTGGCTGTTTATCTTCGCTATCATGAGAAGTTGGCGGACTGGGTTTTGCAGATTGCAGGGATTTTCCAGACCATTCCGTCTCTGGCCTTGTTAGGACTCTTTATCCCCTTGATGGGAATTGGAACCTTGCCAGCTTTGACAGCTCTGGTGATTTATGCGATTTTCCCGATTTTGCAAAATACTATTACTGGGCTAAAGGGAATTGATCCAAGTCTACAAGAGGCTGGGATTGCCTTTGGGATGACTAGATGGGAGCGTCTCAAGAAGTTTGAAATTCCACTTGCCATGCCTGTCATTATGTCTGGGATTCGGACGGCAGCGGTCTTGATCATCGGTACGGCGACCTTGGCTGCCTTGATTGGGGCAGGTGGACTGGGTTCCTTTATCCTTTTGGGAATTGACCGCAATAATACTAGTCTGATTTTGATTGGGGCCCTTTCTTCTGCAGTGCTGGCCATTGCCTTTAACTTCCTACTAAAAGTGATGGAAAAAGCAAAATTGCGGACGATTTTCTCTGGTTTTGCCTTGGTGACCATATTACTCGGTCTGTCTTATAGTCCAGCCCTTTTGGCTCAAAAAGAGAAAGAAAACTTGGTGATTGCTGGGAAATTGGGACCAGAACCCGAAATTTTGGCTAATATGTATAAATTGTTGATTGAAGAAAATACCAGTATGACTGCAACTGTGAAACCAAACTTTGGGAAAACAAGCTTCCTCTATGAAGCTCTGAAAAAAGGCGATATTGATATCTATCCTGAATTTACCGGTACGGTGACTGAAAGTCTGCTTCAACCATCACCGAAAGTGAGTCATGAGCCAGAGCAGGTTTATCAAGTGGCGCGTGATGGCATTGCCAAACAGGATCATCTAGCCTATCTCAAACCTATGTCTTATCAAAATACCTACGCTGTAGCTGTTCCGAAAAAGATTGCTCAAGAATATGGCTTGAAGACCATTTCGGACTTGAAAAAAGTAGAAGGGCAGTTGAAGGCAGGCTTTACACTCGAATTTAATGATCGTGAGGATGGCAATAAGGGCTTGCAATCAATGTATGGTCTCAATCTCAATGTAGCGACCATGGAGCCAGCCCTTCGCTATCAGGCAATTCAGTCAGGCGATATTCAAATCACGGATGCCTATTCAACTGATGCGGAATTGGCACGTTATGATTTGCAGGTCTTGGAAGATGACAAGCAACTCTTCCCACCTTATCAAGGAGCTCCACTCATGAAAGAAGCTCTTCTCAAGAAACATCCTGAGTTGGAGCCAGTTCTCAATAAACTAGCTGGTAAAATTACTGAAAGCCAGATGAGCCAGCTCAACTACCAAGTCGGTGTTGAAGGCAAGTCCGCAGAACAAGTAGCCAAAGAATTTCTACAAGAACAAGGTTTGTTGAAGAAATAGTTTGAAAATGTCAAACTCAACTTGCTTAAACGACTATAGAAAAGAATGCTCAGACAATGTCGTCTGGGCTTTTTTGATATTAGAGTTACTGAATGTCTTTCAAAATGGAAAATATGAGGAAATTTTTAGGATTTTCTAAAATTTTACTGTAAATACACTTGACTATTCACAAAATAGGTGTATAATGTGTTGTGAACTACTTAACAAATAAAGATTTCCAGCTCATGTCGACTAAGGATGGAAATCTTGTGTATAGACAGTTCAGTAGATATATAATAGAGCGTTGCGTCCGAAAGTCTATCCAGACACGGCTCTTTAAAAACAAAAGGAGAAGATTATGAAAACAGAACCGATTCATCGTACCAGTATGTGGAAATTTAAGTTAAGTGCTGCCACCATGACTTTGATTCCCGCTGCCGTGGGGATTAACTATGTTGCCAAAGCCTTGGCAGAGGGGTTAAAGTTGCCCGTTTGGCTGGGGTCTTTGGGAACCTTTCTTACCAGCATGTTGGCTGGGCCGGTTGCCGGTGCCATTAGTGGTTTCATCAACAACGTGATCTATGGGCTGACCTTATCGCCAATTTCAACCGTGTATGCGATTACCAGCATCGGAATTGGGATTGCTGTCGGAGTCTTGCACGCCAATGGGTGGTTCTCGTCAGCGCGACGAGTATTTGTTTCTGCTATTATTATTGCCATCGTTTCAGCTGTCATTTCAACGCCACTCAACGTCATCTTTTGGGGTGGTCAGACCGGTATCGCTTGGGGTGACTCATTGTTTGCGGTAATGGTCGCCAATCACGCACCAGTGTGGCTGGCCTCATTTACCGATGAGTTTGTCTTGGATATTTTGGATAAAGTCTGCGTGGCCTACCTGGCATTCTTCATCTATCGTCAGCTGCCGAAGCGGATGGTGCACTTCTTTAGCGATGATAAATGATGACTGATAAAACATTGATTTCTGGAGCGCCACGGGTCAAGCTCAAGTGGTACCAGGTGATCGATCCGATTACTAAGCTCTTGTTCATCTTGGACATGACGTTGTTGAGCTTTGCCAGTATGAATTTATTGCTTCAGGCCGGATTAATTCTTGTCGCAACACTGCTATTGTTATTTTCCAAATTGAGTTCTACCACCTTTAAGGCGCTGGGATTCAGCCTGTTTCTGATTTGCACCATGCTGATCATCCAAGGGTTATTTTACAGTCGGAATCAAACTGTGCTGTTTTCTGTGCTTGGGGTGTCGTTCTACAAAGAGGGCCTGATTTACGCCACCACTCTGGGTTGTCGAGTATTGGTGATTATTTTGACCAGTGGCTTTTTTATAGTGACCACGAGTATTTCAGAAAACGCGGCCTATTTGGAACTGTCCGGATTGTCTTATAAAACCGTCTACGTTCTGATGTCGGTGTGTTATATTTTGCCGGAAATGATGCGCAATATGCGGAAAATCCAGCAGGCACAAAAAGTTCGCGGAACCAATCCGCAAAAAACGTTGATTCAGAAATTAAAGTCAGTCCTGCCGGTTCTAATTCCATTGGTGATTAAGACCTTGGATCAATCGATGACGCGGTCGATTTCTCTCCAACTGAGAGGTTTTGATAATCTCAACCGGACTGTCAGAACCTCCCAGCGCGTGTATCGCTTGTCGCGGACGCTGCACATTGGTCTGACTGGATTGGCAATTTTATTGATTGGGTGGAAGATATGGACGAAGATAAACGGATTGTAATTGAAAATTTGACCACCCGTTATCCGGGTACTGAGCAACCACAACTGCGTCAGATTAACGCGGAGGTTCATACCGGCCAGGTGGTTGGGATTATCGGGAATAGCCACTCCGGCAAATCGACTTTGTGCCGTGTGCTGGCAGGGGTCATTCCCAAAATTGTGTCTGCTGAGATTGAGGGCGATTGGCACATGTTTGGCCAGCGAGTGTCTGACAATTGGCCCGTTTATAATGCCATGAATGGAGTTGTACTGCAAAATCCAGCTGGCCAACTAAGCGGGTTGGCAGACACGGTTGCCGATGAAATCGCCTTTGACTTGATTAATCAGGGAATGGCTGAAGGACTGATTCAAAAACGGGTTGAAGAAGTTGCCACGCAAATGGGGCTGATTGAACAGCTGAATTTGCGTCCCGAGAGCCTTTCCGGTGGTCAGATCCAGCGGTTGGCAATTGCCACGGCGATTGTGGCTAATCCGGCTGTTTTGATTATGGATGATCCGACCAGTGAGATGGATCCCCTTGGCCGCCGGCAATTTTTCCAATGGCTGGCCCAAGTCAAAGAGACGACTGTCTTCATTGTCACCAGTGAAATTGACGATTTGTGCGAAGTCGCCGACGTTGTGTGGGTGCTGCACGAGGGTCAAATGGTAGCCCAGGGCAGGCCGGGTGAGGTGTTTAATCATTTGGCAGCTGACTGGCAGATTCCAGCCCCGACAATCCAGCAACTTGCTCAAAAAATGGATTGGCACTTGGCTGATGGCCGGTATCCGGTGAATTACGCTGATCTGAAGGAGGTTCGTTATGTCCACAATTGAACTGAGCCACCTGACGTTCACTTATCCGGAACGGTCCTTTAGCTTGGATGTTGAAGGCAAACATTTCGCCGATCCGATGGTGGCGATTGTCGGCCAAAATGGTGCCGGCAAATCAACGCTCTTCAAATTGTTGACGGGTTTGCTGACACCACAAACCGGTGTGATTAAGATCGATGGAGAAAATTTTAATGATCTTAAACCAGTCGAAAAGTTACTGAAGGTTGGGATTACTTTTCAGAATCCTGACGATCAGCTTTTCAACCCGACCGTTCAACGAGAGGTGGAGTGGAATGTCGCGCAGGTCATGGATGACCACGATACGATTACGAGGCGGGCTTTAGCGGCTCTAAAAAGAGTTGGCTTGGATGATAAAACAGCTGAAAGTCCATATGACCTGTCATTGTCGGAACGCAAGCTGTTGAGCGTTGCCACAGTTTTGGCAGTGGATCCGGCGATTTATTTATTTGATGAGCCGATGATGTCGCTTGATTGGGAAAGCCGGCGCAAGTTGACCGCAATTTTCCATCAGCTGGCTGATTCGGGCCACCAAGTTGTGACCATCACCCATGACATGGATTGGGTCGCCGCCGAGTTTGAGTCGGTGTATGTTATGGAACACGGGAAGTTTGGCTTCGCCGGCAGTCCACGGGAATTGTTCAGCAATCACGAACTTGTCCAGCGAGTGGGATTACTACCACCGCGGATTATGGACATAGCGGAGTCGCTGGGTGATTCACAGACATATTTATCGGTTAATGATTATTGCCAGAAAAATCGAGATGTATAGAAAAAATCACCTCTGCGGGTTTTCCAGGTTGAAGGATTAACTTCAGCTTCTGGCAAGAACTCACATGGGTGACTTTTGTGTTTAATAACGTTTCATGATCATCGGGTGCTTCCTCAGATCACTCGGTTTGATTTTACTTTGTTTCATGGTCATAATCATATACCATTTCTTTTGGATTTTTTGTTTGACTAATACAAAATAGGTCTTCATAGGTCTTCGCATTTTTAGCGCCCATTAGGATCATCAGTATAATTTTCTGAATTAGGAGACTGTCCCATCACTATTCGAACTTCGTCTCCCAACTTACGCTGTTCCCATTCATCCGTGAATCCTTTAAATCGCAATTCTGGAACTTTCTTTTTAACTGAATCATCTATTTTCGCCATAGTCCCCACCATTTTATTGGTTTTTCTTGTTCTTCTATCCTTTTTTGATCTTTGATTTGTTCCTGCAAATTTTCCAACTTCTCTTTAAGAGCGTTCACTTCATCTTTATATTGATTGTCTAAGTGTTTGAATTCTGTTTCCTGTGAGGGCATTTTGAGGGCTTTTAAGTTATCATTTTCCGCCTTGTATTCTTCTAGCAACTTTTTATCTTGCAAGGCTAATCGTTGTTACTGGTCTAACAAATTAGTTAGTTTTTCTATTTGTTGGTCTTTGCTACTTATTTGTTGGTCTTTGGTATTTGATTTGCTACTACTTTCTACTTTACCTAAAATTATTTTTTCTGCTTTAGAATTTATTAGATTAGACCCATTGGAACTTTTAAGCTGTAATTCTTTTGGTAACCTTTGGTAGTGATATTGAATATTTTGTTTTGTAACACTCAACTCATCCGCCAGCTCTTTGATCGTTTTTAAGTCTTCACTCATGGTTTAAGTCCTGCCTTTTAACCGTTGGTAGATATTGTTCAATGGCTTTTTTGAGGTAGCGTGCGATATTATGCTTAGAATATTCTTTACGTCTGCTGGCAACATAAGACAAGTGGTCTTTGACACTATTTAGCCCTCTTAATTCTTTCAGTTCGTCATAGAGGGGGTAAACATGGACTTGCAATCCTGCCATGATTTTTGTATCTTGCATTTCAAACGGACTTAGCAACATATTTTCTAGCAATAGCGTGGTGTACTTGCTTTTCATTGCTTCAATAGCTAGCTTATCTTCGGTTTCTGCTTTGCGTGCTTTATCTTCTTGATAGGCGGTATCTTCTAACTTATAGCTGTTATCGTCTGCTCGACGTTTCTTTCGTAACCAGATATCCAATGTTAAACCGTCCGCATCAATCGCTTGATAGAGATAATGCCAACGCCCCTTAATTTTGATATAGGTTTCATCCATTTTCCACGAATAGAAGGACTGTTTATTTTTCTTTTTCCAGAGATGATAGAGGATTTTACTGTATTCTTGAACCCACCGATAAATCGTAGTGTGACAAACATTTATTCCACGGTCATAAAGCAATTCCTGAACTTCACGATAGCTCAGATTGTAACGTAGGTAATAACCAACAGCGACAATGATGACGTCTTGTTGGAATTGTTTGCCTTTAAAATGATTCATCTCTCAAGCCTTACTAACCTTTTTTCTGCTCTTTGAGAAGCTGAAGGTCGTGCTAGTAACTACCTATTTGGTTTGATTAATTCCATCATTTATCTGGTGCTTGCCCTTCAAAAAGGCTTCTATGGTGAGGTTTTAACAACTCTCTATTTTACAATTATGCAGCCAATTGGTCTCTTGGTTTGGATTTATCAAGCCCAGTTTAAGAAAGAACAACAAGAGTTTGTCGCACGTAAACTAGACGGCAAGGGTTGGACAAAGTATCTTTCTATTAGTGTTCTTTGGTGGTTTGCCTTTGGGTTTATTTATCAGTCTATCGGAGCTAATCGTCCCTATCGTGATTCTATCACTGATGCGACCAATGGTGTAGGGCAAATCCTCATGACAGCTGTTTACCGTGAGCAATGGATATTCTGGGCAGCTACCAATGTCTTTTCTATCTATCTCTGGTGGGGAGAAAGCCTGCAAATTCAAGGGAAATACCTGATTTACTTGATCAATAGTCTAGTTGGGTGGTATCAGTGGAGCAAGGCAGCAAAGAGTGCTTAAAAAAGTAAAAAAGGATCAGATGATCCTTTTTTTGTGTTAGAGCAAGATGAATAATACCGTAATGATAATAGCGCTCGTTATACGAATAATGTGGTGCGATATATGTTGATTTTCTTGCTGTCGCCCGTTCCAGTAGGCACCATAGCAGACGATACTCGAACCCACAATCCATAGTAGAATGGTTGCCAGTGGGACGAAGTAAAAGATAGCTAGAGCCAGAGAAGTGATGCAACTGCCGACCAAGATGCACGTGTTTCCCAGACTGTAGTTCTTTTGTTTCATGGCTGAAAAAGCAGCAGCAAGGTGAAGTAATGAGAATGCGAGAGCTAGTACGATTGTTAATATTCCTAGAATCATCGAAGTTAACATAGTTGGTTCCTTTCTGAGTTACAGGCTTAGTTATCAAGTGGAGTTGTAGAGGTCATCTCCATTACATCAAGGTAAAATCTCACCACTTGCTCTTCGGTATAAGATTTTCCTTTTTTTAGCCACCAAGTTAGAGTCTCGATAAAGTTCGTCACAACAAAATGCTGGAGGTAGGAGGCCGGAATGTTTGGATAGGCCTCTTGCAAGTCACCCGCCACCATGGGATAAACGTGGTGTTCGAGTTCCTTGTGTAGTTGGCGGAGGAAGTAGTCGTTTTTGGAAAAAAGGAGACTGGTGACATGGTCCTGGTTTTTCTGAAAATGTAAAAAGATATGTGCGAGGTAGTCCTCGGTCGTAAAGTGTCCTTCTCTTTCAAAGAGATGATGAAAGAGGTAGCGACAGAGCTCATCTAAAAGGAGTTCCTTACTCTCGTAGTGACAGTAAAAAGTAGAACGTCCAACATCTGCTAGGTCAATGATATCCTGAACAGTAGTGGTATCATAGCCTTTGTCGTTCAAAAGTTGTAAAAAAGCTTGATAGATGGCTTTTTTAGTCTTACTAACCCGACGGTCTCTTTTTGGCATATAGACACTTGAGACAAACTGTTCAGAACTGAACAGGACTAACAGTTTGCTTCTATCCTTTCTTTGGATTTTATTAGATAATACAAATGAAAGAAGTATGTATATACCCATTATACCAAAGGAGGGAGAGAAATGAGTTCTAAAACATCTATCTGGTTAGCTTTTTTCTTAAATTTAAGTTATGCGATTGTTGAGTTTATCGCGGGAGGAATCTTTGGTTCAAGTGCAGTTCTTGCTGATTCTGTTCATGACTTGGGGGATGCTATAGCCATTGGCATCTCAGCCCTTTTAGAAACAATCTCAAACCGTGAAGAAGATAGGCAGTACACCTTGGGTTACAAGCGTTTTAGTCTTTTAGGAGCCATGCTAACGGCTGTGATTCTTATGATAGGGTCTGTCCTAGTGATCTTGGAAAATGTCACAAAGATTGTTCACCCGCAACCCGTCAATGAGGAAGGCATCCTCTGGCTGGGAATCATTGCAGTAGCCATTAATGTGCTAGCAAGTCTGGTAGTTCGTAAGGGGAAAACAAAGAACGAGTCAATTCTTAGCCTGCATTTTTTGGAAGACACTCTTGGTTGGTTGGCCGTCATTCTAATGGCGATTATTCTTCGATTTACGGACTGGTATATCCTCGATCCGCTTTTATCACTAGTTATTTCTATCTTTATTCTGTCGAAAGCCATTCCTCGCTTTTGGAGCGCACTGAAAATTTTCCTAGATGCTGTGCCAGAAGGAGTCGAGACAAGTGATTTGGAGAAGGATTTAGAGGCTCTGACCAATGTCAAAAGTGTTAATCAACTTAGCATTTGGTCCATGGATGGTCTAGAGAATAATGCTATTGTTCACATTTGTATCAAGGACTGGGAACAGATGATGGAAACCAAAGAAGTGGTGCGTCAATGTTTAGAAGAAAGAGGCGTGCGGAATATCACTATTGAAGTAGATAGCAGTCAAAGCAATCATGCGCAACATAGGCGGAAGGTGAGAGAGTTAGAGCAGAAGCATGGGTATCATTAGTAGAAAAACGATCTCGCTAGAGGTCGTTTTGTTATCCTATTCATTCCTTGTACTTTCTCTCAAAGTCAGTCTGGTTCCCAGCATGGTTAGGCTAGGGATTTTCCGACCGTGGAGGACTTCCTTGTTAAGAATATCCATACCTGCTCGGCCCATTTCTTCGGTATAGACGGTAATGCTAGAAAGAGGAGGATAAACTTGCTTGGTCAGGCTAGTGTCGTTAAAAGAAATGAGGCTGACGCGGTCTGGTAGGTTGATTCCAGCTTCTTGGAGAGCACGGAGGGCGCCGATGGCTAAACTATCGCTGGCAGCGAAAAAGGCTGGTGGGAGTTGTTCTCCTAGCTTGTGAATGGCCTCCTTCATCAGATCATAGCCAGACTGGGCAGTAAAGCTCTCCTGAAAGACCAGTTCTTCATGGTAGATTCCATTTGCTTGGGTAATGTCTTTGAAATTTTCTAGCCGCTTATCCTGGATAATTTCTTCCTGGTCGGTTGTTTCCTCAAGGCCTGTGAGAATCCCGATACGGTTCATCCCTTGGCTGAGGAAATGGTCTACAACTTGTTTCACAGCAGTGTAAAAGTCAGTGATAATACAGGTATGTCCAAATGAAAGAGTATCGCTGTCTAAAAAGACCAGGGGTTTTTGGTATTCTTCAAAGGCAGCAATCTGAGCTCGGCTAAATTTTCCGATGCAGAGAATGCCAATCACTTCCTCACTTAATGTAAAAGGATGGTCGTTAAAATAGCGCAAGATATCATAGTCCAACTCTTGGGCTCTTTTTTCAATACCGAGACGAATCTGGTAGTAGTAGAGGTCGTCCAACTCCCCTTGTTCGCTGATCCATTGGATAATGGCAATCTTTTGCTTTGGTTTGTGGGATTCGCCTGTCTTGAGATGCTTGGTGTAGCCCAGCTCTTCAGCAACGGTTAATATACGGTGTCTGGTTTCTTCTGTGACAGATAGGCTCTGGTCGCGATTGAGGACACGAGATACGGTCGCAATAGAGACAGAGGCTAGCTGTGCGATGTCTTTTAAGGTAGCCATAAATCCTCCTCCTTTTAGGTTAGTATATCATATTTTTCTGCTTTTTACTGGTAGTTTAGTAAAAGTTTAGTAAAAAGGATTGACCTTGGCAACTCCCTTGGATACAATAGAAGAAAACGATTACACGTTAAGGTGACTTAACGGACAGTCAAAGGAGAATTTATATGACACAAGATCTTACTGCTGAAGCCCTTCGCAAAGACTTTCTTGCCGTTTTTGGTCAAGAAGCAGACCAAACCTTCTTTTCACCAGGTCGTATCAATTTGATTGGTGAACACACGGATTACAATGGCGGGCACGTTTTTCCAGCGGCTATTTCCTTGGGAACATACGGTGCAGCTCGCAAACGTGACGACAAAGTCTTGCGTTTCTACTCAGCCAACTTTGAGGACAAGGGTATCATCGAAGTGCCTCTTGCTGACCTCAAGTTTGAAAAAGAGCACAGCTGGACCAACTATCCAAAAGGTGTTCTTCATTTCTTGCAAGAAGCTGGACATGTGATTGACAAAGGATTTGATTTTTATGTTTATGGGAATATCCCAAATGGTGCTGGTTTGTCATCATCGGCATCCTTGGAACTCTTGACAGGGGTCGTGGCAGAGCATCTCTTTGATTTAAAACTAGACCGTTTGGATTTGGTTAAAATCGGAAAACAAACAGAAAACAACTTTATCGGAGTAAACTCTGGTATCATGGACCAGTTTGCCATCGGAATGGGTGCTGACCAACGTGCCATTTACCTAGATACCAACACTCTAGAATACGACTTGGTGCCACTTGATTTGAAGGACAATGTCGTTGTTATCATGAACACCAACAAACGTCGTGAACTGGCGGACTCTAAATACAATGAACGTCGTGCTGAGTGTGAAAAAGCTGTGGAAGAATTGCAAGCTGCCTTGGATATTCAGACCTTGGGTGAATTGGACGAGTGGGCCTTTGATCAATATAGCTACCTGATCAAAGACGAAAATCGTTTAAAACGTGCTCGCCATGCTGTGCTTGAAAACCAACGTACTCTTAAAGCTCAAGCAGCCCTTCAAGCAGGTGATTTGGAAACATTTGGTCGCTTGATGAATGCTTCTCACGTTTCTCTAGAACATGACTATGAAGTAACTGGCTTGGAATTGGATACTCTTGTTCACACAGCTTGGGCTCAGGAAGGTGTTCTTGGTGCTCGTATGACAGGAGCAGGTTTTGGTGGCTGTGCCATTGCCTTGGTGCAAAAAGAAGCTGTTGAGGCCTTTAAGGAAGCTGTAGGCAAGCACTACGAGGAAGTCGTTGGATACGCTCCAAGCTTCTATATCGCTGAAGTTGCAGGTGGCACTCGCGTTGTAGACTAGGAGAGAAGTAAATGGACGCTGTAATATTTGATTTAGATGGCTTATTAGCTGATACTGAGATCATTTCTCTAAAAGTTTATCAAGAATTGCTTAAAGATTTTGGAATTCTTTTCACAGAAGAAACATATTCTAGAGAATACAGTGGACATAGGGAAGAGGAGAATGTTCAACGATTTTTAGATACCTATGATTTACCTTGGAACTTTGACCAAACCTTGGAAAAAGTTTATGAACTGGAAGCTCGAATATTAGCCAAAGGTGTAAATTTAAAAAAAGGTGCTAAAAATTTGCTTGCTTTTTTGCAAAGAGAAGGTATTCCAATCGCTCTAGCAACTTCAAGTGTTGAATCTAGAGCTAGAATGATTTTGGATAGTAATGGTATACTGTCCCTATTTGACCATCTAGTTTTTGCAAAAGATGTAAAGCGAAGTAAACCATACCCTGATATATTTTTAAAGGCCTGTATTGATTTGAATGTTTTACCAGAGAATTGCTTAGTATTAGAGGATAGTGAAGCAGGGATTGAAGCAGCGTATAGAGCTGGGATACCAGTTATTTGTATTCCAGACTTAAAAATGCCAGCACAGTCTTTCTTAAATAAAACAGAACAAGTTTTTCAGGATTTAGATGCTGTCAGAGACTATTTAGAAAGTAAGAAGGAGAATCAATGAGTCAGGGAATTCTAGATGCATTTATCACGGAAGTCATTGCTGGAAGTTCATTTGAGGAAATGGATCGAATCTACCTAACCAATCGTGTTTTGGCGCGAGTGGGTGAAGGTGTTTTGGAAGTTGAGACTGATCTAGATGAGTTGATTGACCTCAAGGACCAGTTAGTCGAGGAAGCGGTTCGATTAGAGACGATTGAGGACAGTCAGACTGCGCGTGAAATCCTCGGTTCTGAACTGATGGACTTGGTAACTCCTTGTCCAAGTCAGGTTAATCGTGACTTTTGGACAACTTATGCTCACTCTCCTGAGCAGGCGATAGGGGATTTTTACCAGCTCAGCCAGAAAAATGACTACATCAAGCTCAAGGCTATTTCTAAGAATATCGCTTATCGCGTTCCATCTGACTATGGAGAACTTGAGATTACCATTAACCTCTCTAAGCCTGAAAAGGATCCAAAGGAGATTGCGGCGGCCAAGTTGGTGCAAGCTAGCAATTATCCCCAGTGTCAGCTTTGTATAGAGAATGAGGGCTACCATGGTCGGGTTAACCATCCAGCTCGTAGCAATCACCGCATTATCCGTTTTGAAATGGCGGGTCAGGAGTGGGGATTCCAGTATTCGCCCTATGCTTATTTTAATGAGCACTGTATCTTCTTAGATGATCAGCATCGGCCCATGGCTATCAATCGTCAAAGCTTTGAGCGCCTGCTAGCTATCGTAGACCAGTTTCCAGGCTATTTTGCGGGCTCAAATGCCGACCTGCCGATTGTGGGAGGCTCTATTCTCACCCATGACCACTATCAAGGAGGCCGTCACGTATTTCCTATGGAATTGGCTCCCTTGCAAAAGACTTTCCGATTTGCTGGTTTTGAGAAGGTCAAGGCTGGGATTGTCAAGTGGCCTATGTCAGTGCTACGTTTGACCTCGGATTCTAAAGAGGATTTGATCAACTTGGCTGATAAGATTTTGCAGGAATGGCGACAGTATTCAGACCCTGAAGTGCAGATTTTAGCAGAGACAGACGGGACACCGCATCACACCATTACACCCATTGCTCGTAAACGCGATGGACAGTTTGAGTTGGACTTGGTCTTGCGAGACAATCAAACTTCAGCAGAGCATCCTGATGGTATCTATCATCCCCACAAGGATGTCCAACATATCAAGAAGGAAAATATCGGCTTGATTGAGGTCATGGGCTTGGCTATCTTGCCACCTCGTTTGAAAGCAGAAGTGGAGCAAGTCGCCAGCTATCTTGTAGGAGATGGTGAAGCAGTTGCAGACTATCATCAGGAATGGGCAGACCAGCTCAAAGCCCAACATCCAGATCTAGCAGATAAAGAAAAAGCCCTTGAAATCGTCAAGGACTCTGTGGGTGCTATCTTTGCGCGTGTTTTGGAGGACGCAGGGGTTTACAAGCAGACAGAACAAGGACAAGCAGCCTTTATGCGCTTTGTAGAACAGGTCGGAATTGTGCCAGACTAGGAGCTTTCTCCTTGCACAGTCCTATAAAAAGTAGTATCATAGTGTCGTTTGAAATATCAGGAGGAAACGATGAAAGATTTGCATTTTGACGCTATATCTGCCTTTGAAAATTACGAAATAGAAAAAATGAGAGATGGTCAGGTTGTGGTGACGACAAAAGTAGTGGACTCGTCGCTCAACTACTATGGCAATGCCCATGGTGGCTATCTCTTTACCCTTTGTGACCAGATTAGTGGTCTAGTGGTTATCTCGTTGGGGCTTGATGGAGTGACGCTCCAATCCTCTATCAACTACCTCAAGGCAGGAAAACTCGACGATGTGCTGACCATTAAAGGAGAATGTGTCCATCATGGACGCACAACCTGTGTGGTAGATGTTGATATCACCAATCAAGAAGGCAGAAATGTCTGCAAAGCCACCTTTACCATGTTTGTCACAGGACAAAGGTCAGAAGAAAGACAGGTAAGGATATAAGAAACAAAAAAGAGGCTCACACCTCTTTTTCTTATTTCTTCTTCCTGTTTAATACTGCATTGAGGACAATGGCCAGTATGCTGGCTACGACGATTCCGTTTGAGAAGAACATTTGGAAAGCTGTCGGCATGCTGACGAAGAGATTACTGTTGTTTAGACCTACACCAGCAGCGATGGAAACAGCTGCGATAAGGAAGTTGTGTTCATTGTTAGCAAAATCAACGCGCGCTAGGATTTGCATCCCTTGAAGGGAAACAAAACCAAACATCACCAGCATGGCACCACCAAGGACAGGACTTGGAATGATTTGGGCAAGGGCACCAAACTTAGGTAGGAGTCCAAGGAGGACTAGGAAACCAGCTGCATAATAGATTGGCAGACGGGTCTTGATACCAGACAATTTGACCAAGCCAACATTTTGTGAAAATCCTGTGTAAGGGAAGGTGTTAAAGATTCCTCCGAGAAGTACGGCCAAACCTTCTGCGCGGTAACCGTTGCGAAGGCGCGTGCTGTCGATTGGATCATTGGTAATATCTGACAAGGCTAGGTAAACACCAGTCGACTCCACCATGGAAACCGTTGCGATGATACACATCATGACGATAGAAGAGATTTCAAAGGTTGGCACCCCAAAGTAGAGGGGAGTTGGGACATGGACAAGCGGTGCTGCTGCAACAGGGGAGAAATCAACCAAGCCCATGGTGGCGGCAATAGCAGTCCCAACGACCAAGCCAATCAAAATAGAGATGGACTTGATAAAGCCTTTGGTAAAGATATTAATCAAGAGGATAATCAGAACCGTAATGCTAGCTAGAAGCAAACTTTGACCAGTTGGCTCTGGAACGTTATTTCCCATATTTCCGATAGCGACAGGAATCAAAGTTAGTCCGATGGTCGTAATAACAGATCCTGTTACGATAGATGGGAAGAGATTGGCCACTTTTGAGAAAATACCTGAAATCAGAACCACATAGATTCCTGATACGATAAGGGCACCAAACATGGCCCCACTACCGTGGCTCTGACCAATCATAATCAAAGGAGCGACTGACTGGAAAGCAACTCCAAGAACGACTGGTAGTCCAACACCAAAGTGTTTGTTGAGTTGGAGTTGAAGGAAGGTAGCTACCCCACACATGAAGATATCTGTGGAAATTAAGTAGGTCAACTGTTCAGCTGAATAGCCCAGAGCTGTCGCAATCATGATGGGAACCAGGATAGAGCCTGAGTACATTGCGAGAAGGTGCTGAAGCCCTAGAACCGCGGCTTGCGAGTGTTTTTCTTGTTGTTGCATTAGAGATCTGCCTCCTTAAATACGACCTGACCGTTTTCAAAACGTTCCAAACGGGCCAGTGATAGAACTGGATAGCCAGCTTTCTCGAGCAAATCACGACCATCCTGGAAGGATTTTTCGATAACAATGCCGATGGCTTCGACTTTTGCTCCGGCCTGTTCGATGATTTGGATCAAGCCTTTGGCAGCTTGTCCATTTGCTAGGAAATCATCGATAATCAAGACCTTGTCCTCAGGTGAGAGGAATTTCCCAGCGATGGAAACTGTGCTCGTCACCTGCTTGGTAAAGGAGTAAACCTCAGCAGTTAAGATGCCTTCGTTCATAGTGATGTTTTTAGCTTTCTTTGCGAAAATCATGGGAACATCTAAGGCTTCTGCTGTAAAAACAGCTGGGGCGATCCCTGAAGCTTCAATGGTTACGACCTTGGTAATGCCAGCAGTTGCGAATTTTTCCGCAAAAACCTTACCAATCTCTCGCATCAAGCTAAAGTCAACTTGGTGGGTTAAAAAGGAATCCACCTTGAGGATGTTGTCCCCCAAGATATGCCCATCCTCGAGGATGCGCTCTTCTAATAATTTCATAAGACCTCCTAAAGTCTAAAAGATGATTCATTTGCTTGTTTAGAGATTCTGGCAGGAAATAGAAAAAGAGCCTACTTAACAGATAAGCAAGCTCTCCAAACAGGTATGGCCCAACCCATACCTTCAGCAGACTTACTCATTGTTAGGTGTTCCGGCACCTTGTAGAAACGTCGTGCCAATTCACGACATAAACAAGTAAAATGATATTCAATTTTAAATAAGCTGACGCCAATGTTTTTATTTTACACTAATTAACTTTATAAATCAAATATTTTGTTAATGTTTAGATATAAAAAACGAACAAATTGAACAAAAAAGAGCAAAAGCTCAATTGTAGGCTAACATTTATACTAAATGAAAATCAAAGAGCAAACTAGGAAGCTAGCCGCAGGTTGCTCAAAACACTGTTTTGAGGTTGCAGATGGAAGCTGACGTGGTTTGAAGAGATTTTCGAAGAGTATTAGAAGATTTTTTCATCATAAAAGGCACATTATCAGGATTTTTCAAGACCTGACAATATGCCTTTTTCTGATTTGAAAGATTTTTCCAGTCTCTATTTTTCTATTCGCTAAATCTTAGAAAATAACCATCTGGATCCAAAACGGCAAATTCATGAGGGTAAATAAAGCTATCTCCCACTCGAAATTCTCTTTTGGTCAGCGGACGATAAATAGGATAGTTGGCCTCCAGCAGTTTTTGGTGGAGCTGAGGGACATCTTCAATGCCAAAGGAAATATTGACACCGCGCCCGAAAGGATAGGTTAGTTGGGCTAATTCTTTTGTGCTGCCTTCTTCTAGCATAAGTTGGCAGTCTTCAAGCGAGAGGAAGAGAAATTTCTCCTCTGGACGCTCGTATTCGACAGAAAATCCCAGCAAGTTGCAGTAGAAGTGGCGTGACTTTTCGAGGTCAGATACTACAAATTCAGGAATGACAGCTTGATAGTCCATTAGCTTTCTCCTTAGAGTTCAATTTCCAATACAATCGGCGTATGGTCTTGACGCGCACCCGAGTCAATCATGTCAGACTTGGTCACCTTGTCAGCAACGCGGTTGCTAGTGAGCCAGTAGTCGATTCTCCAGCCTGTATTGTTGATTTTAGAAGTCTTGCTGCGTTGCGCCCACCAAGTATAACGCTCTGGGACATCGCCGTGAATATGGCGGAAGGTGTCAGTAAATCCAGTTGCCAAGAGGTTGGTAAATCCAGCACGTTCCTCGTCGGTAAATCCAGGTGAACGGCGGTTGCTGGCAGGATTTGCAAGGTCAATTTCATTGTGGGCTACATTGTAGTCACCGGTCGCAAGGACTGGTTTTTCTTTGTCTAGTTCAGCCAAGTACTCCGCATATTTGACATCCCAGACTTGGCGTTCTTCCAAACGTTTGAGGCCGTCGCCAGCGTTTGGAGTGTAAACTTGGGTCACGAAAAATTCATCAAATTCTAGAGTGATGATGCGACCTTCTAAGTCCATGGTAGAAGGGGCACCGATTTCTGGAAAAGTGACAGTGGGTGTGAGTTCTTTCTTATAAAGGAACATGGTTCCAGCATAGCCTTTGCGGGCAGGTTCTTGAGAAGAACGCCACGTGTTTTCGTAGTTTGGAAAGAGTTCAGCTAAAATTTCCAAGTGTTTTTTAGTAGGACCCTTGGCAGAAAGCTTGGTTTCTTGGATAGCGATGATATCAGCATTTTCAGCGACCAAGGTTTGTAGTACTTCTTGGGACAATTTGGCACGAGTTGAGTCACTAGTTAGGGCAGCATTGAGGGAATCAATATTCCATGAGATGAGTTTCATAAAGTTACCTTTTTCATTCAGATTATAGATTTTATTATACCAAAAAAAGGTCCATTTCCCCAACGTATGGCTTGAAAAATCACTCTCTTTCGTTTATAATTAAGAATGATTTTATGAAAGGGAGTGAAAATAAATGAAATTTTACTCATATGACTATGTCCTCAGCCAAATTGGTCAGCAAAATGGCATCATGATTGGCTTTGGGATTGTGCTCCTAGCTATCACAGGATTTTTTGCTTTTAAAGCCTATCGAGATAAAAAGGGGACTAAGTTTCGGGAATTGGTCATGATTTTGGCCTTGACCTTGGTAGCCATGCTTTTGGTAACAATCTCAAAATACCAGACCAATCAAGCCTCTAACAACCAATTTCAAACTTCCCTTCATTTCATAGAGGTTGTTTCCAAAGACTTGGGAGTGGATAAATCAGAAGTTTATGTCAATACTTCTGCAGCCACTGATGGAGCACTTATCAAGGTAGGTTCAAATTTCTATCGTGCCATGAACGGGAGCCAACCAGACAAGTATCTTTTAGAGAAATTAGAATTGCATCAAACAGACGCTATTGAATTGGTGGAGGTAAACAAATGACACTCAATTATATGGAAATTTTAATCAAACTGGCCTTGGGTCTTTTCTCTCTTGTTTTTGTTATTAATGTGACAGGAAAGGGGAATCTAGCACCTAACTCTGCTACAGACCAAATTCAGAACTATGTTCTTGGTGGTATCATCGGTGGGGTGATTTACAATAGTTCAATCAGCATTCTGCAGTACGCAGTGATTTTGATGATGTGGACGATTTTGGTCTTGACCCTCAAGTGGCTCAATAACAATGTTCGTTTTGTCAAACGCTTGATTGATGGAAAACCAACTCTCCTTATCAAAAATGGGCAGATTGACCCAGAAGCCTGTCGTTCAGTTGGTTTGTCTGCAGCAGAAGTTGCTCTCAAACTTCGTAGCCAGGGAATTTTCCAGATGAAACAGGTCAAACGAGCTGTGCATGAGCAAAATGGCCAACTCATCGTGGTCCAAATGGGAGATGAAAATCCTAAGTATCCAGTTGTGACTGACGGTGTGATCCAAGTCGATGTTTTGGAATATATTGACCGTAGCGAAGAGTGGTTGCTTGATAATCTCAGCAAACAAGGGCATGACAATGTGGCCAATATCTTTATCGCTGAGTATGACAAGGGTGTCGTCTCAGTCGTAACTTATGAATAAGAAAAACCTGGGGTCTTGTACTCTTCAAAAATCAAATTCAAACTGCATCAATGCCGCCTTGCCGTATGTAGGTTACTGACTTCGTCAGTTCTATCTACAACCTCAAAGCAGTGCTTTGAGCAGCCTGCGGCTAGTTTCCTAGTTTGCTCTTTGATTTTCATTGAGTCTTGGCCTCAGGTTTCCATTTGCAATCAGAAAGGGATTTTATGTCCATTATTCAAAAACTCTGGTGGTTTTTCAAGTTGGAAAAGCGCCGTTATTTAGTCGGGATTGTGGCCTTGATCTTGGTTTCCGTCCTCAATCTCATTCCTCCCATGGTTATGGGACGGGTGATTGATGCCATTACGTCGGGACAATTAACCCAGCAGGCCCTCCTTCTTAATCTATTTTATCTACTGCTGGCAGCCTTTGGGATGTACTATCTGCGCTATGTTTGGCGCATGTATATTCTTGGAACTTCCTATCGTTTGGGGCAGATTATGCGGTCTCGCTTGTTTGAGCATTTTACTAAAATGTCGCCAGCCTTTTATCAGACCTATCGGACGGGGGACTTGATGGCACACGCCACCAATGATATCAATGCCTTGACTCGTCTTGCAGGTGGAGGAGTCATGTCAGCAGTGGATGCTTCCATCACGGCGCTGGTGACTTTGCTGACCATGCTTTTTAGCATTTCTTGGCAGATGACTCTTGTTGCTATTCTTCCCCTGCCTTTCATGGCTTATGCGACTAGTCGTCTAGGGAGAAAGACCCACAAGGCCTTTGGCGAGTCACAGGCAGCCTTTTCCGAACTTAATAACAAGGTGCAGGAGTCTGTATCAGGTATCAAGGTGACCAAGTCTTTCGGTTATCAGGCGGACGAGTTGAAGTCCTTTCAAGCAGTAAATGAATTGACCTTCCAAAAGAACCTGCAAACCATGAAATACGATAGTCTCTTTGACCCCATGGTTCTCTTGTTTGTTGGTTCGTCCTATGTTTTAACCCTCTTGGTCGGCTCTTTGATGGTTCAGAAAGGGCAAATCACGGTTGGGAATCTGGTTACCTTTATCAGCTACTTGGATATGTTGGTCTGGCCTCTTATGGCCATTGGCTTCCTCTTTAATATCACTCAGCGAGGCAAGGTTTCTTACCAACGGATTGAGGAACTTTTATCTCAGGAATCACCTGTAAAAGATCCTGAATGTCCTCTGGACGGTATTGAAAATGGACGCTTGGAGTACGATATTGATAGTTTTGCCTTTGAAAATGAGGAAACACTGACGGATATTCACTTTAGTTTGGAAAAAGGGGAAACTCTTGGCTTGGTCGGACAGACAGGCTCTGGGAAAACATCCTTGATCAAGCTTCTCTTGCGAGAATACGATGTGGATAAGGGAGCTATTTACCTAAACGGTCACGATATTCGGGACTATCGTCTGACAGACCTTCGTAGTCTCATGGGCTATGTTCCTCAGGACCAGTTCCTCTTTGCGACTTCGATTTTAGACAATATCCGCTTTGGAAATCCTAACTTGCCCCTTTCAGCAGTCGAGGAAGCGACTAAGCTAGCCCAAGTTTACCAAGATATTGTAGCCATGCCTCAGGGATTTGATACAGTTATCGGTGAAAAGGGAGTCAGTCTTTCTGGTGGTCAAAAGCAACGCCTGGCTATGAGTCGGGCGATGATTTTAGACCCTGATATCTTGATTTTAGATGATTCCTTGTCAGCCGTGGATGCCAAGACAGAGTATGCGATCATCGACAATCTCAAGGAGATGCGGAAGGATAAGACAACTATCATCACAGCCCATCGTCTCAGTGCAGTCGTCCATGCAGATTTGATTTTAGTTCTGCAAAATGGACAGATTATCGAACGAGGTACGCACGAAGACCTGCTAGCTCTAGATGGCTGGTATGCCCAAACCTACCAGTCTCAGCAGTTGGAAATGAAAGGAGAAGAAGATGCAGAATAAGCAAGAACAATGGGCTGTATTGAAGCGCTTGATGTCTTATCTCAAGCCCTATGGACTCCTGACCTTTTTGGCACTCAGTTTTCTCCTTGCGACGACGGTCATTAAAAGTGTCATTCCCCTTGTAGCTTCCCACTTTATCGACCAGTACCTCAGCAATCTCAATCAGTTTGCTATTACAGTTTTATTAGCCTACTATGGCCTCTATATCCTGCAAACTTTGGTCCAGTATGTTGGCAATCTTCTCTTTGCGAGGGTGTCCTACACTATTGTCAGAGATATTCGTCGAGATGCCTTTGCCAATATGGAGAAACTGGGCATGTCTTATTTTGACAAGACGCCAGCAGGTTCCATCGTCTCTCGTTTGACCAATGATACCGAGACTATCAGTGATATGTTTTCAGGGATTTTATCCAGCTTTATCTCAGCAGTTTTTATCTTTCTGACAACTCTGTATACCATGTTGGTGCTGGATTTTCGTTTGACAGCTTTAGTTTTGCTATTTCTACCCTTGATTTTCCTTTTGGTCAATCTCTATCGGAAAAAGTCAGTGAAAGTCATCGAAAAAACTAGAAGTCTCTTGTCGGATATCAATAGCAAGCTAGCAGAAAGTATTGAAGGGATCAGAATTATCCAAGCCTTCAATCAAGAGAAGCGCCTGCAGGCAGAATTTGATGAAATCAACCAAGAACACTTGGTCTACGCCAACCGTTCTGTAGCCTTGGACGCCCTCTTTTTACGACCTGCCATGAGTTTGCTGAAACTCCTAGGCTACGCCGTTTTGATGGCCTACTTTGGTTACCGTGGTCTTTCTATCGGGATAACGGCCGGAACCATGTATGCCTTTATCCAGTACATCAACCGTCTTTTTGATCCCCTGATTGAGGTGACGCAAAACTTTTCAACCCTTCAAACTTCCATGGTGTCTGCAGGCCGTGTCTTTGCCTTGATTGATGAGACGACCTATGAACCTCTTCAAGAAGATGGGCAAGCCAAAGTCCAAGACGGCAATATCCGTTTTGAACATGTGTGCTTCTCATATGATGGCAAACACCAGATCCTAGATGATATTTCTTTCTCTGTTAACAAGGGAGAAACCATTGCCTTTGTAGGACATACAGGTTCTGGGAAATCTTCGATTATCAATGTCCTCATGCGTTTTTATGAATTTCAGTCAGGCCGCGTTCTCTTGGATGGTGTGGATATCCGAAACTACAGTCAGGAAGAGCTGAGAAAGAACATCGGTCTGGTCTTACAGGATCCCTTCCTCTATCACGGGACTATCAAGTCCAATATTGCCATGTATCAAGAACTTAGTGATGAAGAGATTCAGGCTGCAGCTGCCTTTGTCGATGCAGATTCCTTTATTCAGGACCTTCCGCTGGGTTATGATGCCCCTGTTTCCGAGCGTGGTTCGAGCTTTTCTACTGGTCAGCGCCAGCTTCTTGCCTTTGCCAGAACAGTCGCCAGTCAGCCTAAAATCTTGATTTTGGATGAAGCGACAGCCAATATTGACTCGGAGACAGAAAGTTTGGTTCAGGATTCTCTGGCTAAAATGAGAAAAGGACGGACGACCATTGCCATCGCCCACCGCCTTTCGACCATCCAGGACGCCAACTGCATTTATGTTTTGGACAAGGGACGCATCATTGAGAGTGGAACCCATGAGGAACTCTTGGCCTTGGGAGGAACCTATCACAAGATGTATAGTTTGCAGGCAGGGGCTCTTACCTAAAGAAGAATTCCTCTAAATTACAGATTTCTTGCACCGCCTTTTCCATTTTGTGGTATAATGAAAAATGTTGACAAATAGTATAATAAAAACAAAGGAGAAACAGCATGCTGAAATGGGAAGACTTGCCCGTGGAAATGCAATCAAGCGAGGTTGAGTCTTACTACCAGCTTGTCTCTAAAAGGAAAGGTTCGCTGATCTTCAAGCGTTGTCTGGACTGGGTTCTGGCCTTGGTTTTACTGATTTTGACTTCTCCCATCTTTCTTATCTTGAGCATTTGGATCAAGTTGGATAGCAAGGGACCTGTCATTTACAAGCAAGAGCGCGTGACCCAGTACAACCGTTCGTTCAAGATTTGGAAGTTCCGTACTATGGTAACGGATGCGGATAAAAAAGGAAGTCTAGTGACTTCTGCTAACGATAGCCGTATTACCAAAGTGGGAAATTTCATTCGCCGTGTGCGCTTGGACGAACTACCTCAGCTAGTGAATGTCCTTAAAGGCGAGATGTCCTTTGTTGGGACACGACCTGAGGTGCCACGCTACACGGAGCAGTATAGTCCTGAAATGATGGCGACCTTGCTCTTGCCAGCAGGAATCACCTCTCCAGCTAGTATCAACTACAAGGATGAGGACACGATCATCAGTCAAATGACGGAGAAAGGTCTGTCAGTTGACCAGGCCTATGTCGAACATGTCCTTCCTGAAAAGATGCGCTATAACCTCGCCTATCTCCGAGAGTTTAGTTTCCTTGGAGACATCAAAATCATGTTTCAAACCGTGTTTGAGGTACTAAAATAAAGTAGTCATGAGAAAATGAGTACAGATAAAAGGAGCAAATCAATGCCAAATTACAATATTCCATTTTCACCACCCGATATTACAGAAGCAGAAATTGCTGAAGTAGCGGATACCCTTCGTTCTGGTTGGATCACAACAGGTCCGAAGACAAAAGAACTGGAGCGTCGCTTGTCTCTTTACACACAGACACCTAAGACTGTCTGTCTCAACTCTGCGACTGCGGCTCTTGAGTTGATTTTACGTGTTTTGGAAGTGGGACCAGGTGATGAAGTCATCGTTCCAGCCATGACCTATACAGCTTCATGTAGTGTCATCACTCACGTAGGAGCAACACCTGTCATGGTGGATATTCAAGCAGATACGTTTGAGATGGATTATGACTTGCTTGAGCAAGCTATTACTGAGAAAACTAAGGTGATCATCCCAGTAGACCTTGCAGGGATTGTTTGCAACTATGATCGTTTGTTCCAAATTGTGGAGAAGAAACGCGATCTCTTTACTGCTTCAAGTAAGTGGCAAAAGGTCTTTAACCGTATTGTGCTTGTCTCTGATAGTGCCCATGCTTTGGGATCAACTTATAAAGGACACCCTGCGGGCTCTATCGCTGACTTTACTTCCTTCTCATTCCATGCCGTTAAAAACTTTACAACGGCTGAGGGAGGAAGTGCGACTTGGAAGGCCAATCCAGCGATTGACGACGAAGAAATGTACAAGGAATTCCAAATCCTTTCCCTTCATGGTCAGACTAAGGATGCTCTTGCTAAGATGCAATTGGGTTCATGGGAGTACGATATCGTAACACCAGCCTATAAGTGCAACATGACGGATATCATGGCTTCGATAGGTTTGGTACAATTGGATCGTTACCCTGGTTTGCTACAACGTCGTAAGGACATCGTGGATCGCTATAATCGTGGCTTTGCGGGTACTCGTATTCACCCACTGGCACACAAGACTGATACTGTCGAATCTTGTCGTCACCTCTACATCACCCATGTAGAAGGTGCTAGTCTAGAAGAGCGTAATCGTATTATCCAAGAATTGGCCAAAGCAGGAATTGCAAGTAATGTACACTACAAACCGCTTCCTCTCTTGACAGCTTATAAGAATCTTGGCTTTGATATGGCAGATTATCCAAGAGCCTATGCCTTCTTTGAAAATGAAATTACGCTCCCTCTTCATACAAAATTAAGTGATGATGAGGTTGATTATATCGTTCAGACTTTGGTGAGAATTTCCGAAGAAATACTCGGTTCAGGAAAAAAATCATAAAAAAATCTTGACAAAGATAGAACAATAACATATAATATTCTCAATAAATCAGAAAAGTAACTATATTCGATCTTCAGGGAGCCTGTGGTGATTGTGAACAGGTGGTTGGAAGTAGTGAAAGTGGGCTGATTTTAAAAATGAATTTGAAACAATGAAAATTCGGTGCGCACACCTTATAGTGCAACTTGTTGTTAGACAAGGCAGAGATGTAAAGGGGGATAGTCCCTTTACAATTGAGGTGGCACCGCGTTACCAACGCCCTCACATGGAAGTAGATTCTGTGTGTGGGCTTTTTTCTTTCGGTCATTTTGTTTATCTTTTATTAGGGCGTTAAGTCGCTTTGATGAACTTGAGTTCTATCTGCAGCTCCTTGCCTACTACTAAAAGCAAACAAAAAGCCGAATTAATATGGAAAGAGGAAAAATTTATGACAACTAAAGGTTATTTTGGACAATTTGGTGGTAGTTTTGTACCGGAGCCGATTCAGGCTTTGTTGGATGAGTTGGAAGTGACATTTGACAAGTACAAGGATGATCCAGAATTTTTGGCAGAATTTCGCCATTACTTGAAGGATTATTCAGGTCGCGAAACACCACTCTATTTTGCGGAAAGTTTGACAGATCACTTAGGTGGTGCTAAGATTTATCTCAAGCGCGAAGATCTTAACCACCTTGGTTCTCACAAGCTCAACAATGTTTTAGGACAAATTCTTCTTGCCAAACGTATGGGCAAAAAACGAGTGATCGCAGAAACAGGAGCTGGTCAGCACGGTGTTGCGACAGCAGCTGCTGCAGCTAAGTTTGGTATGGCCTGTGATGTCTACATGGGGGCAGAAGATGTGGAGCGTCAACGTCTCAATGTTTTCCGCATGGAGATGATGGGAGCAACTGTTCACGCGGTTGAAACGGGGACACGAACTCTCAAGGATGCGGTCGATGCAGCCTTTGGAGCATGGATGAATGACCTTGAAGCCTTCTATGTTTTGGGATCGGCTGTGGGACCTCACCCTTATCCTACTATTGTCCATGAGTTTCAAAAGGTCATCAGTGAAGAATCTCGTCGTCAAATCTTGGGAAAAGAAGGCCGTTTACCAGACTACGTCATTGCCTGTGTAGGTGGTGGTTCCAATGCTATCGGTGCTTTTTCACAGTATGTGGCTGATGAAGAAGTCAAATTGGTTGGGGTCGAAGCTGCCGGTCACGGACTTGACACAGACAAGCATGCAGCCACTATGACAAAGGGTAGTGTCGGAATTGTCGATGGTATGAAGACCTATGCAGTCTTTAAGGAAGACGGAGAGCTGGCGCCAGTTTACTCTATCTCAGCTGGTTTGGACTATCCAGGGGTTGGCCCAGAACACGCCTACTTTAAAGATTCAGGTCGCGTGGAATATGTGGCAGCGACAGACGAAGAAGCTGTTCAAGCCTTGCTCCTTCTTAGTAAGACAGAAGGGATTATCCCAGCGATTGAAAGTTCGCACGCCATCGCAGAAGCGGTTAAACGTGCACCGAAACTAAGTAAAGATGACATTATCATCATCAATGTCTCTGGTCGTGGAGACAAGGACGTAGCTGCGATTGCAGACTACCTAGAAGCTAAGAAATAAGAGATGGAAAAATTACAGTACTTTCTTTCCCAGAGAGCTTGTGGTTGCTGGAAACAAGCAGAGAAAGCTGTAAGGTTGGGTCCATCTGAAACGAGAGAAGAAAACATAATTCTCAAGGGAGTGCCCTTTATCGCACAGCCTGTTACAGGAAAGTTCTGAGACAGGAATGAGAGATAGGAGAAATCCTATAATTGAGGTGGCACCGCGAATTTCGTCCTCACGCAAGTTATTTTGCGTGGGGATTTTTATATATTTATCGTAGATATGGTCATCAGTTTTAAATTATGCTTCATCAATAGATAGATTTCTATAAAATATTTGCAAACGAAGTGAGCATTGAAACGCTATTTCCCGCCATAGTGGTATTCTAGAGAAGCAAAGATGCTTCTCTAGAACGGAATTTTTGAGAGTAAAATAGTTCGGGGAACTATTTTAGCTTGAGCCTAGAAATGAATGAGCGAGGAGCTCGAAAATTAGGTCTTTCATTTTATGGTTTTCTAAAATCATCCACTGGATAATTTTACCTCCCGTCCGCACTATTTAAGGGAAATAGAAAAAAGACAAAAAATTAAAAATAAGAAACTGAAAGGGAAATTACAATGGAACGAATCATTCATGGAGATGTCTTATCACCAATCTTGGCTTATATGCGCCTAAAGGGGCAACACAAGGTGATCTTAGAAAGTATTCCGAGAGACAAGGAAACCGCTCGTTTTTCTATCCTAGCCTATAATCCTGTTTTTGAGATTCAGTTTGAAAATGGAGTCCTCTATCAAAATGGGCAAGTGATTGATCGGGATCCTTTGGATTTCCTTTATGATGTGACTCATAAGAGCCAGCACCATTCAGACCTCCCTTTTGGTGGGGGAGCTATTGGCTTTGTCGGTTACGATATGATTTCTCTTTATGAAGAAATTTGCCAAATCCCTGAGGATACCATTGGGACGCCAGACATGCATTTCTTTGTCTATGAGAGCTACATGGTCTTTGACCATAAGAAGGAAAAAATCCATGTCATTGAGGATGCTCTATATAGCGATCGCAGTCAAGAGGATTTGGAAAAAGCCTTGAACCAAGTGCTGGAGGAATTACGCATCCCTGCTTCAAATGAATTTGAAGACTTGGATTTATCTCCGCTGGACTTCAAACCGCATATCGCTCCTCATAAGTTTGAGCAAATGGTCGAAACCGCTCGTGACTTGATTCGTAATGGTGATATGTTCCAATGTGTGCTCAGCCAGCGTTTCTCAGCAGAGGTTACTGGAAATCCATTTGACTTCTACAGAAATCTTCGCGTGACCAATCCATCTAATTACCTCTATTTCTATGATTTTGGGGATTATCAAATTATCGGTGCTAGTCCAGAAAGTTTGGTTTCTGTCAAAAATGGCATCGTGACAACCAATCCAATTGCGGGTACACGACCAAGAGGGACTACGGATGAAGAGGACAAGGCCTTGGCAACTGATTTATTTTCTGATGAGAAGGAAACAGCAGAACATCGGATGTTGGTAGACTTGGGGCGTAACGATATTGGCCGCATCTCTGAAACAGCCAGTGTCCAAGTTACCAAGTATATGGAAGTGGAGCTTTTCCGCTATGTCATGCATTTGACCAGCGTGGTGAAAGGGCGTTTGCTTCCAGAATTAACAGCCATGGATGCTTTGAAATCTACACTTCCAGCTGGAACAGTTTCAGGAGCACCAAAGATTCGGGCCATGAGACGCATCTATGAACTAGAAACGGAAAAACGAGGCGTATATGCAGGAGCAATCGGCTACTTGTCTGCGACGGGTGATATGGACTTCGCCATTGCCATCCGAACTATGATTCTCAAAAATCAAACAGCTTATGTGCAGGCTGGGGCAGGGATTGTCTACGACTCTATCGCAAAAAACGAATACCAAGAAACCATTAACAAGGCAAAATCTATGACTAGAATTGGAGAACTAAGACCATGATTTTATTGATTGACAACTATGATTCTTTTACCTATAACTTGGCGCAATACATCGGGAATTTTGCAGAAGTGCAGGTCTTGAGAAATGATGATCCCAAGCTGTATGAAGAAGCTGAAAAAGCAGATGGTCTGGTCTTTTCTCCTGGTCCTGGTTGGCCAGTTGATGCTGGAAAGATGGAAGACATGATTCGTGACTTTGCAGGTAAGAAGCCAATTCTAGGGATTTGTTTGGGTCATCAAGCTATCGCAGAAGTCTTTGGTGGGAAGCTAGGCTTGGCTCCAAAAGTCATGCATGGGAAACAGAGCTATATCAGCTTTGAAGCGCCATCTGTTCTCTATCAAGGCATTGAGGATGGTCGTCCAGTCATGCGTTATCACAGTATTTTGATTGAAAAAATGCCTGAAGACTTTGAAGTGACAGCTCGTTCGACTGATGACCAAGCTATTATGGGAATTCAACACAAAAACCTTCCAATTTATGGATTCCAGTACCATCCAGAAAGTATCGGAACGCCAGATGGCTTGTCTTCTATTCGGAATTTTATCGAGAAGGTTGTAAAGTGAGGAAACTAGGATGAAAGAGATTATTGAAAAATTAGCAAAATTTGAAAATTTATCAGGTGTGGAAATGACGGATGTCATTGAGCGTATCGTAACTGGACGTGTAACCGAAGCGCAGATTGCTTCTCTCCTTTTAGCTCTTAAGATGAAGGGGGAAACACCGGAAGAGCGCACAGCTATTGCTCAAGTCATGAGAGGACATGCCCAACACATTCCAACTGAAATCCATGATGCTATGGATAACTGCGGTACAGGTGGAGACAAGTCTTTCAGTTTTAATATCTCCACAACTGCAGCCTTTGTCTTGGCTGGTGGTGGCATTCATATGGCCAAGCACGGTAACCGTTCGATTTCTTCTAAATCGGGTTCGGCAGATGTCCTTCAAGCCTTGGGCATCAATCTTGACCTCAAACCAGCTGAACTAGGTAAGGTTTTTGATAAAACTGGCATCGTCTTTCTCTTTGCTAAAAATATGCACCCAGCCATGAAATACATCATGCCAGCTCGTTTGGAACTAGGAATTCCAACGATCATGAACTTGACTGGTCCACTGATTCACCCAATGGCCTTGGAAACACAGCTTCTTGGTATTAGTCGTCCAGAACTTCTAGAAAGTACAGCTCAGGTTTTGAAAAATATGGGTCGCAAACGTGCCATCGTGGTTGCTGGACCAGAAGGGCTAGATGAAGCTGGCTTGAACGGAACAACCAAGATTGCTCTTCTTGAAAATGGCGAAATCACCTTGTCAAGTTTCACTCCAGAAGATTTGGGGATGGAACGCTACGCTATCGAAGATATTCGTGGAGGGAATGCTCAGGAAAATGCAGAAATTTTGCTCAGCGTTCTTCAAAACGAACCAAGTCCATTCTTGGAAACGACGGTCTTGAATGCTGGTCTTGGTTTCTATGCTAATGGTAAGGTAGCTAGTATCAAGGAAGGTGTTGCCTTAGCCCGTCAAGTGATTGCTAGTGGCAAGGCCCTTGAAAAACTCAGACTGTTACAGGAGTACCAAAAATGAGTCAGGAATTTTTAGCACGAATCTTAGAGCAGAAGGCGCGTGAGGTCGAGCAAATGAAGCTGGAGGAAATCCAGCCCTTGCGCCAGACCTATCGCTTGGCAGAATTTTTGAAGAATCATCGTGACCGTTTGCAGGTAATCGCTGAGGTCAAGAAAGCTAGCCCTAGTCTGGGAGATATCAATCTCGATGTGGATATTGTGAAACAGGCCCAGACTTATGAAGCAAATGGAGCAGTGATGATTTCAGTTTTGACAGATGAGGTTTTCTTTAAAGGGCATTTGGATTATTTGCGAGAGATTTCCAATCAGGTAGAGATTCCGACGCTGAACAAGGATTTTATCATCGATGAAAAGCAAATCATCCGCGCTCGCAATGCAGGTGCGACAGTCATCTTGCTCATCGTGGCTGCCCTGTCAGAAGAACGCCTCAAGGAACTGTATGACTACGCGACAGAGCTTGGTCTAGAAATCTTGGTGGAGACTCACAATTTAGCTGAACTAGAAGTGGCTCACAGGCTTGGTGCTGAGATTATTGGGGTTAATAACCGCAACTTGACCACCTTTGAGGTCGACTTACAAACCAGTGTAGACTTGGCCCAGCACTTTGAAGAAGGTCGCTATTACATTTCTGAATCTGCTATTTTCACAGGGCAGGATGCGGAACGAGTAGCACCATCCTTTAACGGAATCTTGGTGGGAACAGCGCTCATGCAGGCAGAAGGTGTAGACCAGAGAATCAAGGAGTTGCAGATTGACAAAGGTTAAGATTTGTGGACTATCGACCAAAGAAGCGGTAGAGACAGCCGTATCAGCAGGGGCAGACTACATTGGTTTTGTCTTTGCGCCTAGTAAAAGACAGGTGACCTTGGAAGAGGCTGCTGAGCTGACAAAGCTCATTCCTGCAGATGTAAAAAAGGTTGGCGTATTTGTCTCACCAAGTCGGGTAGAATTGCTAGAAGCGATTGAAAAAGTTGGCTTGGACTTGGTTCAAGTTCATAGTCAGGTGGCGGATGATTTGTTTGAGGATTTGCCTTGTGCTAGCATTCAGGCTGTGCAGGTGGATGGAGAGGGTCATGTGCCTCATTCTTGGGCAGACTATCTACTCTTTGATGCCCCTGTGGCAGGGAGTGGCCAGACCTTTGACTGGGGTCAACTAGATACGACGGGACTAGCTCAGCCTTTCTTCATCGCAGGTGGGCTAAAGGAAGACAATGTAGCAAAAGCAATTCAACACTTTACTCCCTATGCAGTAGATGTATCGAGCGGAGTGGAGACAGATGGACAAAAAGATCAGGAAAAGATTAGAAGATTTATAGAGAGGGCAAAGCATGGCATATCAAGAACCAAATAAAGATGGATTTTACGGAAAATTCGGCGGACGTTTCGTCCCAGAAACATTGATGACAGCAGTTTTGGAGTTGGAAAAAGCTTATCGTGAAAGTCAGGCGGACCCAAGTTTCCAAGAGGAATTAAACCAACTTTTGCGCCAGTATGTAGGACGTGAAACTCCTCTTTACTATGCAAAAAACTTGACCCAGCATATCGGTGGCGCCAAGATCTATCTCAAACGGGAAGACCTCAACCATACAGGGGCCCACAAGATTAACAATGCCTTGGGACAAGTTCTTCTCGCTAAACGCATGGGCAAAAAGAAAATTATCGCAGAAACTGGTGCTGGTCAGCACGGTGTGGCAACTGCAACAGCTGCAGCCCTCTTTAACATGGAATGTACCATCTATATGGGTGAGGAAGATGTCAAACGCCAAGCACTCAATGTCTTCCGTATGGAGCTTTTGGGAGCCAAGGTTGAGGCAGTAACAGATGGTTCGCGCGTGCTCAAGGACGCGGTCAATGCAGCCCTTCGTTCATGGGTGGCTAATATCGACGATACCCACTATATCCTTGGTTCTGCCTTGGGACCTCATCCATTCCCAGAAATCGTTCGTGACTTCCAAAGTGTGATCGGTCGAGAAGCTAAACAACAGTACCGTGAATTGACAGGTCAAGACTTACCAGATGCCCTAGTAGCCTGTGTTGGTGGTGGTTCCAATGCCATTGGTCTCTTCCATCCATTTGTGGAAGATGAATCTGTAGCTATGTATGGAGCTGAAGCGGCAGGACTTGGTGTGGACACGGAGCATCACGCAGCGACCTTGACCAAGGGTCGTCCGGGTGTCCTTCACGGTTCCCTCATGGATGTGCTTCAAGATGCTCATGGTCAAATTCTTGAAGCCTTCTCTATCTCAGCAGGTTTGGACTATCCTGGTATCGGTCCAGAACATTCTCACTACCATGATATCAAACGCGCCAGCTATGTTCCTGTGACAGACGAGGAAGCCTTGGAAGGATTCCAGCTCTTGTCTCGTGTGGAAGGGATTATCCCAGCCTTGGAATCTAGCCATGCCATTGCCTTCGCGGTGAAATTGGCCAAAGAACTTGGACCAGACAAGTCTATGATTGTCTGCCTATCCGGTCGTGGGGACAAGGATGTAGTTCAAGTCAAAGACTGCTTGGAAGCAGATGCAGCAAAGAAGGGAGAAGATCATGCCTAAGACACTAACAGAAAAATTAAATGCTATAAAAGCGACTGGAAAAGGAATTTTCGTTCCCTATATCATGGCTGGAGACCATGAGAAAGGTTTGGATGGTCTCGCTGAAACAATCCACTTTTTAGAAGATTTGGGTGTTTCAGCTATTGAAGTGGGTATTCCCTTTTCAGACCCTGTTGCAGATGGACCTGTGATTGAAGAAGCAGGCTTACGCAGTCTAGCTCACGGGACTTCTACCCAAGCTTTGGTTGAAACCTTGAAAACCATTCAGACTGAGGTGCCACTGGTTATCATGACCTATTTCAACCCCCTCTTTCAGTACGGTGTTGAGAACTTTGTTAAAGATTTGGCAGATACAGCGGTTAAAGGATTGATTATCCCAGACCTGCCTCATGAGCATGCCAACTTTGTAGAGCCCTTTTTGGCAGATACAGACATTGCCTTGATTCCCCTAGTTAGCTTGACAACAGGGATTGAGCGTCAGAAAGAGTTGATTGAAGGGGCAGAAGGATTTGTCTATGCTGTTGCCATCAATGGGGTGACAGGGAAATCAGGCAATTACCGTGCAGACTTGGACAAGCACTTGGCACAATTGCATCAAGTAGCTGACATCCCAGTCTTGACAGGTTTTGGTGTGTCTAGTCAGGCCGATGTAGAACGTTTCAATGCGGTGTCAGATGGCGTTATCGTCGGTTCGAAAATTGTAAAAGCTCTCCACCAAGGAGAGCCGATTGAGGACTTTATCAAACAAGCAGTAGCTTACCCAAAATAATCAAACAAGCAGCAAGTAAGAGGAAAGGCACAAAAGGAAGTCTTTCCTTTTTCTTTTGCGAAAGAAAGGCTAAAATCCCTGCCGCAGAAGCAAACTGGATCAAGATGAGTAATTCTGTCACGCTAAAGACGAACGCACAAGAAGCTAGAAAGAGAAAATCGCCTGCTCCTATACGAATGTCGATAAAATGGGCCATAATTCCGAGAACAAGGAAGAAGACCATAACCAGATTCCAACCACAGAAAGCCATGATGATTAGGTGGAAAGTCAGCCAGACCACTAAGGGATATTCCTGATGGCGAAAGTCGTAGATGCCCAAGGTCAAACCAGCAGTGATTAGGATGACTTGACCCAAGGAAAGAAAGCCCCAAGACCAAGACAGAAAGAGGCATCCCAAGCCCAATTCAAAGAGGGCATACCAGAATGGATAGCGAACCTTGCAGTAGCGACAGCGAAAACGATTAACCACCTGCGAAAGGATAGGAATCAAATCTAGCGGACGCAAGCGAGTCTGACAGGAATCGCAGTGGCTAGCTGGACTGATAATGGATTGCTCAGGGAAACGGTCAATGACCAAACCGAGAAAGGAAGCGAGAATGCTCCCGACAAGAAAATAATAAAGATCAATCATACTTATTTATTCGTAAAAAATAGGAGAAGTAGTATAATGGAGAAACATAGATAAGGTGGTGAGGTCAAGATGACAATTCGTTTTGAAGAAAATGTGAGCCCAGAAAATGCTCAACTCGTATGCCAATGCTCCAACTCCCTTGGCAAATCCTTTCAAGAACAATGGATGGGAACAATGATTCCTTTTCCCTTGACAAGTCAAGTCTTGCAAGATTTGGAAGGAATCTTTTCAATCTTTGATGGACAAGAGTTTGTGGGGCTTATCCAGAAAATCAGACTAGAAGACGGCAATCTTCATATCGGGAGATTTTTTATCAACCCTCAGAAGCAGGGGCAGGGCTTAGGTAGCCAGGCTTTAAGGGAATTTGTTAGTTTGGCCTTTGAAAATGAAGACATAGATACTATTTCTCTAAATGTCTACGAGGCAAATCAAAGAGCCAAGGACCTCTATCAAAAAGAAGGATTTGAAATCGTTCAAATGGTTGAAACACCTATACGAAAATACATCATGAAAAAGGGGAGATAGCAGATTAACTTTGTAGTAAAAACTCCTTTTTCGCTGTGAAGAAGGCTATACTATTTTAAAGGTAGAAGGAACGGCTCGTATGAAAAAAACAGATATTTTTAAAGACATTATTTGGATTATGACACATGATTCATCTACAGTAAAAGATCGCAAAGGGTGCAACCCTCAGCCTTTTCTAGAAAAGATTACAGATGATATGGCTGAGCAAGAATTTCTCTATCAAGTCAGGACTTATCTTGCTAGTTTTGGGATTATTGGGCATGTTTCTTTTCATGATAAAAAATCAGGTCCGAAAGGTTTTCTTTTGAGGATAAGTGATCAGGAAATGTTTGTTGAGGAAGCAAACCAAGATACAGACCTCCAAGTGGGGGATCGAATCCTCAGTCTGGACGGGATGAGTTTGGAGCAAGTAGCTTTGCAACACCCAAATTACTTTATTAGTCTGACTCTAGAAAGACGATACCGAGAATGGGCAGATTTGCTACTGATGGCAGAGCAAGTGACCGTCTTGCGAGATGGACAGGAGATGTCTATTACAGTTCGTGCTAGCCAGCAAGCTCAAAAAGCTCAGATCTTTTGGAAAGAGTTGGAGTCAGATATCCTCTATCTACGCTTAGATAATTTTATGGATGAAGAAGCGATTAGCCGTTTATACCAAGAGTGCTTGCAGAAGATTACTGAGACAGAAACTCTTATTATAGATGTCCGTTACAACAATGGGGGCACGGATTCTTTGTATTTTCCGCTCTTACATCTTGGCTTGGAGGAAGGGAAAGGCTATGACACTCTTGATTTACAGGATGATGGAATGGAAATTCTCTATACAGAAGGAAATGTCGAACGACGCTTAAAAGACTTTGAAACATGGCTTCAACAAGAAAATATCAGTCCTGATACGGTGAAACTGCTTGAAGATTTTCGTAATAACTTACTCCAAAATCGAGGGAAAGGCTATGTTCGGTATCAGGATGATCAGGACGAGCTTTTTCCAGGTGTTAAGGGTGGTCACTATCCAGAGCAAATTTTTGTTTTGTCGGATATTTATTGTGCCTCATCAGGAGATAATTTTGTCAAGATGATGAAGAATTTTAAGAAAGTAACAGTTATCGGCCGTCCAACGCTTGGTATTTTAGACTACTCAAATTGTTGCAAGGTAGATTATGATGATTACTTTTTGATGTTCCCAACTTCTCGCTGGTTGGCTATAGATAAAGGCAAAGGGATGACGAACAAAGGTGTTCTTCCTGATATAGAAGTCCCTTGGACTCCTGCACATTTTGAACGAGATGTAGATCTAGATAAATGTCTGGAGTTGATTGAGATGAAGAGGAAACATTAGATTGTTTAAATAAAAGACTTAGTTCTGTATGAAATAGAGCTAAGTCTTTTGCTTTTGATTTGTTTGTAATTGAGTAAAATGATTGTATCACTGAGGGGTAAAAGAATTTTTTACACACCAAATATATCTTGAGCATCCGTTGATAGAATAAAAGTAGGGAGGATACAAAAAAAGCCTTGAAACCAAGGCTTTTTCCTGTTGATTTAGATGCCCCCTGCATGAATTTGTAAGAACTTTTCATATTGAAAATAAACAAAAATGTTGAAATATAGCTGATTTTAGGGAAATACTTTTAGGTATTTTCAATGTCAGGATTTAAAAATGGGGCAAAAGTGGGGCAAAAACAAATTAACGAAAAAAATATCGAGTTCGTGCATCAAGTAAATGATAAATTGCAAGAATAAGTGCAACATTTACTCGAACTCATCCTCTAGAGCTTCACTAGCAGTTCTGTAAGCTAAACATTTTTGTGGTCGGTGATTGATATCATATAAAGCCTTGGTTCCCAAAGCTTTTTTATGTTATAAACTCATTAAAAGAACCCCCAGTTAGATTTGGAATATTTTTTATTCTGTGTCACATAAAAATAAATAAAATGAATGGCTATAGCTAGAGTAAAAATGGTTGCAATACTCAACACTGTTATAGGATTAGAAGCGAAAAGCAAAGAGAGAATCAAGGCAGCCAGATAGAGTGTCGCTTGAGCACAGTAGTAACTTCTCGGATAGCGAAGATAGTTTTTGTTATAGGGCCCATTTGCTAGGACAGCAGCTTGGAAGAGGCCAATTCCGATATAAAAGAAGCTGATTGCAACGAGAAGATTAGCCTCGGGATTCAGGAGATAACCCATCGAAACTGTCATCAACATAAGCCCGATGAAAATAGGATAGTGACTATAAATTACAAATAATCCCTTTTGACTAGATCCTTCATCAATAGCATGGTCAAATTCGCCAAAATAAAACAAGAACAGGGAAAGCATGATAACGAAATTGAGAACCGAATAAATCGAGAAATTCTCGACTGTAAAGAAGCTAGCTAGCCCAACAACCATCTCTCCAAACGTAATAATCACAAGAAGGGAGACGCGCTCGATTAAATGGGGAAGATTTACCTGGAAATGCTCATCTTTAGTAATCAAGAAAATTGGCACAATAAATGTTAGCAGAATACTAGCAATAAAGATATAGACTCCAACGTAAATAGGAAAAAGAGCTGCCAGATAGACTCCTAAACTTCCTAGACCTGTTAACCATAGAAAACCTTTGATACTTTCCCGATCAGTATTATCGGTTGATTTTCTAAAAAATTCAACCAAATATTGAAAAAATAAGGTAAGGGTCAATGTACCAACAGCCCAACAGGTATAATAGAACCATTGTTGCCAATTGTATCCAATCATATTGGACATAAAGAGCATAAGTCCCATGTTGATAAACATGATTACCATGTTAAATAACGAGTTTGTTCCATAGCGATTGGTATAAATGGTTTGAATCATCCAGGAATTGATGATAACCATGACAGAGATGAAGAAATCAAGTAAAGAATCCCAAGCCACAACACCGCTATGAAGAGGGTGAATTAAAGCAGTTGCTTTTGAAATTGCAAAAACAAACACTAGGTCATAAAATAGTTCTGAAAATTCTACACGTTTATGCTTAATAAGAGTTGTCATATTAATACCTTTCTACTTTAGAAATACAATACATTATAACAGAAAATGGTAATGAAAGAAAAGGATATGCTTAAATAATTTCATGTGACGCGAATGAACTGCGCCACAAAAGTTAGGTTTTTTCTGTCTAACTTTTGGGGTGCAGTTCAGAAGGGGTGTTTTTTCTATCGTTTTTTAGTGCTAAGACTACACAAAAAAGCCTTGATTCCAAGGCTTTTTCCTGTTGATTTAGATGCCCCCTACAGGGATTTGGAAAGGACTTTCATATTGAGAGCAATTAAAAATATTGAAATATAAGTGATTTTAGGTATTTTCAATGTCATGATTTAAAAATGGGACAAAAGTGGGGCAAAAACCATACAGATTCTAAACTGTATGGTTCTTTTTTTATCTAACCAAGAAAGGTTAAAACTTATTAAAACAAATGCAATCAACTGTTGAAAACTTTTTAGTCCGTGTAATATAAAAACAAGTAAAAAGTTGAACTATAGGGAATATTGTGTCATAATAGGTAATAGATGAATAATTAATAGATTGGAAATAATGCTTTCTTACCTTAACAAGTTGAATTGGTTATACATTTTTTCGTCGCAATTGTGTCTATCTCTCGAGTTTAGCTAGTTTTTATAAGCTCTGGTTTCTAATCAATATAACAAATTTTAGAAGTGCATAAGACAAGATGGTGACATTACTACAGTCATTTCTAGTCACCATATGTTGCTGGCACAGGCTGTTTGTAGTGTTGGCTATTTACTAGTCAGTTTAATCGGAGTGTTTAATTTTTATTGTTGAAAGGTTTTTATATGGCGAAAATTCTATCTTTAGGTCTGACAGGTAAGAAATTACTTGCTCAGGGGTTCTTGTTTGTTCTGCTAGGTCTCATCTTGATGGTCACGGGGACTTGGTTGCCAGTAAAGGTTATTCGACTGGTTCTGTTTTTAGCTTGGATAGCAACGGTCTTAGATTTAGTATTACGTATTTTCAAAAAAAGTCAGTCAACGGACACCTTGGGAGTTGCACTGGTTAAATTGTTAGTGCTGGGATATTTGCTTGGCTCCAATCTTGCGACGGATGTGCCGATTTATATTTTGGCTCTTGTGATTGGAGTTTATCAGATTTTTCATGCTAGTATTAACCTTGTCACCTATGTTCTCTACCGCAAAAACAAAATTCGACCTCGTTTTCGTCTCTTACTAGATGGACTCGTACTAGTTTTTCTTGGTGGGACTAGTCTTTTGTCCTCTACAGGAAATTCTGTCTTTCAACTCTTTGTATTAGGGGCTTATTTTTTCCTTTATGGTGTGTCCAATATCCGTGATGGTTTCTTGTTTGAGGAGGAAATTGGGAAAAACCATCTCAAACGTCGTATTAGAATTAGCTTACCTATTGTCCTAGCCGCTCTCATCCCTGCAAGAACTTTAGCAAAAGTTAACAAATTTATGCTGGAAAATGCTGATGAGGAAGAAGATATCCATCTTGGAATAGTGAAGTCTGGTAAGACAGCGGAGCTTGAAATTTTTGTTCATACAGCTGAGACCTCTCTGTTTTCGGCAATTGGTCATGTGGATATCTGCTATCAAGGCCGTGTTATTTCTTATGGCAACTATGATCCGTCTTCTGAGACCTTATTTGGCATGGTAGGAGATGGTGTCTTATATTTCTGTGATCGTGACAAGTACATTGACCTATGTAAACGTGAGAGTCAAAAAACGCTTTTTGGTTATGGGATAGATTTGACGCCTGAAATGGAAAAAGCAGTTCAGAAAAAGTTGGCTGAATTGAAACAACTGACGATTCCATGGGAGCCAAGTGCAGATAAAATCATGACAGGTGATGGTAAGGAAGACTACACCTACGCTTATAAAATCAGACATGAGACAGATGGGGAACTTTATAAATTTATCAAATCTAAGTTTAAATCCTACTTTGTCTTATCTACAAACTGTGTGCTCTTGGCTGATACCATAGTCGGTCAGGCTGGCACCGATATCCTCTCACCCAAAGGATTTATCGCTCCAGGAACTTACCAAGCCTACCTTAATCGAGAGTTTGAAAAACCAAATAGTATAGTCGTATCTAAACATGTTTATTAAGGAGAATTTATGAACTTAGTAAAAAAATACACCCCATTAATACTTTTTATAGGGCTGGTTACTCTTGTAATTCTGAATGCATCAAGCTTTATATCAGGGGCAGTATCTCTCTTTGAAGTAACTTCTACCTTGATTTATGGTGCTGTCATTGCTTTTGTGCTCAATGTTCCCATGAAAAAAATTGAAGAATTCCTAGTTAAAATGAAGGTAAAGGCAGGGTTGCGCCGTCCGATTGCTATGGTGCTTGTTTTCCTATCTCTTATCTTAATCGTGATCTGTCTTTTGGTTTTGGTGCTTCCAACCCTTGCTCAGACTATTAGTCAGCTGGGAGCAGTCCTTTCAACAGTCCTGACTCAACTTGGGAAATTGCTAGACAGCTCGGAATTTGTAACCAAAGACATGCTGTCAACTATCGTATCAGGAATTCAGGGACAGTCTAGCTCTATTAGTCAAGCTTTGATAACCTTCTTATCCGGTCTGACTAGTAATATAGGAAATATTTTTTCAAGTATAATGAATGCCTTTCTGATTATAGTATTTACCTTTTTATTTTTATCCAGTAAGGAACATCTGGCAGCGATGACGAGTAGACTTCTAAAAGTTATATTTCCAGAGAAAGTGGTGACAAAGTTAACTTACATTGGACAAGTAGCACTAGAGACTTATGACCAATTTTTGATGAGTCAGCTGATTGAAGCAGTCATCATAGGAGTTATGATAGCGGTTGGCTACAGCCTGTTTGGACTACCTTATGGGGTAATGACAGGTATATTTGCAGGAGTGCTATCGTTCATTCCTTATGTAGGGCCTATGATTGCTTGTGTTGTGGGAGCGATTTTTATCTTCACAGTGAGTCCTACTCAAGCCTTACTTTCTCTTCTTCTATATCAAGTTATACAGCTGATTGAAGGAAACCTTATTTATCCTAGAGTTGTAGGTCAATCTATTGGTTTGCCAGCTATTTTCACGCTTGCGGCTGCTAGTATTGGAGGCAATCTCTTTGGCTTACTTGGGATGATATTCTTTACACCGATATTTGCTGTTATCTATCGATTGGTTAAGGAATTTGTCGTTGCAAAGGAAAATCAGCTAGATTAAGAAAAACTAAATTTAATAAGATATACTGAGAAGAGAGTGAGAGATTCTCTTCTCTTTTATTTTTAAATACTTTTCTACAAAAAGCTATTAGACGTTAAAAAAAGCCTTGGTTTCAAGGCTTATTTCTGTTGATTTAGATGTGCCCCCTGCAGGGCTCGAACCTGCGCCCCATAGCTTAAGAGTCTACTGCTCTACCAACTGAGCTAAGGAGGCAACAGAAAAAGCTGAGAATGTAACTTCCCAGCTATTTTAATATGCCCAAAATGGCAGCTAGATTATTTACGAAAGGCATCAAGGATATAGGTGAAACCAACAATTAAAAATGCAAAGGCAACGACATAAACGACAAAGACACTTGTAGCTACTGGATTGAACAAAATCACTAGACCTAGTAAAAATGCAAGCAACGCTATCCACATGATATGGTTGCCAATAATAGGGAAAATCAATCCCAGACGATTGCCTTTAAAGAAAACTATAATGGCTTCTACAATTAACCAAATTCCTAAAATAGTTGGAATGACAACTGGCAGCGTCACAAAGCCATAGGCAACGAGGTAAAGAGCTAAGAGAAGATTAACAATCCCTTGGAAAAGATGAGCTGGTGAGCGAAGCTCTTTTGGTACAGAGAAATAGCCTAAAATAGCTGCTATAGAAGAAACCAGTAAACCAAATGCAATCCACCAGCTGTAAGCAACAAGATTAGCTACTGGGTTTGTAAATAGGAAAAGTCCTAAAAGGACAAAAACAACTCCTGCAAGGAATAGCAGTAAACGATTAGAAAATTTCATTTCAATACCCCCTATATAGTATAGTATAGTTTGATAATAAAAATATTATACACCTTTTTAGAGGAAATGTCAATAAACAAAATGGAAAATTTGGAAGTTTCAGTCTGATTTATGAAAAGAAAATCAGTTTTTATTATTTTGAAAATAAAAAGAGAAGATAAAATTTGTCTTCTCTACATGAAAATATTGTATGGAATCAAAGCAAAAGTAACTGGCTTTACACTATTTGTAAAGATGTAATTTGATTCAAAAAGAAAAGATAGATTTAAAATGTGGGACAAATGATGGGGTAAATCAGTTATAGACAAGCAAAAAAAGCCTTGATTTACAAGGCTTTTTCCTGTTGTATTTAGATGCCCCCTACAAGTATCTTAGAATGTACGACGTTCTGAGTTTGTGATTGTATGGCGTTTTTATGCTTATGTGAGTGAGTATGAATTTTTATCGTATTTATGAAACACGGCAATTTCACGACAAATTGCTTGAAAATGAATTTAAAATATAGTATAGTTAATTATAGATTAACACCTGGAGGAACTTATGAAGAATAATGAAAGATTAGGTATTAAATTAAGTAGAGATAGCGTGTTAGGATTGAAGGAGGTTAGAAGGCTTTATCTAGGTAGTCCAGATATCCCAGTTCCTGATAGTTACGTTATCGAAGTTGCTTATAAAGAAATATTAAATGATATTGATAATATTGATTGGTTAGAGTTGAATAATTCAAAACTCAAGATAAGCGATATTAGTGAAAGCGTGGATATGAATGCTACTAGCTTGAGAACGACTTTGACTTTAGATACGTTAGTATATGCTGGTATGAGAGATATACAGTTGAAGCTAAGAGAGCTTACAAAAGGGAGAGTATTCTTTTCATTTGTAGTGAAGTTAGTTTTGTTTGCTTCTATTTTAAAGAAAAAAGATTTGCTAGAAAAATTTCAAAAAAAGTGTTAATCAAGTATTGACACTTTGCCTGAATTTCTGTATAATATGCTTAGAAAGGAATCTTTCTAAATTTTTTTCGCCCTTATGTGTTAATCAATGACAAACTCTTTGTCTTATTTTTTTAACGCTTGGATGTGTTAATCAAAGATGTATATATTGGAGAATGAAGATGAAAGCTAGAGCATCACCTATTAAGAAAAATTGTTAATTGTTGATAAAAATAATTCACGAGTTAAAAGGAGTATTAAATAATGAATAGCGAAACATTCAAACAAAAATTTATTGACGGAGGGTATGAGTGCCCTAGAAGCAATGAGCAAACTTCGAGATTGCAGAACATTCATTTTGAGTATAATTTAGGTTTTGTTTTCGATAAAGACTCACAAGCATATCTGCGAAAGATTCTACGTTTACCTTATACTTATCCTTGTTCTATGAAAATGGCCAACTCTATCTTATTAGCAAATATGTTAGTTCATAAGTCAACAGGGGAAACTTTGTTAACGTGGCTTAACGAGGAAAAACAAATACATTTAGATTCATTTTTTTTAAGTATGAATTCCTCAAAATATATTAAAGATGGTTTGTTAGAGGAGATTCGAAAAAATCATCGTTCGATTGCTAGAAAAGCTACGCCTAGTAATATTTCCCTTATAGAAAAAGAACTAAACTATAATAGCGATTTGTTTTATTATTATATTAATGCGTTGGAGTGGAAACATGTTAAACGTTCCTATCTAGTTAAGTGCCTTGCAGGTGCTATTGCTTAATTTGTTATTGAAAAATTGAAAGGAAAAATATAAAAAATGAAGGTTACTGAATATTTCTGGAGAACGAGTTGTCTTATATTATTGGCCATTATGAGCTTTTTTGCTGGATTTGGAGGAAAACTGTCCTTCAATTCCTATAATCCCTTCTTATCCGCCAAGTTTGGATTAGTAGTAGCTTTGATAGTCTTTGTAGTTCAATTATTAGCTATACTACCAGCTATGATTAAGAGAGTAAATAAAAATGATAAAGAAATATAGATTTTGCTTTTTTGGTATGTTCATCTTTGCTCTTCTATCAGTGTATACTCCTACAGGGGTGGGGTCTGCACTTAGTGTGCTGTTCTCAATCCTAGCATTTCTTTTCTTTGCCATATTCCTTTACTATTTTATCCGGGTCAAGTTATTCTCTGTTTTTCTTTTAATTAAAGATCTCAGAAATAAAATGAGGTAAAAAATGTTTCAAATTAAACAAACGGCTTCTTTGTCTGAGAATTACTTTGTTAATACATCTAAATTGAGGACGATGCGCTGGTTTACTATAGGATTTTTGAGCATATTGTCCCTTTCTAGTAGTATTCTTTTTAAGGGATTGTTTCTCCAAATGTTGACGTTATCTGTTGGATTAATTATAACCTTGTACATTGAAAGAAAAATCAAGGGATGGGCTCAGCAGATTGAACCGCTGTTAATTGTCAGAGAAAACCTTCTATTTATGCTTCGCAGAAATTCCTTTCTTTTTACAGCAACAAAAGATGGCGCTATTCTTCGTTCAGCTAAATTTAATTACCAATTGAATGATGTTTCAATTGTAATCCATGCATTGAAATCTGGGGATGAATTCACGAAAGAGATGGACAATTTAGACGTTCTCCTAAGCAGTGCTCTAGGGATAAGCTTATCGTCTAAAGAAGTTTATCCGACTCATGTTGAATATGTTTTTGTATATAGACAACCTGAGCGTTTACATGTTACCTCACTCCCTCTTGAAGATGATAGCTTGAAAATTAAAATCTATGATGATTTTGTTATCGATTTGAGAAAAAACTTTTCCATGCTTATATCGGGGGCCTCAGGTAGTGGTAAATCATTCTTTACATATTATTACTTGACTCGTTTCATATCTCAGACCGTAAATGGGAAACATGCAAAAATATATGTGATTGATCCAAAGATGTCAGATCTTTATAAGCTTTCAAGACGCTCAGGTATGCTAGTAGAAAATTATGGAACAACTAATGAGGATGCCTTTAGAATTGTACGTCAGTATATTGATGAGATGAGTAGGCGGATGGAAATTTATAACAAAAGTGATTTATTTGATAGTATTGGAATAGACCTCGGCCTTCCTCCTTTACTTTTGGTAATAGAAGAATATAGTTCATTAGTTGCTTCGATGGATAGTAAAGCTAAAAAAGATTTTGAAAATATGGTTGCTATCGTTGCTCAAAAAGCAAGGTCTCTATCTATGGGGGTTTGTATTGTTATGCAACAACCCCGTTCCGATAGCCTTTCTACCAATATTAGAGAACAGCTTGTCAATGCTATATTTCTTGGAGCCCCAACTCGCGAATCTAGCCAGATGATGTTTGGCACAACAGATGTACCCAAAGTCAAGAAAGATAAAGGAGTTGGGCTTTACTCTACAGATAGAGAGCCTCCCAAGGAATTCCATTCCCCGATGTTTGATAGAGATGTATTTGAGGTGATACTTCCTGTGTGGGCTACCAAAGATTATATGAAGGATGAAGATGAGGATGTATGAGATAGAAATACTTGTGAAGCTAGGAGATGTAAATGTAATGAAGGATTATGAATCTGATACCAATCCATATAAGGCGTTGCTAAAAGCAATGAATATGGCTCACATGTTTATCGTTGACGAGCTGGAATAGAGGGATTGAATATTATGATTTTAAAACACATCTGTGGTGTGTGAGAATCTTAAGCGTTTTGAAGATGAATAAAATTCTTTTATTCATTTTCAAAATGCCATTGTGCAGCCGGCGAACAACAAGGCCGGTTCGAACGAACGTTCGAATAAATGTATTTATGTCCAATACTGATTGACATTAAAAGCTGTATATTATTTAAAATAAGGAAGGTTCTTAACTATGAAAGAAACTGTTGTTGTACTAGCTATATCAAATAAGCAAGAGAAAGAAAAGGGATGGTTGAAAATTGCCACAATTACGAATTCGTGGAGTGACCTAGGTATGCATTTCGATAAATCCAAATTTGGAGCTGTCTTTTCTGCTCCAGGCCTTTATGAGGTTGAAGTCGTTAATAATGCTTCATTTGGTCAAAATGCCCAATATGAGGTAACTCAAGCTAGAAAGATTGGGACTTTTGAAGAATTGATTGAAATGGCAAAAATTAAATAATTTATATTTTAGGGTAAGACTGGGCCTGCCAGCTTTGCTGGCAAGTGGAGCGTGGTCAGTGGAACGGCAGTCTTGCCCTAAAATTTAAGTGTATAGAATGTTTCAACTTTGTGTTTTTTGAAGGAGAAATTTCATGGATAAACAAGTTTTTAATCGGGCTCCCTCTAATAGCCCGATAAGTATACATCAAATGTCTAATAAGAGTTACTCCAAATTTCAAGAGGAGGTATCTCTGAAGTATGGTTTTATTGGTCTGAAATTAGACAAACTGAGTTTAACTGCTGAAGTCAGTGAGGAATTTCATTCTGCGATTCTTAACGGGAGTTTTATCTTATATGATTACTTTGGTGTAGTTGAGCCAAATTTAAATAGAAATGGTGAACTATCTAGTTATAAAGGGCAATTCTTTGATGATGGGAAAGAAAATTGGTACATAGAATATACCCCCGTTGCGTCTATTAAGATGAACAAAAGACCTTTAAAGATTGAATTTACTCCTTCTAAAGTTTCAAAAAAGAATTTTTTAGTTGTTTTTCATAGACTGTTTCCGTATATGTCTAACATTGCAATATCTACTTTTCATTTAGCTTATGATTTTGAGCGGGATTTATCGGCTTTACGTGTAAATTGGCCAAAAGTAATGTATCGTCCTATTTATAAGGGCATGAAACTTGAAACTATGGATTTTGGTGCTCCTAAAGGTAATTATCATTTAACCGCTTATAACAAACTTAAAGAACGTATGGATAGTGGAGATATGGCTGAAATAGAAATTTATAAGCAATACGATAATCTATGGAGAATTGAGTATAAATTCTATAATGAAGGCAACATAAAAAAGGAATTAAAAAATGGATTGCCATTTTTAGCTAAAATTCCAGTGTATATTGAAAATTTTAAAGGCTTAGAATTTAATAATTTAGGTGTTAATGAGAAGATTTATCTTTTTGCTCTTCGTAATAAGCCTGAATTATTTGCAGAATCTGATAAACGAACGGTAGCTAAGTATAAAAAACTTGCTGAAAGTATATCTGAGGTTAATTTAAATGTTTTTTTTCAAAATGCTTTAGATTTTGTTGAAATCTTTAATCAAGAGCCTTGTTTGATAAATTTTTTTGAGTTTATGAATTCTATGTTACAAGGCGATATTCCAAAGTTAGCAATAAACTAAGAATAATGAGAGGGTAACGGTATGAAAGATACGATTTCGAATAAGGATTTGATTTCCATGGGTTATAGACCATCAACAGCTAACGCTATTATTCATCAAGCTAGAGATATACTTGTCTCCAGAGGGTATACATTTTATGAACGTAAACGATTAATGGTAGTCCCTAAATCCATTGTAAAAGAGTTGTTAGGAATGGATTTGTAAAAAATGGCTTATATTGAATATAAACAGCGTGGGAAGAAAAGGCTTTGGTCGTTCTCTATACGTGAGAGGAGTAAGAGTCTACTCCATAGGAGTGGATTCAAGACAAAAAGAGAAGCTAAAATAGAAGCGGAGAAAGTCCTTCATAAGCTAAATACTGGGAGTGTTTTGCGTTCTAATATGACTTTATCGGAACTATATCAAGAATGGCTTGATTTAAAAATTTTACCAAGTAGTAGAAGTGAGGTCACAAAAAAGAAATACATCATGAGAAAAAAGGTCATCGAAAAGCTATTTGGAGATAAACCTGTATCACAAATTAAGCCCAGTGAGTATCAAAAAATCATGAATGAATATGGAAAAAATGCCTCAAGGAATTTTTTGGGGAGATTAAACTCTTGTATTCGAGCAAGCATACAGATGGCTATTGCTGATAAAGTAGTGATAGAAGATTTTACTGCTTATGTAGATTTGTTTTCAACTAAGAGTGGACAAAAGGTTGAAGAAAAGTATTTACATACTGAATCTGACTATCAAAAAGTCTTAGTGTATTTGAAAAACAAGTTTGATTATCAGAAATCTATTGTACCGTATGTGATTTATTTTCTTTTTAAAACTGGCATGCGTTTTTCTGAGTTGATAGCTTTGACTTGGGATGATGTGGATGAGGTTGGAGAGCAAGTTAAAACTTATCGTCGTTACAATACCGCTATTCATAAGTTTACTCCACCAAAAAACAATACTTCAATAAGATTAGTTCCCGTTACTTCAGATATGCTTTCCTTGTTAAAAACATTGAAAATGTTACAACTAAAAACAAACAAAGAATTAAACATTGACAATAAAAATAATTTAATTTTTCAGCATTTTGGCTATGCCTACGATGTTCCAGATATTGGAACAGTTAATAAGGCTATAAAGGTAATGTTAATGGAACTGGAGATTTTTCCGATAATTAGTACCAAGGGTGCTAGACACACTTATGGTAGTTACCTATGGCACAATAACATTGATTTGGGAGTTATTGCGAAAATTTTAGGACACAAAGATATCTCTATGCTAGTTGAAGTTTATGGTCATACATTGGAGGAGAAAATTAGTGAGGAATTTATGGCTGTGAAAAGTTTGTTGTAAAAACACGGCAAATTGCACGACAATTTTTAAAAGGAAAGTAAAAAAAGCCTTGGAATTCAAGACTTTTCCTGTTGATTTAGATGCCCCCTACAGGGATCGAACCTGTGACCCACGGATTAAGAGTCCGCTGCTCTGCCAGCTGAGCTAAGGAGGCAAAGAAAAAAGCTGTATTGGTGCCGAAACTTCACGGTTTGTATTGAACCCGCGCAATTAAGCAGGTGGGCAACTCGCTCTAACTGAAGCTGTTTCCGTGTGAGACGGCCTACATGCTGTTAGAAGACTTTTGTTTCCCTAATAATACAAAAAATAGTCGGTCAACACTTAAGTGTGAAGTCGTACACCACAGCGTTTCTATGTTTATATGATACCACTTTTTCAAAAAAAATCAAGAGGAAAGCGCAATTTTTTGAAAAGGATTTCAGATTTTTCGCAAACGGTCGATAGCTTCCTTTCTTTGAGCCAAAGCCCGTTCATATTTACCAGTATCTTCTGCTTGGAAATAGTGATGATTACGAATTTTTTCTGGTAGATAGTCTTGCTTGACCCAATTTCCAGGATAGTTGTGTGGATAGAGATAGTCTTGGGCATTCCCCAGTTCCTTGCTTCCGCTGTAGTGCCCATCACGCAGGTGCCGCGGAATAGGCAAGTGCCCTGATGTTTTGAGGTCAGCAAGTGCCTTATCCATAGCTACATAGGCTGAGTTGGATTTTGGAGAAAGAGCTAAATCAATCACGACGTTGGCAATGAGGATGCGAGCTTCGGGAAAACCAATCTTTTGGGCAGCATCCAGAGCAGTCACAGTGTGAATCTGGGCTTCAGGATTGGCCAAACCGATATCTTCATAAGCGATAACAGTCAAACGACGAGCGAGACTTGGCAAATCACCAGCCTCAATCAAGCGAGCAGCATAGTGAAGACTGGCATCGACATCCGAACCTCGTATGGACTTTTGCAGGGCTGAGAGTACGTCATAATGTCCATCCCCATCCTTATCCATGGTAATGTAGCTTCTCTGAAGGCTATTTTCCATGATGTCTAGAGTGATATGGCGGATGTCCTCGTCATTCTCAGGGGTAGAAAGAACAGCCAAGTCCAGTGAGTTAAAGGCAGAGCGAAGGTCTCCGTTTGTAGAGGTAGCAATGAAATCCAGCGCATCCTCATCTAGTTCTACTGGAAAATCAAAACCACGCTCAGGGTTACTTAGAGCTATCTGCAGGGCCTCTTTGACGTCTTGGTTAGACAGAGGTTCCAACTCAAAAATTTGAACACGGCTACGAATGGCAGGAGTGACAGAGAAGAAAGGATTTTCAGTCGTAGCCCCAATCATGATGACCAGACCACTTTCTAAGAGTGGCAAAAGAAAGTCTTGCTTGGTTTTGTCAAGACGATGGATTTCGTCTAGTAATAGGACGAGACCACCAGAGAATTTAGCCTCTTCCGCAATTTCTTGCAGTCGTTTTTTACTATCAACTGTCGCATTGAAAGTTCGAAAGGCATACTTAGTAGTCCCTGCGATGGCAGAGGCAATACTGGTCTTGCCGATTCCCGGAGGGCCATAGAGAATCATGGAGGACAGGCGGTTGGCTTCTACCATGCGGCGGATGATTTTTCCTTGTCCGACCAAATGTTCCTGACCAATGACCTGGTCGATGGTTTTAGGGCGCATGCGAAGCGCGAGATTGTCTGGCATAGCAGTCCTTTCTAACGTGGATTTTCTGATGTATATGTGGTAAGATGGTAGTATCTATTTTAGCATATTTCCGAGCAATCGGGGCGATTTAAGAGTCGCATAGAAAGAGGACAAAATGGCAACATATGGATTTTTAGATGTTTTAGAGGAAGAGTTGGAGAAGAACTTTCCCTTTGACTTTGAGATTAGTTGGGACAAGCGCAACCACGCGGTTGAAGTGAGTTTTTTATTAGAAGCGCAAAACTCTGCAGGCGTGGAGATGGTGGATGAAGACGGAGAGGTTTCGTCAGATGACATTCTCTTTGAAGAAGCAGTGCTTTTTTACAATCCTGCCAAATCAACAGTCAATGAGGAAGACTATTTGACTGTCATTCCTTACCTGCCTAAAAAGGGATTTTCCCGTGAATTTTTAGCTTATTTTGCCCTTTTCCTCAAAGATACTGCTGAGGTTGGGCTGGATGCGCTTATGGACTTTTTGGAAGACCCAGAAGCAGAAGAATTTGTCATGGAATGGAACCAAGAAGTCTTTGAAGAAGGGAAAGTCGGCTTGGAAGAAGGAGAGTTTTATCCTTATCCGAGATATTAGGAGTCTGATATGGAAGTAGAAATTTCTGATTTCACAGGCTGCAAAATTGCCCTCTTTTGTGGTGATAAGCTCTTAACTATCTTACGTGATGACAAATCAAACATTCCATACCCTAATACCTGGGAACTGCCTGGTGGTGGGCGAGAAGGCGATGAAAGTCCTTTTGAGTGCGCGGCGCGTGAAGTTTATGAAGAACTGGGAATTCATCTGACTGAAGATTGTCTGCTTTGGACTAAGGTGTACCCAAGCATGCTTTTCGAGGGGAAGGAATCCGTCTTTCTAGTTGGTAAGTTAACGCAGGAACAGTTTGATAGTATCGTCTTTGGCGATGAAGGACAGGGATATAGAATGATGAGCACTGATGAGTTTCTTGGCTCAGATAAGGTCGTGCCCCAGTTGCAGGAGCGAGTGAGGGATTATTTGGAGGAAGTAAAATGATTTTTGCAATTGCAACAACGACGTTAAATAAGGAAGTTAAACGCAAACTAAAAACTGGACAATATTCTAGAGAAGAAGCTACATTCATCTATATGGAATATTTAAAGTTAAAGAAGCAGAGAGAAAGTGGCACGAAAGTAGCTGGGATTTCTATGGCTATTATTTGGGTATTAATGCTTGTTATACCCTTACTGAGTGGTAGAGGTCTCGTACTGCCCCTTTCAGTATATTTTTTATTTTTGATACTGTTTGCAGGAATTGTTCTATTTGTTTATTATCTTATGTTTGGTATTTTTAAACAGCAGATTCATAGCACAATGAAAGAACACTACACAGATGTAATTGAGGAATTTGAGGGTTAGTAAAACAGCGTGTGGAAGAGCATAGAAGTGCTAGTTGAGAGAATGTGTATTTGGAGGTATTAGTATGATTCAGATTGTCCGAGCAGGAGCAGAAGATTTAGAAACCGTAATTGCAATTCAAAGGGCTAGCTTTAAGGCTATCTATGAGAAATATCAAGATGAGTATGATCCCTATCTAGAGGATCGTGAACGAATCAAGTGGAAATTGGTTGAGCGTCCCAATAGCTATTACTACTTTGTGAAAGAAAAGGACGAAAATATCGGATTTTTACGAGTTCAGACCAATGAGGAATTGACGGAGGCTTGGTTGGGAACGGCAGCGATTTTGCCCCAGTATCAAGGAAAAGGTTATGGTTCTGAAGGATTGGAATTGCTGGAAAAGGAATTTCCGACGATTAAACAGTGGGATTTGTGTACGGTATTACAGGATGCGGGCATGGTCGCTTTTTATGAGAAAAACGGCTACCGTCAAACTCATATCGAGCCTGAAAAAGAAGGTATGGATATGGTTTACATGAAAAAATTGATTGACAAATAGAAAGGATGGTTCGGTTAAATTTCTAAACTGAACCCGCCCTAAACACTGTGCCAAAAAGATAAACTTCTCTTAGACACAAGCGTCTTCAGAGAGTTTCCTATTTTGGCTTTGTGTTTTACGGGCTTGGTATCTTAATGATGGAAACATGGCAAGAGTTAAAAGTTACAGTGAAGCGTGAGGGGGAGGAGTTGGTGTCCAATCTCTTGATTGAGTTAGGTGCCCAAGGCGTTGCGATTGAAGATAGTATGGACTATGTGGGGAATGTGGATCGTTTTGGTGAGATTTTCCCAGAAGTCGAGCAACAAGAAGAAATCGTGGTGACCGCATACTATCCAGATACGGTTGATGTGGCAGTGGTTGAGGCAGATTTGCAGGCTCATTTAGCAGAATTGACAGACTTTATGGATTTGGGAGAGGTCAAGATGGGCACGACTGCCTTGGCTGAGGAAGACTGGGCTGACAACTGGAAGAAATACTATGAACCAGCTCGCATTACTCATGACTTGACCATCGTGCCGTCTTGGACGGACTATGAGGCGACTGCGACAGAAAAGATTATCAAGCTGGATCCTGGTATGGCCTTTGGTACGGGTACTCATCCAACGACCAAGATGAGCCTCTTTGCCTTGGAGCAGGTTCTTCGTGGTGGCGAAACGGTGCTAGATGTGGGTACTGGATCAGGTGTCCTTTCTATTGCCAGCTCACTTCTTGGTGCCAAGGAAATTTTTGCTTACGACCTAGATGATGTGGCAGTTCGTGTTGCTCAGGAAAATATTGAGCTCAATCCTGGCATGGAAAATATCCATGTAGCGGCAGGAGATTTGCTTAAGGGGGTTGAGATTGAGGCAGACGTGATTGTGGCTAATATCTTAGCGGATATTCTCATTCATTTGACAGACGATGCCTATCGTTTGGTCAAGGATGAAGGCTACCTCATCATGAGTGGCATTATCAAGGACAAGTGGGATATGGTGCGCGAGTCAGCTGAGTCAGCTGGATTTTTCCTTGAAACCCACATGATTCAAGGGGAATGGAATGCCTGTGTCTTTAAGAAAACCAAGGATATTTCAGGTGTGATTGGAGGCTAGCATGCAACAGTATTTTGTCAAGGGTAGTGCAGTCTCTCCTGTCACCATTGAGGACAAGGAAACCAGCAAGCATATGTTTCAGGTCATGCGCTTGAAAGAAGATGATGAGGTGACCTTGGTCTTTGATGATGGCGTCAAGCGCTTGGCGCGCGTGATAGATGTGGAAGCGCGTCAGTTTGAGTTGGTTGAAGAATTAGTTGACAATGTGGAACTGCCAATCCAAGTGACCATCGCATCAGGCTTTCCCAAGGGAGACAAGCTGGAGTTCATCACTCAAAAAGTAACCGAACTAGGAGCCAGTCAAATCTGGGGCTTTCCTGGAGATTGGTCAGTAGCTAAATGGGATGGCAAGAAGTTGGGTAAAAAGGTTGAAAAACTAGAAAAAATCGCCCTTGGAGCAGCAGAGCAAAGCAAGCGTAATCTGGTCCCAAGTATCAAACTTTTCGAAAAAAAAGCAGATTTTTTAGCGCAACTAGACAAATTTGACTCTATCGTAGTGGCCTATGAAGAATCAGCGAAAGAAGGAGAAGCCGCTGCGCTCTTACAAGCAGTTGCTGGTCTTGAAAAAGGAGCCAAATTGCTCTTTATCTTTGGTCCGGAAGGTGGTCTCTCACCAGCAGAAATTGAAAGTTTTGAAGCTAAAGGAGCCGTCTTGGCAGGCCTTGGTCCTCGGATTTTGCGAGCAGAAACAGCGCCACTTTACGCCTTATCAGCCCTTAGTGTTTTAGTAGAATTAGAGAAATAAGAGGAAGAAAATGGAACAAAAACATCGTTCAGAATTTCCAGAAAAGGAACTTTGGGACTTAACAGCCCTATATCAAGACCGTGAGGATTTCTTGCGTGCAATCGAGAAAACGCGCGAAGACATCAATCAATTTAGCCGTGACTACAAGGGTAATCTTCATACTTTTGAAGATTTCGAGAAGGCCTTTGCGGAATTGGAGCAAATCTATATCCAGATGAGTCATATCGGCAATTACGCCTTTATGCCTCAGACGACAGACTATAGCAATGAAGAGTTTGCTAATATCGCTCAAGCTGGGATGGAATTTGAAACAGATGCCAGCGTAGCCTTGACCTTCTTTGACGACGCCTTGGTGGCAGCAGACGAGAAAGTCTTGGATCGTCTGGGTGAGCTGCCACACTTAACGGCAGCCATTCGTCAGGCCAAAATCAAAAAAGCCCACTACCTAGGGGCGGATGTGGAGAAGGCCTTGACCAATCTGGGTGAAGTTTTCTACAGCCCACAGGACATTTATACTAAGATGCGAGCTGGGGACTTTGAAATGGCTGACTTTGAAGCCCATGGCAAGACTTATAAAAACAGCTTTGTGACTTATGAGAATTTCTACCAAAACCACGAGGATGCTGAGGTTCGTGAGAAATCTTTCCGCTCCTTCTCAGAGGGACTTCGTAAGCACCAAAATACGGCTGCGGCAGCCTATTTAGCCCAAGTCAAGTCTGAAAAACTCTTGGCAGATATGAAGGGCTACGACTCAGTCTTTGATTATCTCCTAGCTGAGCAAGAAGTGGACCGTGCTATGTTTGACCGCCAGATTGACCTCATCATGAAGGACTTTGCGCCAGTTGCCCAGAGATACCTCAAGCATGTTGCCAAGGTGAATGGTCTTGAAAAGATGACCTTTGCAGACTGGAAATTGGACTTGGATAGCGCCCTGAATCCTGAAGTGACTATTGACGATGCCTATGATTTGGTCATGAAGTCAGTAGAACCTTTGGGACAAGAATATTGTCAGGAAGTTGCGCGCTATCAAGAAGAACGCTGGGTGGACTTCGCTGCCAATAGTGGCAAGGATTCTGGTGGTTATGCGGCGGATCCATATCGCGTGCACCCTTATGTCCTCATGAGCTGGACAGGCCGTTTGAGCGATGTCTATACCTTGATTCATGAAATCGGGCATTCTGGTCAATTTATCTTTTCAGATAATCACCAAAGTTACTTCAATGCCCACATGTCTACTTACTATGTCGAAGCGCCATCAACCTTCAATGAATTGCTTTTAAGTGATTACTTGGAGCACCAGTCTGATGACCCACGTCAAAAACGATTTGCCCTTGCCCACCGCTTGACAGACACCTACTTCCATAATTTCATCACCCACCTCTTGGAAGCAGCCTTCCAGCGTAAGGTTTATACATTGATTGAAGAAGGGGAAACTTTTGGAGCAAGTAAGCTCAACAGCATTATGAAGGAAGTCTTGACAGATTTCTGGGGAGATGCCATTGAAATTGACGACGATGCGGCTTTGACTTGGATGCGCCAAGCCCACTATTACATGGGCTTGTATAGCTACACCTACTCTGCTGGCCTTGTCATCTCGACAGCTGGCTACCTCCATCTGAAACATTCAGAAACCGGAGCTGAAGACTGGCTCAATCTCCTCAAATCAGGTGGTAGTAAGACACCGCTTGAGTCAGCCATGATTATCGGAGCGGATATCTCAACAGACAAACCACTCCGTGATACCATCCAATTCTTGTCTGATACAGTTGATCAGATTATCGCCTACAGTGCTGAGTTGGGGGAGTAAATTAAAAGAGTCTGGGACAAAAGTCTAACCTTAAATATAAAAAGCGAACAAAACGAGTTATCTGACACTCAGAATACTGTCTTGTTCGCTTTTTTTCTAATCTATCGATTTTAAAAATTTATAATAAAGAATTCCTAAAATCAAAATTTTTTGTCCCAGCCTCTTAAATTATCCCCAAAAGCTATCTTCTTCAGCTTGATCTGAAGAGAAGAGCCAAACTTCTTTGATTTTTCCGTCTTCAATACGGAAGAGGTCAATCCCGTTCATATTGAGTTCAGTACCATCAGCACGTGTTCCGAGAAAAGTAACATTAGCTGCGATTAAATCCTTATTGTCAGAAACCCAATTTGTTATCACCTTAAAGGTTCCATTAGTTTTCTCAGCAAATGTAGCTAGGTGAGATCCTAGCTTGTCCTTACCAACAACTGAACCAGATATACTATGATTACCAGGTTGATGCCAGACAATATCATCTGCCATCGTTTCAAAGACACTAGGAAAGTCACCAGCAATTAAAGCTTGGTTATAAGCATTGAAAATTTCTAAGTTTGTTGACATATCTATTCTCCATTTCTTTTTTATGATATAATTGTAATAGTTAAAATCAAAAAAACAAGTAGACACTTTTTCGATAGCTAGTATCAAAAGTAGTACTATTATCGATACTAAAAGATAAATTTTAAAAAAAATAGAAAGAAGATATTTTATGCCAAATAAAGTGAGTGAGTATGGTATTTGTCCATTTGCGACAACGCAAAGGGTTTTAACAGGGAAATGGGTACTGGTAATCATTTATCAGTTGAGTACGGGTACTAAACGATTTAAAGAATTGCAGAGATTATTGCCTGGGATTACTCAAACTATTTTGACCCGTCATCTCCGTCAATTAGAAAAGGATAAGATTGTTCAACGAAAGGTCTATGCCGAAGTTCCCCCACGAGTTGAGTACAGCTTAACCGAAATGGGGCAGGAATTCAGAGTTGTTTTAGATGCTGTCGAAAACTGGGGTCTGGATTATATTAAGTTGCTAAATGCTAATGAGATAGGCAACTGATAAGTTCCATAGAGGGAATGTATTTTTTATCGCATCCCTCAATTAAAAGACAGTAAGGCAAACCAGTAAATTTCCAGTCAATTTTCTTGAAACCCTTTCCTTCTTTTGATAGACTAATACATAGTTTAAAAAAAGGAGACTTATCATGAAAAAATTTGTTGCTGAATTAATCGGTACATTTATGCTTGTGTTCATCGGAACAGGAGCTGTTGTTTTTGGAAATGGTGTTGAAGGTCTTGGGCACCTTGGGATTGCTCTTGCTTTTGGTTTGGCCATCGTAGTCGCAGCTTTCTCAATCGGAACTGTTTCAGGGGCTCACTTGAACCCGGCTGTTTCGATTGCTATGTTTGTGAACAAACGTTTGTCATCTTCAGAGCTTGTAAACTACATCCTTGGACAAGTAGTTGGAGCTTTCCTTGCGTCAGCTGCAGTATTCTTCCTCTTGTCTAACTCAGGGATGTCAACTGCTAGTCTTGGTGAAAATGCCTTGGCAAACGGTGTCACTGTCTTTGGTGGTTTCTTGTTTGAAGTTATCGCAACTTTCTTGTTTGTCTTGGTTATCATGACTGTCACTTCAGCAAGCAAAGGCAATGGCGCAATCGCTGGTTTGGTGATTGGTTTGTCATTGACAGCCTTGATCCTTGTAGGCTTGAACATCACTGGACTTTCAGTAAACCCAGCTCGTAGCTTGGCTCCTGCTGTATTGGTAGGTGGCGCAGCTCTTCAACAAGTTTGGATTTTCATCCTTGCTCCAATCGTTGGTGGTGTACTTGCAGCTCTTGTTGCGAAAAACTGCCTTGGAACAGAAGAATAATTGAAACTCAAAAAGCCTTGCTCCTCATCTTGAGGGACAGGGCTTTTTCGTATCCGTTTATACCCAATGAAAATCAAAGAGCAAACTAGGAAACTAGCCGCAGGTTGCTCAAAGCACTGTTTTGAGGTTGTAGATGAAACTGACGAAGTCAGCTCAAAACATGGTTTTGAGGTTGTGGATGAAACTGACGAAGTCAGTAACCATACATACGGCAAGGCGACGTTGACGAGGTTTGAAGAGATTTTCGAAGAGTATTAGCGGTTGTCAATTTTCTCTGGATAAAGGTCGTGCTGGAAGAGGCGTTGTTCTGCCAATCCTTCATACTTAGTTCCAGGCTTACCGTAGTTGTAGTAGGGGTCGATTGAAATGCCACCGCGTGGAGTGAATTTTCCCCATACCTCTAAATAGCGAGGGTCTAGCAAGTTGACTAAGTCTTTCCCGATGGTGTTGATACAGTTTTCGTGAAAATCCCCATGATTCCGGTAGCTGAAGAGGTAGAGTTTGAGGGATTTTGACTCGATACAGAGCTTGTCAGGAATGTACGAAATATAAATCGTCGCAAAGTCTGGTTGAGCCGTAATAGGGCAAAGGGAGGTAAATTCAGGACAGTTGAATTTGATGAAATAATCATTTTCCACATGACGATTGTCAAAGGATTCGAGAACTTCTGGTTGATATTCGAAAATGTAGTTGGTTTCTTTGTTGCCCAGTAGGCTTAGGTTTTTCATTTCTTCTTGTTGTGACATGATTTTTTCTTTCTAATCTTAAACACCACGTTGGTTATCGTAGAGGAGGGTATGAAGTTGGGGAAGGACGCGGACATTGCCCCAGCTGTCGTCAGCAGCGACACGTTCCCAGAGTTCTTTGAGACGGTCTAGTTGGTCTTGGACAATATTGCCTGTAGCCTTGGGCTCAGGATTTCCAGCCGATAAGAAGAGGACATCTGGTTGATAGCGTTCTTGAATGCCTTTGGCAAAGGCCAAATCGGCATCATCAAAGACAGGGATTTTAAAGGTGACCTTGTCTGGATCTAGTTGGGAAACAATGAAGTCCAAGGTCTCGAAGTTGACTTCCATCTTGGATGAAGGAGGTTTGGGACTCAGAGTGACCTGGTCGATGTCTTTTAACCAATTTTGCCAGCGGGAGCCTTGAGTCTCAACAGCCAGAGTGACACCACGTTCCTTGAGCTTGGTGACGAGTTGAGCCATGTTGGCTGCTAGGATAGCAGGATTTCCCCCAGACAGGGTTACATAGTCGTAGCTTCCTAGCTTGTCTAATTCAGCAATGACTTCGTCAGCTGTCATGCGAGTTGGTTTTTCAGAACCATCCCAAGTAAAGGCGGAGTCGCACCAATCGCAGTGGTAGTCGCAACCTGCAGTGCGGACAAACATAGTTTTCTGCCCAATAGCACGACCTTCACCTTGAAAGGTTGGGCCAAAAATTTCCAGAACTGGTAGTTTGAGGACACGTTCCCTAGTCATCTAACCACTCCCGTCTAAACTCTGCAAAGGCGGTCGGAGTTTCATAGAGGCGAACGTATTCCAAACGGAGACCGTGTTCGTCTGGCAACTCTTGACTCATGGTTTGGAAAATCCAGTAAACCATATTTTCAGCAGTCGTGTTCATATAAGGCAGGGTTTCATTGAGATAGCGATGATCCAAATGGGGCTCTAAGTAGTCCTTGTAGATAGCTTTGATGTCTCCAAAATCGTAGGTCATGCCACGTTCATCTAAAAATCCACTAATAGCAATCTGCAGACGATAAGTGTGTCCGTGCAGGGATTTGCATTTTCCTTCATAGTGAAAGAGGTGGTGGGCAGCGTCGAAAGTGAATTCTTTTGAAACTAAGGTTCTGTGAGGATTGTAGACGAGAGACTCCCCAGTTTCCTGTTTGATTTCTTTAGGTGCGAAAAACATTAGCCCTCTCCTTTCTGTGAAAGATAAACATCTAAACCATGCTGACGTAGGTGGCAGGCTGGGCAATCTCCACAGCCACTTCCGATAATTCCGTTGTAGCAGGTCAAGGTCTTTTCACGAACATAGTCAAAGGCACCGAGTTGGTCGGCTAATTCCCAAGTTTCAGCCTTGTCTAGCCACATGAGAGGTGTTTGGATAACGAAGTCGTAATCCATGGCAAGGTTGAGGGTGACATTGAGAGATTTGACAAAGACATCACGGCAGTCAGGGTAGCCTGAGAAGTCTGTCTCGCAAACACCTGTCACGATGTCTTTAATACCACGTTGCTTGGCAAGAACCGCCGCAAAGGACAAAAAGAGGTGGTTGCGACCATCAACAAAGGTATTGGGAACCTCTCCCTCTTTTTGCTCGATTTCCATATCAGAGGTCAGGGCATTTTCAGTGATTTGTCCCAGCAGAGACATATCTAGGATGTGATGACGAATACCCTGTTCCTTAGCGATTTCTCTAGCAACTTGGATTTCGAGATGATGGCGTTGACCGTAGGCAAAGGTGACAGCTTCGACTGTTTCATAGTGTTCTTTAGCCCAAAAGAGGCAGGTTGTGGAATCTTGACCGCCACTAAAGACGACCAAGGCTGAATGACGTTTCATAGTACTCCTTCTAAAATGGGAAATGTTCAGAGCACGCAAAAAGCTCCCTTGAGGGGAGCTAAAAAATACCAAGTAGAGGTTTTTTTTAGCGATGGCATGTCCCAAACATCGTAATATTCTACCTACAGTCTAGCATATTTTTTGAAAAATGGCAAAGGGCAAGAAAAAAGAGACCAAATGAAGCACTTGGTCTCTAGTGTGATTAGCTCAATTCAGCAACGATGGCCTTGATTTGTTCTGCAGTATGAACACCTGCAACTTGTTTCACCACTTGGCCGTCTTTTTTGAAGAGAAGGGTTGGGATAGACATGATTCCAAAAGCACGAGCCGTGTTTGGATTTTCATCAACGTCCATTTTAACGATTTTCAAGACATCTTCTGAAAGTTCTTCAGACAATTTGTCCAAGATTGGACCTTGCATACGACATGGGCCACACCAAGTTGCCCAGAAGTCTACCAAGACCAAACCGTCTTTTGTTTCTTGTTCAAATGTTGCATCTGTAATTGCTTTTGCCATTGTATTTCTCCTTTTTTAGTTATATTGGCTTAAATCTTGTTTCATGAGATAGAAGAAGACATCTCCATAAGTCCCATGGTAGTCCAAATCATGACCATTATAGGTTAATTTTTGAACTGGGTAATAGTCTGCGACACCGATAAGGCAAGCTTGTTGAGAACGTTCAAAGTCTTCGTAAGACTCGAAAGTCATGGTTCTCTCTTGTTTGCTGGTGTCTAGATAGGTAATTTCGATCATATAAAACTCCTTTGTTCGATCTTGACTTTATTGTACTCCTTGAAAAGAGGAATGTCAAGAAAAATGATTGCGCACGCAACTTTTTTTAAAAATACTTATTAAGGCAAGAAATCAAGACTGGTTTCCAATCTTTCTTCGACGGCTTTTTGTAGATAAGCCAGGGTTGTTTGTCCCTCGTCAGTCAGGCAGATAAAACTAGCCCGTCTATCCTGGTCGCAACATCTGCGACTAAGCAAGCCACAGTTTTTCTCTTCTAACCTAGCCACCATTCGAGAAACAGCGCTTGGACTGAGATGGAGTTTATCTGGCAGGTCAATTTGTCGTAGAGATTTTTCTTGGGCCAGATTCAGATAGTAGAGCAGGTAAAACTCTTTCAAGTTCAGCCTTTGTTCACTCTGCTGGGCAATAGTTTCTTCCAGCATGGCTTCCATTTCCTTTTGACGGCAGTTGTAGTCAAACCACTTTTCCAAATAGGTCATTGCTTTCTCCTTTCTTTTCAAAGTAAAAATCACAAAGTCATTACTGAGTATCTTTATAACACAAGATGATTGCGCATGCAATGATTATACTACTTTTAACTAATCCTTGCAAGAAAGAAGAATTTCAATATTTCCTTGAAATTTTCTGAAAAAAGAGTAAACTGGTATGCAAGAAGTTTATTTCATGGAGTTTAGGATGAAATTATATGTTCAATTAATGATTCTCTTTGTGATTTCTCTAATCGGTGAGGGAATCTCCAGTTTCTTTCATCTGCCCATCCCAGGCAGTATTATCGGTTTGATTATTCTCTTTCTAGCCCTACAGTTCAAGTGGCTAAGGACCAGGCATGTCAACATGGTTGGGAATTTCTTGCTGGCCAATATGACCATTCTCTTTTTGCCACCAGCAGTTGGTATCATGGAAAAGTTTGATGTGATTGCTCCTTATCTTTTGCCTATCGTCTTGATTGTCTTTTTTGCGGCTGTCATCAACATTATCCTCATAGCCCTAGTGGTTCAGTTTATCAAGAGACGATTTGAGGGAGATTATGAGAAGGGAGAAACGAAATGAGTGAATTTGTATCGAATCCTTTGTTTGGGATTGCATTATCTATCCTAGCTTATCTAGTGGGGATGTTGATTTACAGACGTTTTCCCCATCCTTTGACAACGCCCTTGCTGTTGTCGGCTATTTTTATCATTATTTTCCTTAAGGCGACGGGGATTTCTTATCAAGATTATTACCAAGGTGGGGTTTATCTGAATAATTTGATTGTCCCGTCGACGGTGGCTCTAGGGATTCCGCTTTATAAGAGTTTTCACTTGATGAAGCACCATGCTCGGAGTATTCTCTTTGGTAGTCTGCTAGCAGTAGTTGTCAATACTAGCTTCACTGCCATAGTGGCGAAAATATTTGGCATGGACTTTTTCCTAGCCATTTCTCTTTTTCCTAAGTCAGTAACAACCGCCATGGCAGTGGGAATCACAGAAAAATTGCAAGGTTTGACGACTGTGACCTTGGTCGTCGTAGTGGCGACTGGGATCTTAACTAGTGTTATTGGACCAACCCTTTTGAAGTGGTTGAAAATTGATGATCCAGTGGCTGTCGGACTCTCTCTTGGAGGAACAGGACACGCAGTTGGAACGGGAACGGCTTTTCAGTACGGTTCTGTAGCAGGGGCCATGGGGGGCTTGGCTATCGGTGTTACTGGTATTCTCTACGTCTTTGTTAGTCCAATTGTAGCCAGTTTGATATTGAGTTAAAGAAAAAACCAGCTCTTGTAAGCTGGGTATTTTTTATTGCAAGTTAACCTTGTTTTTCAAGATATAGTAGGTACCGAGATAGTAGATAGCCGATAAAAAGAGATCGCGCAAGATTTCTGTACCAATCATCATGTTAAAGTCATTTTCAATTCGGAAGAAGAGAGAAACATAACCAATGACGATGGCAATGACGATATAGGCTAGAATTCCCATAGCTGTTCGATACTCATTAAAGAGTTGTCCGATTGAGATTGCGAGGTAAATGGACAAGATCCATGTAATCGAACCTGCTAGAAGAGACAGGGCATAGAGCCAACCGTAGCTGAGGTAAGGGGAAATGAAGTTATAGAGGACAGTGAAGTCTTTTTCTATTGGTGTTAAGAAGAAGATAATCAGTACACTCAAGATAAAGACGATATAGCTTAAGATGGACCAGACAAGACCACCTAAAAGTTTTGCGATGATGATTTGGTGCTCAGAGACAGGTAGGGTCAGGGTCAAATACCCTTGGCGGTCATAAACACTCCCCTTGAATCTTCGGATGATTAAAAAGATTGTTGCAATCCAAAGAGTGACGCTGAGTCCTCCAAAGACTAGTACCAAAAAGAAGATGAAATAAACAGCATTGTTAGAATTGTAACTCTGGCTAAGACTACCAAGAAAAGTTCCAATTAAAACTGAAATTGCAAGCACAGCTCCATAGAGCGCTAAATACCATTTATTGACATTCTTAAATTCATAACGAACTAGATTCCAAAACATAATAATCTCCTTTGCTTAGGCTTTAAATTCCTGGCGGAAGAGCTGGTCAATTGATTCACCTGACTCGTAACGAATATCATCAACATTTCCTTGGCGAACGACTTTCCCGTCTTTGAGGAAGATAATCTCATCCAAGATTGGCTCAATATCTGAAATCAAGTGGGTTGAAATCAGGACTGTAGAAGTTGGGGAATAGTTGTTGATGATGGTATTGAGGATATAATCACGGGCAGCTGGATCCACACCTCCGATTGGTTCGTCAAGAACATAGAGGCGGGCTTCACGGCTCATAACGAGGATTAGTTGGACCTTCTCCTTGTTTCCTTTTGATAATTTCTTTAAGCGACTATTTTCATCAATGCCAAGGTCTGCAAGCAGATGTTGGGCGCGTTCAAGATTGAAATCCTGATAGAAGGTTTTAAAGTAAGTCAGGGCTTCTTTAACCTTCATTTGCTCATTGAGATAAGTTGTGTCTGGTAGATAAGAGACAATTGCCTTGGTAGCAGGACTTGGATCCTGTCCGTTAATGAGGACACGTCCTTTGTCTGTCTGAAGGAGACCGTTAATCAGTTTGATCAAGGTTGTTTTTCCGGATCCATTTGGTCCGAGGAGCCCGACAATCTTTCCAGCTGAGATCTCTAGTGAGATATTGTCAAGTGCCGCAGTTGCTCCATATGATTTTGATACATTTTCAAGTGCTAGTAGTGTCATAGTCTTAAACTCCTTTAATATAGTCGCTTAATACATTTGGCAGTTCTTCTTTTTTGTAGCCAAATTGAAGCATGCAAGAGACGAAGTGTTGCAGTTGCTCCTCGGAAAGTTGTTTACGGGACTGAACGATGAGGTCCAAATCCTCGGTGACAAAACGACCAGTTGTTCGCTTGCTGTATACAAATCCTTCACGTTCAAGGTCAGACAAGGCGCGCTGAATGGTATTGGGATTGACCCCAGCCTCGCTCGCCAGTTCTCTTACGGTTGGGAGCTGTTGGTTGGGTTCCAGTTCATGGGAAACAATCTGTAGTTTAATTTTTTCCATAATCTGTAAATAAATGGGTTTTGTATTATCAAATGACCAGGACATCATAGTCTCCTTTCTTTTTCTTTATTGTTCTAATTAAATAATACAATAAAACAAAAAACTTGTCAAGTAAAAATAAGAATTGTTTTGGGAATTGCTCAAAAAATGGTATAATGAAAAGAAAACGACAAGGAGGGAAATGCATGCGTTGTCCAAAATGTGGGGCTACCAAGTCTAGTGTTGTTGATAGTCGACAAGCCGAAGAAGGAAATACCATCCGTCGAAGACGTGAGTGCGACGAGTGTCAGCATCGTTTTACAACCTATGAACGAGTAGAAGAAAGAACGCTAGTTGTCGTCAAAAAAGACGGTACGCGAGAACAATTTTCAAGAGATAAAATCTTTAATGGGATTATCCGTTCAGCCCAGAAACGCCCGGTTTCAAGTGATGAAATCAACATGGTGGTCAATCGTATCGAGCAAAAACTCCGTAGTCGCAGTGAGAATGAGATCCAAAGTGAATATATTGGATCTTTAGTCATGGAAGAATTGGCAGAGCTTGATGAGATTACCTATGTTCGTTTTGCCAGTGTTTATCGTAGCTTTAAGGATGTGAGTGAGTTGGAGAGTCTGCTCCAGCAGATCACCCAGTCCTCAAAAAAGAAAAAGGAAAAATAGATGAAGCCAAATGACCGTTTTTCTTTTCTAAAGAATAATCGGGTGTCACAAGATACCTCTTCTCTGGTGCAGTGCTACCTCCCGATTATCGGTCAGGAGGCACTGAGCCTCTATCTATATGCCATTACCTTTTGGGATGGTGGGCAGAAGGAACACCTCTTTTCTCATATCCTCAACCATTTGAACTTTGGCATGCCGACCTTGCTCCAATCCTTCAAAGTCTTGTCTGCCTTGGATTTGTTGACCCTTTATCAAAAGGGAGAAACCTATGAATTACAGCTTCATCCTCCCATCTCCAGTCAGGAATTTCTAAGTCATTCTGTCTATAGCAGATTATTAGAGAGAAAGATTGGGGATACAGCTGTTTCTGCTATGAAGCAGGCTCCAAGTGAGGGAGAAGCGCTCTCGGTTGCTTTGAGTCAAGTCTTTCCAACCCTGACTGAAGAAGTGACACCAATCAAGTCTAAAAGCAAGTTAAAAAATGATTTTGACTTGGAACATTTTCAGCGGCTGATGGCTCGAGATGGTTTGCGTTTTGAAAACGAGCAAGCAGATGTTTTGGAATTGTTTGCCATCGCAGATGAAAAAAAATGGACCTGGTTTGAAACCTATCAATTAGCCAAGGCGACAGCGGTGGCTCAGGTTATTTCAGTCAAACGCATGCGTGAAAAGATTGCGCAAAAGCCAGCATCTTCTGACTTTAGCCTCAAAGAAATGACCATTATCAGGGAAGCCAAAAATAAAACTCCCCTGGAATTTTTAGCCGAAATCAAGCAAACACGTAAGGGAAACATCACCCAAAGTGAAAGAGAACTCCTTCACCAGATGGCGTCTTTAGGCTTGTTGGACGAAGTTATCAATATCGTCTTGCTTTTAACCTTTAACAAGGTTGATTCGGCCAATGTCAATGAAAAATATGCTATGAAAGTCGCCAACGACTATGCCTATCGCAAGATTCGGACAGCTGAGGAAGCCGTGCTTCGGATTCGAGAACACCAGCAAAAAGGACAAGAGGAACAGAAAAACAAGGCCAGCTCAACTAAGACAAATGTTCCTAAGTGGAGTAATCCAGAATACAAGAATCAAACCAGTGAGGAAACTCGTCTGGAACTAGAACGCAAAAAACAAGAAATGTTAGCCCGATTAGAAAAAGGAGGAGACTAGATGGAAAGTGTTGGTGATGTAATCAAACGTCAGACAAGTCGTTTTCAGTATCAGGACTTGGTCCAGCAGATCATGAAGGACCCCGATGTAGCGGCTTTTATCCAGAAAGAATCCCTCAACCAAGAGGAGTTAAATCGTAGCATCTCCAAGTTCAACCAATATATCACAGAACGGGATAAGTTTCTTCGTGGGGATGCTGACTATATAGCTCGTGGCTACAAGCCTATCTTGGTCATGAATCATGGCTACGCGGATGTATCTTATGAAGAAACACCAGAACTAATCGCGGCTGAAAAAGAGGCGGCCATCAAGAATCGTCTCAAGTTGATCAATCTACCAGCAAGTCTCAAGAAAGCGAAATTGGCTCAGATTGACCTGGATGATCTAGGACGGTTGCCGATTTTTGAGAGACTCTATTCCTTTGTTGACCTTTACCCAAGCATCCGAAAAGGCCTCTATCTTTACGGAGATTTTGGTGTTGGAAAGAGTTTCATGATGGCAGCCTTGGCTCATGACCTATCTGAAAAACGTGGTGCTTCAACAACCATTCTCCACTATCCAAGTTTTGTCATTGATGTGAAAAATGCCATCGGTGAAGGATCTGTGAAGACCTTGGTAGATGAGATTAAGCTTTCTGAAGTTCTGATTTTAGATGATATTGGTGCAGAGCAATCCACCCCTTGGGTGCGCGATGAGATTCTCCAAGTCATCCTCCAGTATCGCATGCAGGAAGATTTGCCGACCTTCTTTACTTCCAACTTTAGTTTCCAAGATTTGGAAAAACATTTTGCCAAAGGAAAGAATGGAAATGATGAAACTTGGGAAGCTAGACGGGTCATGGAAAGGATTCGTTATTTAGCTGAGGAAACAAGACTAGAAGGAGAAAATCGCCGATGACAGAAACCATTAAACTGATGAAAGATCATACTTCAGTTCGTCGCTTTCAGGAGCAAGAGATTCCTCAAGAACACTTAAATGAAATCTTGACTGCTGCTCAAATGGCGTCATCTTGGAAAAATTTCCAATCCTACTCGGTGATTCTTGTGCGTAGTCAAGAGAAGAAAGATGCCCTATACGAACTGGTTCCTCAGGAAGCCATTCGCCAGTCAGCAGCCTTTTTGCTTTTTGTAGGTGACTTGAATCGAGCTGAGAAGGGAGCAAGCCTTCATACGGACAGTTTCCAACCTCAAGGAGTGGAAGGTCTCCTTATCACGTCTGTGGACGCTGCGCTTGCAGGGCAAAATACCTTGCTTGCAGCAGAGAGTCTGGGATATGGTGGTGTTATCATCGGTTTGGTCCGTTACAAGTCAGAAGAAGTGGCAGCGCTTTTTAACCTGCCTGACTATACCTACCCTGTTTTTGGGATTGCCCTTGGCGTGCCAGATCAACAACACGATGTCAAACCAAGACTGCCTTTGAACAAAGTGGTTTTTGAAGAAGAATACCAAGAACAGCCTGTAGCAGCGATTTTGGACTATGACAAAGTTCAGGCAGACTATGCTGGTGCGCGTGCGACGGCCTCTTGGAGTCAACGTTTGGCTGAGCAGTTTGGTCAAGCCGAACCTTGTTCAACTCGGAAGAATCTAGAACAGAAAAAGTTATTGTAGAAAGTGAGAAAACATGGCCTTACCAACTATTGCCATTGTGGGACGTCCCAATGTTGGGAAATCAACCCTATTTAATCGGATCGCTGGTGAGCGGATCTCAATCGTAGAAGATGTCGAGGGTGTGACACGTGACCGTATCTATGCAACGGGTGAGTGGCTCAATCGTTCCTTTAGTATGATTGATACGGGAGGGATTGACGATGTCGATGCTCCCTTCATGGAACAAATCAAGCACCAAGCAGAAATCGCTATGGAAGAAGCTGATGTCATCGTCTTTGTGGTGTCTGGGAAAGAAGGAATCACAGATGCAGATGAGTACGTAGCTCGCAAACTCTATAAAACCCATAAACCTGTTATCCTCGCGGTTAACAAGGTTGATAATCCTGAGATGCGAAATGATATCTATGATTTCTATGCTCTGGGCTTGGGTGAACCTCTGCCAATCTCGTCTGTCCACGGTATCGGTACGGGTGATGTACTGGATGCCATCGTGGAAAATCTTCCACATGAAGTCGAAGAAGAAAATCCAGATATCATTAAATTCAGCTTAATTGGCCGTCCAAACGTTGGGAAATCAAGTTTGATCAACGCCATTTTGGGAGAAGACCGTGTGATTGCTAGTCCAGTAGCTGGAACAACGCGCGATGCCATTGATACCCATTTTACAGATGCTGATGGACAAGAGTTTACCATGATTGATACGGCTGGTATGCGTAAGTCTGGTAAAGTCTATGAAAATACGGAGAAATACTCTGTCATGCGTGCCATGCGTGCTATTGACCGTTCTGACGTGGTCTTGATGGTCCTCAATGCCGAAGAAGGGATTCGTGAGTACGACAAGCGTATCGCAGGTTTTGCCCACGAAGCCGGTAAAGGGATGATTATCGTGGTCAACAAGTGGGATACCCTTGAGAAAGACAACCACACCATGAAGAAATGGGAAGAGGATATCCGTGAGCAGTTCCAATATCTGCCTTATGCGCCGATTGTCTTTGTTTCAGCTCTTACCAAGCAACGTCTCCATAAACTGCCTGAGATGATCAAGCAAATTAGCGAGAGTCAAAACACCCGTATCCCATCAGCAGTCTTGAACGATGTGATTATGGATGCCATTGCTATCAATCCAACACCGACAGACAAAGGAAAACGCCTCAAGATTTTCTACGCAACCCAAGTGGCAACCAAGCCACCAACCTTTGTCATCTTTGTCAACGAAGAAGAACTCATGCACTTCTCTTACCTGCGTTTCTTGGAAAATCAAATCCGCAAGGCCTTTGTCTTTGAAGGAACCCCGATTCACTTGATCGCAAGAAAGCGCAAGTAAGCCTTGCTTGTTTTCCTATAAAAATAAATTGAAAGAAGACTTCATAGTCTTCTTTTTTCTATCTAAAAGGGGAGAAAAGAACCTATCAAATTGGAGGAGAATCTGTCATCAAATTTCAATCATTTTCCTAGCTTTTGTAATCTATTTGTAATGAAAATGCACTTTTTTTGTAAAAATCAAAATGCTATAATTCCTTAAATCAATTTTCCTTTATCAGGGAGGTTATTATGAAAAAAAGCAGATTATTTAAACATAGTTTGTTGGTTCGCTTGCTTGGGTTGCTGATGGTCTTTCTCTTCTTGTCAGCATTCACAGCACCTGAAAAACCTGAGTACGGAATTTATGACCCGGATCATTATTTAACGGATGAGACTATAAGTCAGATTCGGGAATTGAATAATGTCAATAGTAAAAAATCAGAAAAATTCCAGATGGGTGTTTACGTTGTGAAAAGCCTAGATGGAGAAACAATCGAAACAGTTGCCAATGAAACGGCTAGGGCTTGGAAGATTGGCTATTCGGGAGATAACAATGGTGCCTTGGTCGTCATAGCAGTCCAAGATAGAAAATCACGGATTGAAACCAGTAATAATGTGGCCAGTAAAATCACTGACTATCAGACTCACAGGTTCTTGACAACAGCACGCCCTTACTTTCAAAAGGGAGACTACAACAATGGAGTTCTCTCAATAGTCAATAATCTCAACTACATGTTCTATAGTGGATCGAGTACGACTGCTTCAAGTTCTAAAAGTAGTTACGACTATACTACCAACTCTAGTCGCTTAAGGGAACTGGAAAGGTATGCTGGTGAGAGTAGTTCTTCGAGACGTCATCGAAAAAGCAGTTCGAGCGACGGAGTTATCGTATTTGGAGTTCTCATTTACTTCATCGTGATGATTATCGGATTTCTATTTGGTGGTCGTGGTTCACGTGGAGATGGTTCTGGCGGTGGCTGGTGGGGCGGTGACTCATCAGACTCAGGTTCCTCTTGGTCTGATTCGGGCTCCTCTTGGTCTGACTCTGGCTCCGACTCATCTGGAGGCTGGGACGGCGGTGGCTTCGATGGTGGCGGTTCGTCTGATGACTGGTGAGTAATCATATATTGCTCAAACCGATTTTTCCATACAGTAAGATGACTCCTTTGCAAGAGTTTACTCCTTAATTAAAAATAAAAACAAAGTTTGGGAAATTGATTTAAAATCTGAGTATTTTCTCAGAAAAATTGATAAAAGAAAGTGTTAAGGTTTTGATATGAAACAAAATAAAGTAATTCTCTCAATAGTGGCGATTTTCTTTGGACTACTAATTCTGGGAAGTTGTTCCGCAGTGACGACCTATAATGGTCTGGTTGGTGAACAGACTAAAGTGGAGCAGGCTCAGGCCGATGTTTCGACAGCCCTCCAACGTCGTTCGGACTTGATTGGTAACTTGGTGGAGTCCGTTAAAGGACAAATGAATCATGAAACCGAAGTCTTTACCAAGATTGCGGATGCTAGAGCTAAAATCGGTAGTAGCTCAGTGACATCGGAAGAAAACCAAAAGGCTCAGGGAGAGTTGAGTTCTGCTCTTTCCCGCTTGATTTCCTTGACGGAGAATTATCCAGAACTCAAGAGCAATCAAAATGTTGAGCAACTAATGGTCGAACTTTCAGGCAGTGAAAATCGTATTTTTGTAGCACGCAAGGACTATAATAAGGTTGCAGCTGAGTACAATCAAAAGTTGAGAAGTTTTCCAACCGTGCTTTTTGCGAATATGATGAACTTTAAAGAAGCTGAAACCTTTAAAGAAACAGAAGAAGCCAAGACAGTTCCTAAGGTCGATTTTGGAACATCTTCATCAAGTCAATAAAGTGAATCATCCTATGAATAGAGTGATTTTTCTAGCATGACTAGTGATTTCAAACTCAAACCTGGAAAGTCTTTTCCAGGTTTTTTTGGTATAATAAAAGGGAAGAGACAGTGACTCAAATGGAGGTTTGCTATGGAGAAAACGAAAGCCTTTCTTGAAGCGCATTACAAGAGATATATCTTTACGATTTGCTTTCTCTGGTTCCTCATGTTTTTCCTTCCTTGGGATTGGCATATAGGAGGAGTTTCAATTTATTATTTCGTTATGAAAAAACTCTTTGTGGTCTTTGGCGTTTTATCCATCCTATACTCCGTGCTGATTAAAAAAATCAGTCTTCTCATCTTTGGCATCATCTTTTGCTTGGCCTTCTGGATTAATCTCTTTTGGTATTTTGGGATATTACCTGCATTCTTGGGAAATTAAACATTAAAAATGATGGACTAGACTGGCTTCTAGTCCTTTTTTCCCCTTGTGAAACAAGGATTCTTTCTTGAAAAATAATGGTAAATATGCTAAAATTAAAAGAACATTCTAAAATATTCAGAATAAAAAGTAAGGAAAATCATGGCTAATATTTTAAAAACGATTATTGAAAATGATAAAGGAGAACTTCGTCGTCTGGAAAAGATGGCTGATAAGGTTCTTAACTATGAGAGCCAAATGGCTGCAATGTCAGACGAAGAACTAAAAGCGAAAACTGACGAATTTAAAGAACGATACAACAAGGGTGAATCACTTGATTCATTGCTATATGAGGCTTTTGCAGTAGTTCGTGAAGCTGCAAAACGTGTCCTTGGGCTCTTCCCTTATAAGGTTCAGGTCATGGGTGGGATTGTTCTTCACCATGGTGACGTTCCAGAGATGCGTACGGGTGAAGGGAAGACCTTGACAGCGACCATGCCAGTGTACCTCAATGCCCTTGCAGGTAAAGGGGTTCACGTAGTTACAGTCAACGAATACCTAACAGAACGTGACGCGACTGAGATGGGTGAATTGTACTCATGGCTTGGTCTGTCAGTAGGAATCAACTTAGCAGCCAAATCTCCAATGGAGAAAAAAGAAGCGTACCTCTGTGATATTACCTACTCAACCAACTCAGAGATTGGTTTTGACTACCTTCGTGATAATATGGTCGTTCGTGCAGAAAACATGGTACAACGTCCGCTTAACTATGCCTTGGTCGATGAGGTTGACTCGATCTTGATCGATGAAGCCCGTACTCCTTTGATCGTTTCAGGTGCCAATGCAGTTGAGACTAGCCAACTCTACCATATGGCGGATCATTTTGTGAAGTCTTTGGACAAGGATGACTATATTATTGACATTCAGTCTAAGACGATTGGTTTGTCTGATTCTGGGATTGACAAGGCTGAGAGCTATTTCAAACTGGAAAATCTCTATGATGTCGAAAACGTAGCTCTTACCCACTTTATCGATAATGCCCTTCGTGCCAACTATATCATGATTCTTGATATCGACTATGTGGTTAGTGAAGAACAAGAAATCTTGATCGTCGACCAATTTACAGGTCGTACCATGGAAGGTCGTCGTTACTCTGACGGCTTGCACCAAGCGATCGAAGCAAAAGAGGGTGTGCCAATCCAAGATGAGACTAAGACTTCAGCTTCTATCACCTACCAAAACCTCTTCCGTATGTATAAGAAATTGGCAGGTATGACGGGTACTGGTAAAACAGAAGAAGAAGAATTCCGCGAAATCTACAATATTCGTGTTATCCCAATCCCAACCAACCGTCCAATACAACGTATCGACCACTCAGACCTTCTCTATGCCAGTCTTGATGCGAAATTTAAGGCTGTAGTTGAGGATGTAAAAGCCCGTCACCAAAAAGGTCAACCGGTCTTGGTAGGTACAGTTGCAGTTGAAACGAGTGACTTCCTTTCTAAGAAACTGGTAGAGGCGGGTGTTCCTCACGAAGTCTTGAATGCGAAGAACCACTACAGAGAAGCACAAATCATCATGAACGCTGGTCAGCGTGGCGCAGTTACTATCGCAACCAACATGGCCGGTCGTGGTACCGATATCAAGCTTGGCGAAGGGGTTCGTGAACTTGGTGGCCTTTGCGTCATTGGTACAGAGCGCCACGAAAGTCGCCGTATTGATAATCAGCTTCGTGGACGTTCAGGGCGTCAAGGAGACCCAGGTGAGTCACAATTCTACTTGTCTCTTGAAGATGATTTGATGAAACGTTTCGGTTCAGAACGTTTGAAAGGTGTCTTTGAACGTCTTAACATGTCTGATGAAGCCATCGAATCTCGCATGTTAACGCGTCAAGTGGAAGCGGCTCAAAAACGTGTCGAAGGAAACAACTACGACACTCGTAAACAAGTCCTTCAATACGATGATGTTATGCGTGAACAACGTGAAATCATCTATGCACAACGTTATGATGTCATTACTGCAGATCGTGACTTGGCACCAGAAATCCATGCTATGATCCGTCGTACCATTGGCCGAATCGTAGATGCACATGCTCGTTCGAAAGAAGATGAAAAACTGGAAGCAATCCTGAACTTTGCTAAGTATAACTTGCTTCCAGAAGATTCAATCAGCCGTTCAGATCTTGCAGGTCTGTCAGATCAGGCCATCAAAGATGAACTTTTCCAACGTGCCTTGAAAGTTTATGACAGTCAAGTTGCTAAGCTTCGTGACGAAGATGCAGTAAAAGAATTCCAAAAAGTCTTGATCCTACGTGTTGTAGACAACAAGTGGACAGACCATATCGATGCTCTTGATCAGTTGCGAAATGCTGTTGGTCTTCGTGGATATGCCCAAAACAACCCTGTTGTAGAATATCAAGCAGAAGGTTTCCGCATGTTTAATGACATGATTGGATCAATTGAATTTGATGTGACCCGCTTGATGATGAAAGCACAAATCCACGAACAGGAACGTCCTCAAACTGAACACAATATCAGTACAACTGCGACTCGTAATATCGCAGCGCAGCAGACTCAGCTTCCAAAAGATGTGGACTTGAGCCAAGTCGGACGAAATGATCAATGCCCATGTGGATCTGGTAAGAAATTCAAGAACTGTCATGGTAAGAGACAATAATACGAGATAAGATACAGGCGGATACCTGGTAAAAGTCATTTTTTGCTTGGTGTCCGTTTGCTTTATAAGGAGATGAATCATGGTATTTACAGCTAAAAGTCCTAAAATTAACATTGAAGAAGTTCGCGCCTTGTCTAAATTAGAGGGAGCAGCTCTTGCGAGAAAAAACCGACGTGATCAGGAATTGGAAGCCATTATCCGTGGGAAAGACCAACGTATTCTCTTGGTGATAGGACCATGTTCATCTGATAATGAAGAGGCGGTTCTCGAGTATGCCAAGCGTCTATCTGCTTTGCAAGAAGAGGTCAAAGACCGCATTTTTATGGTCATGCGAGTCTATACGGCTAAACCTCGTACCAATGGAGATGGCTATAAGGGATTGATTCATCAACCAAATGCTAAAGAAGCACCTAGCTTGATCAATGGGATCAAGGCTGTTCGTCATTTACATTACCGCGTTATTTCTGAGACTGGCATGACAACAGCGGATGAGATGCTTTATCCTGAAAATCTTCCGCTGGTGGATGATTTGATTTCTTATATGGCTGTTGGAGCTCGTTCTGTAGAGGATCAACAGCACCGTTTTGTAGCGAGCGGAGCAGATTTTTCAACAGGATTTAAAAATCCAACATCTGGAAATCTCAATGTTATGTTTAACGGGATTTACGCAGCGCAAAATAAGCAGAGTTTCCTCTTCCTTGGTAAAGAGGTGGAAACGACTGGGAATCCATTGTCCCATGCCATTCTTCGTGGTGCCTTGAATGAATATGGCAAGAATATTCCCAACTACTACTATGACAATTTGATAGATACCATTGCCCAGTATGAAAAGATGGGCTTGGAAAATCCCTTTATTATCATCGATACCAATCATGACAATTCAGGCAAGCAGTATATGGAGCAAATCCGTATCGTTCGTCAGACCTTGATTAACCGTGACTGGAATGAGAAAATCAAGAAATACGTTCGTGGTTTTATGATTGAGTCCTATCTAGAAGATGGACGTCAAAATGAGCCAGAAGTTTTTGGTAAGTCCATTACAGATCCGTGTCTAGGATGGGACAACACAGAAGCACTTGTTCGCGAAATTTACCAAACGCTAGGAGAGTAAGATGGCATTTATCGAAAAAGGTCAAGAAATTGATATTGAAGCAATCAAGGCTGCGACCCAGTTGTCAGCTGAAGCATTGCGAAAAAAAGAAGCCCGTGATAGAGAGTTGGCAGCTATCATCTCAGGTGAGGACGACCGAATCCTTTTGGTGATTGGGCCTTGCTCTTCGGACAATGAAGAAGCTGTGCTCGAATATGCTCGTCGCTTAGCAGACTTGCAGAAAAAAGTTGCGGATAAAATCTTTATCGTGATGCGTGTCTATACGGCTAAACCTCGTACCAATGGAGATGGCTATAAGGGTTTGGTTCATCAGCCGGATACTTCAAAAGCTCCAAGCCTGATTAACGGCTTGCAGGCTGTTCGTCAGCTGCACTACCGTGTGATTACCGAAACTGGATTGACAACAGCTGATGAGATGCTTTATCCGTCAAATCTCGTTTTGGTTGATGACCTGGTCAGCTACCATGCTGTAGGGGCTCGTTCAGTGGAAGACCAGGAACACCGCTTTGTAGCGTCTGGGATTGATGCTCCAGTTGGGATGAAAAATCCAACATCTGGAAATCTCGGGGTCATGTTTAATGCCATCTATGCGGCTCAAAACAAGCAAACCTTCCTTTACCATGGGCAAGAAGTGGAAACTTCAGGAAATCCTTTGGCCCACGTTATCCTTCGTGGGGCCATGAACGAATATGGTAAAAATGAACCCAATTTCTACTATGAAACCCTCTTAAATGCCATCAATCGCTATGAGACTATGGGACTTGAAAATCCCTTCATTATCATCGATACCAATCATGACAATTCAGGCAAGCAGTATATGGAACAAATTCGCATTGTTCGTCAAGCCTTGCTGAATCGTGACTGGAATGAAAAGATTAAAAAGACGGTTCGAGGCTTTATGATCGAATCTTACCTAGCTGATGGTCGTCAAAATCAACCAGAGGTCTTTGGTTGCTCCATAACGGACCCTTGTCTAGGTTGGGAAAATACAGTAGCCTTGGTAGACGAAATTTATACTACCTTAACAAAATAAGTGAAAAGGATGGAGTTGGGGGAATCTCAACTCCTTTTGATGAAAATGATAGTTGGACACGGAATTGACATCGAAGAATTGGCTTCGATAGAACGCGCAGTTACACGACATGAAGGCTTTGCCAAGCGCGTGTTGACCGCTAAGGAAATGGAACGCTTTACCAGTCTAAAAGGGCGCAGACAAATCGAATATTTGGCAGGTCGTTGGTCGGCTAAGGAAGCCTTTTCTAAGGCCATGGGAACTGGTATTGGGAAACTCGGTTTCCAGGATTTGGAAGTATTGAACAATGAACGTGGGACGCCTTATTTTAGTCAGTCACCATTTTCAGGAAATATTTGGCTGTCTATCAGCCATACAGATCAGTTTGTGACAGCCAGTGTCATTTTGGAGGAAAATCATGAAAGCTAGTCCACATAGACCAACCAAGGCTCTGATTCATCTGGGAGCTATTCGACAAAATATTCAGCAAATGGGGGATCATATCCCTGAAGGAACGCTCAAGTGGGCAGTGGTTAAGGCCAATGCTTATGGTCATGGAGCTGTTGCCGTTGCCAAGGCGATTCAAGATAATGTCGATGGCTTTTGCGTTTCCAACATTGATGAAGCTATTGAACTTCGTCAGGCAGAAATTGACAAGAAAATCCTTATTTTAGGTGTGTCTGAGGTAGAAGCTGTTTCACTAGCTAAAGAATACGACATCATCTTGACAGTGGCTGGGGTGGAATGGATTCAAGCGCTCTTAGCTAGGGAGACAGATTTATCTGGCTTAACTGTCCACCTCAAGATTGATTCAGGAATGGGACGAATTGGTTTTAGAGAAGCCAGTGAAGCGGATCAGGCTCATGCCTTGCTCCAACAACACGGCGCTCGTGTTGAGGGGATTTTTACCCACTTTGCGACTGCAGATGAAGAATCAGACACTTATTTTAATACCCAGTTGGAACGATTTAAAACCATTCTGTCAAGCATGAAGGAAGTGCCAGAGCTAGTGCATGCCAGCAATTCGGCAACGACTCTTTGGCACGCAGAGACCATTTTCAATGCAGTCCGTATGGGAGACGCCATGTATGGTCTGAATCCCAGCGGAGAGGTCTTGGACTTGCCTTATGACCTGATACCAGCCTTGACCCTGGAATCTGCCCTTGTCCATGTCAAGACAGTTTCGGCTGGAGCTTGCATGGGCTATGGGGCGACCTATCAGGCGGATAGTGAGCAAGTCATTGCGACGGTGCCAATCGGTTATGCGGATGGTTGGACACGAGACATGCAGAAATTTTCCGTCTTGGTAGATGGACAAGCTTGCCCAATCGTCGGCAGGATTTCGATGGACCAAATCACTATTCGATTACCTAAGATTTACCCACTAGGAACCAAGGTAACCTTGATTGGCTCTGACGGAGATAAGGAAATCACGGCAACTCAGGTAGCAGTCTACCGTGGTACCATTAACTATGAGGTGGTTTGTCTCCTCAGCGATCGCATTCCGAGAGAATATTATTAAAACATAGAAAGGAGGGGGGAGCATGAATCTACACCAACCCTTGCATGTCTTGCCTGGTGTGGGACCAAAGTCAGCAGAGAAATACGCCAAACTAGGAATTGAAAACTTGCAAGACCTCTTGCTCTACTTTCCTTTCCGTTATGAAGATTTCAAGACCAAGCGGGTGCTGGAGCTGGAAGATGGCGAAAAGGCGGTCCTGTCTGGTCAAGTCGTGACACCTGCCAGTGTACAGTATTATGGTTTCAAGCGCAATCGCCTACGTTTTAGCCTTAAGCAGGGAGAGGTCGTTTTTGCGGTGAATTTCTTTAACCAGCCCTATCTAGCAGACAAGATAGAGTTGGGAGCAACCCTTGCTGTTTTTGGGAAGTGGGACCGTGCCAAGGCTAGTCTGACTGGGATGAAGGTTCTAGCTCAGGTGGAAGATGACCTCCAGCCTGTCTATCGTCTGGCTCAGGGAATCAGTCAGGCCAGTTTGGTTAAGGTCATTAAGACAGCCTTTGATCAGGGATTGGACCTCTTGATTGAGGAAAACCTTCCCCAGTCTTTACTTGATAAATACAAACTCATGTCCCGTTGCCAGGCTGTTCGCGCTATGCATTTTCCTAAGGATTTGGCAGAATACAAGCAGGCCCTTCGTCGTATCAAGTTTGAGGAACTCTTTTACTTCCAAATGCAGTTGCAGACGCTCAAGTCTAAAAATAGAGTTCAGGGAAGCGGTCTGGTTCTGAATTGGTCTCAGGAAAAGGTGACAGCTACTAAAGAAAATCTTCCTTTTGCTCTGACCCCAGCTCAGGAAAAGAGTTTGCAGGAAATTTTGACCGACATGAAGTCGGACCACCACATGAATCGACTCTTACAAGGGGATGTGGGGAGCGGGAAAACGGTGGTCGCAGGTTTGGCCATGTTTGCTGCAGTGACGGCTGGCTACCAAGCGGCTCTCATGGTACCGACCGAAATCCTTGCTGAACAACACTTTGAAAGTCTACAGAGTCTCTTTCCAGACTTGAAACTCGCTCTCTTGACAGGATCCTTGAAAGCTGCAGAAAAAAGAGAAGTCTTGGAGACCATAGCGAAGGGTGAGGCTGATTTGATTATCGGAACCCACGCTCTGATACAAGATGGGGTTGATTATGCTCGCCTTGGTTTGATTATCATCGATGAGCAGCACCGTTTTGGTGTGGGGCAAAGGCGTATTCTGCGAGAAAAAGGAGATAATCCTGACGTTCTCATGATGACAGCGACACCGATTCCTCGAACACTGGCTATCACAGCCTTTGGCGATATGGATGTTTCCATTATCGACCAGATGCCTGCGGGTCGGAAACCCATTGTGACACGTTGGATCAAACATGAGCAACTGCCTCAGGTGCTGACTTGGTTAGAAGGGGAAATCCAAAAAGGTTCTCAAGCATACGTCATCTCTCCCTTGATTGAAGAATCAGAAGCTCTGGATCTGAAAAATGCCATTGCCTTATCGGAGGAGTTGACAGCTCATTTTGCTGGCAAGGCAGAAGTAGCTCTTCTACATGGTAAGATGAAGAGTGATGAAAAAGACCAGATCATGCAGGATTTCAAAGAGAGAAAAACGGATATTCTAGTATCTACAACTGTTATCGAGGTTGGGGTCAATGTTCCGAATGCGACCGTCATGATTATCATGGATGCTGATCGGTTCGGTCTCAGCCAGCTTCATCAGCTCAGAGGTCGTGTGGGTCGGGGGGACAAGCAGTCATATGCGGTTCTCGTTGCCAATCCCAAGACCGAGTCAGGGAAAGACCGCATGCGCATCATGACAGAAACCACCAATGGATTTGTCCTTGCTGAGGAGGATTTGAAAATGCGCGGATCTGGTGAGATTTTTGGAACCAGACAGTCAGGCCTGCCAGAGTTTCAAGTGGCGGATATTATCGAAGATTTTCCGATTTTAGAAGAAGCTAGGAAGGTTGCCAACTACATTAGTTCGATGGAAGGTTGGAAAGAGGATCCAGAATGGCGCATGATTGCTCTTCATCTAGAAAAGAGGGAACATCTGGATTAAGCCTTTTCTAAGAAATCTATAAGCTAGATTTTAGGTTTGGATCTTATACTAGAGTCATCAAAAAGAAACGAGGACTCTCATATGACGATTAAAGTGACCTACCAAAAGAAATTTCAGACTTTCAAACTAGAGAAAGGAGCTAGCACCTATTGATAACCAAAGAGCGGAAACGCTCTTTTTATTTTTATGAAATGGTCGGCTATAAATCAAACTTAGTCGAGTGATAAAAAGATATTAGTCTCCAAGCCTATTTACTCTTTGACTGAAGCTTGATATAATTGCCCCATCTGAGTAAAGAGGAGTGAAAAGAATGTTAGAAACAAGAATGATTGCTATCCAAGATAGGTATGGAGAACGATTTCAGCATTGTTGGGGATGTGGTCCCAAGAATGATTTAGGCTTACATTTAAAAACCTATCCAAGTATAGATGGGAATAGTTGTATTAGTCGGATAAAGCTTGAAAATGCTTATACTGGTGGAGTTCCATCAAATGTCTTTGGAGGAATGATAGCGACTATTTTTGATTGCCATGGCACGGCCTCAGCAGCTTGGTTTGCCCATCATCAAAAAGGGTTGGAACTGACGGAATCAACTGTGATAGGACGTTTTATTACAGCTCGCTTGGAGATTGATTACCTTAGTCCTAGTCCAATTGAAGATGAAATTGTGGTTACTTCTACTCTGGAGGAATTAGGGGAAAGAAAAGCAATTATTTCTATGGAGATGACAGTGGCTACTAAAGTCCGTGCCAAAGCCAAAATGGTAGCAGTTGCTGTGAAGGATCATATGTAAAACGGAAAATTAGAAGTTTAAGATTTTAAAACTACTTTCAAACGATGCGTTTGAGGGAGGAGAATTTAAAATCACTTTCTGTTTACCATTCTTTCTTGCATTGCTTTTCTAGATATGCTACAGTTATGATAACGATTACAAATTAAAAGGAGCATGCTATGAAAAACCCAGCTTTGCTAGAAGAAATCAAGACTTATAAAGGAAGGGATGAGGTTCCAGAAGACTTTGATGCTTTTTGGGATGAAGAGGTCAAAAAAGTTTCAGTCCTTCCTGCCTACCAGTTGGAGGAAAGGGATTTTCATATTCCTCAAGTCAAGTGTTATGAGCTGACCTTTGAAGGAAGGAATGAAGGCAAGGTCTATGCACGCATCGTCCTTCCAAAGACTGAGGAGAAGGTTCCGCTAATCTTTCACTTCCATGGATACATGGGACGTGGTTGGGATTGGGCTGACATGCTGGCCTTTACCGTGGCTGGTTACGGCGTTGTTTCTATGGACGTTCGAGGCCAGTCAGGTTATTCGCAAGATGGCTTGCGCTCTCCTTTGGGAAATACCGTTAAGGGACATATCATCCGTGGTGCTGTTGAAGGTCGAGACCAGCTCTTTTATAAGGATGTCTATCTGGATATTTACCAGTTGATCGAAATTGTTGCTAGTCTGCCACAGGTAGATGAGGAAAGACTTTCAAGCTATGGTGCCTCACAAGGAGGGGCTTTAGCCCTGGTTGCAGCAGCGCTCAATCCTCGGATTCAGAAAACAGTTGCCATCTATCCTTTCTTGTCAGACCTTAGACGAGTGCTTGAGATTGGCAATACCAGTGACGCCTATGATGAACTCTTCCGATATTTCAAGTTCCACGATCCCTTCCATGAAACAGAGGAGGAAATCATGGCGACCCTTGCCTATATCGATGTGAAAAATCTTGCCCATCGCATTCAAGGTGAGGTCAAGATGATTACGGGCTTGGATGACGATGTCTGCTATCCTATTACCCAGTTTGCAATTTACAACCGCCTAACTTGCGACAAGGCCTATCGCATCATGCCAGAGTATGCTCACGAAGCCATGAATGTTTTTGTCAATGACCAAGTCTACAACTGGCTCTGTGGCAGCGAGATTCCTTTTAAGTACGTAAGATAATGAATGAGAGAGCCCAGGAGCTCTCTTTTTTATGTCCAAAACCTGAAAGTACTTTTAGAAAACTTAAAATATTAAAATATCCTTAAAAGTAAAATCTATTCTGTGGGAACACAGATATAAATATAAGACTTTATTGTATAATAAAGGAAAAGTCACTTGTGAAAGGAGGAAAAAGGCTGCTGGGTGATTAAAAACTCGAGCTCAGCAGAAAATGGGAGAGGATTGGGAGCTCTCATTAAGTTGGATACTTTCTTGTAAAAACTTGTCTCTTGAGAGACAATAAAAATTTTTAAAGAAAAAGAAAGCGCTTTATTTTATGAAAAATGAAAGGACAAACATGAATTACAAATCTTTAGATCGGAAACAGCGATACGGAATTCGAAAATTTGCAGTTGGGGTAGCATCGGTAGTGATTGGTACAGTAGTATTTGGAGCAAATCCAGTCTTAGCTCAAGAGCAAGCCAATGCAGCAGGGGCCAATACAGAAACTGTCGAACCTGGTCAAGGTTTATCAGAATTGCCAAAAGAAGCGTCCTCGGGAGATCTTGCTCATTTGGATAAGGATTTGGCTGGTAAATTGGCAGCAGCACAAGACAACGGCGTTGAGGTGGACCAAGATCATTTGAAAAAAAATGAGAGTGCAGAATCAGAAACCCCATCCTCTACCGAAACTCCTGCAGAAGAAGCAAATAAGGAAGCGGAATCAGAGGATCAAGGAGCGCTTCCTCGTGACTATTACTCAAGAGATTTAAAAAATGCTAATCCTGTCCTTGAAAAAGAAGATGTTGAAACCAATGCAGCAAATGGTCAGAGAGTCGATTTATCAAGTGAACTAGACAAACTAAAGAAACTTCAAAATGCTACAGTTCACATGGAGTTCAAACCAGATGCATCAGCTCCACGCTTTTACAATCTCTTCTCGGTATCCAGTGACACCAAGGAAAATGAGTACTTTACTATGTCGGTCCTTGATAATACAGCTCTTATTGAAGGGCGTGGCGCTAACGGGGAGCAGTTCTATGATAAGTATACAGATGCTCCTTTGAAAGTTCGCCCTGGACAATGGAACTCCGTGACCTTTACTGTCGAACAACCGACAGCAGAGTTACCTCATGGTCGAGTTCGTCTCTATGTGAACGGTGTCTTATCCCGAACAAGTCTAAAATCTGGTAACTTTATCAAAGATATGCCAGATGTTAATCAAGCTCAACTTGGAGCAACCAAACGGGGCAATAAAACAGTTTGGGCATCAAACCTACAAGTACGAAACCTAACTGTTTATGATCGTGCTTTAAGCCCAGATGAAGTTCAAACACGAAGTCAATTATTTGAAAGAGGTGAATTAGAACAGAAACTTCCTGAGGGAGCAAAAGTCACTGAGAAAGAAGACGTCTTTGAAGGTGGTAGGAACAATCAACCAAATAAAGATGGTATCAAGAGTTATCGTATCCCAGCTCTTCTCAAGACAGATAAAGGAACGCTGATTGCAGGTGCAGATGAACGCCGTCTCCATTCGAGTGACTGGGGTGATATCGGCATGGTCATCAGACGCAGTGAAGATAATGGTAAAACTTGGGGAGATCGAGTAACTATTACCAACCTACGTGACAATCCAAAGGCTTCTGATCCATCAATCGGTTCACCAGTGAATATCGATATGACCCTGACTCAAGATCCTGAAACCAAACGCATTTTTGCCATTTATGACATGTTCCCAGAAGGAAAAGGAATCTTTGGAATGTCTTCGCAAAAAGAAGAAGCCTACAAAGAAATCAATGGTAAAACCTATCAACTCCTCTATCGAGAAGGTGAACAGGAAGCTTATACTATTCGAGAAAATGGTACAGTTTACACTCCAGATGGTAAAGCAACAGACTACCGTGTTGTTGTAGATCCTGTTAAACCAGCCTATAGCGACAAGGGTGATCTATACAAAGGTGATCAGCTACTAGGCAATATCTACTTCACAACAAACAAAACTTCTCCATTTAGAATTGCGAAGGATAGTTATCTATGGATGTCCTACAGTGATGATGACGGGAAGTCCTGGTCAGCGCCTCAAGATATCACTCCGATGGTCAAAGCCGATTGGATGAAATTCCTAGGAGTAGGTCCTGGAGTGGGAATTACCCTTCGTACTGGACCACATAAAGGTCGAATCGTCGTTCCTGTCTATACGACCAACCGGGCTAACCACCTCAATGGTTCTCAATCATCTCGAATCATCTACTCGGACGACCATGGTAAGACTTGGCATATGGGTGGTGGTGTCAACGACAATCGTACACTTTATGATGGTACAGTAGTCGATTCAAGTACCATGAGCAATTATTATGCTCAAAATACGGAAGCTTCAGTTGTTCAGTTAAACAATGGGGACCTCAAACTCTTTATGCGTGGGTTGACAGAAGATCTACAGGTTGCAACCAGTCATGATGGTGGTCTAACTTGGGACAATAACGTTGAACGCTACGATGTGCCAGACGTTTATGTTCAAATGGCTGCGACTCACACGGTTCAAAATGGCAAAGAGTATATTCTCTTGGCAAATGCAAATGGTCCAGGTCGTAAAAATGGGTATATTCGAGTGGCTCGTGTAGAAGAAGATGGTCGGCTAACTTGGTTGCACCACCATTTGATTCAAGAAGGTGAGTATGCTTATAACTCACTTCAACAAATCGGGCCAGATGAATTTGGACTTTTATACGAACACCATGCTCCTGGAGGTGTTCCATACACACTTTCCTTCAAGAAATTCAACTGGGATTTCTTGACCAAGGAAAGAATTTCTCCTAAAGAAGCAAAAGTGAAATATGCTATCCAAAAATGGCCAGGTATCATTGCTATGGAGTTCGATTCGGAAGTATTGGTAAACAAGGCTCCGACCCTTCAATTGGCAAATGGCAAGACAGCAACCTTTATGACCCAGTACGATACAAAAACTCTCCTATTCACAATAGATCCAGAGGATATGGGACAAAGGATTACAGGTCTAGCTGAGGGTGCAATTGAAAGCATGCACAATTTACCAGTTTCTTTAGCTGGCTCTAAACTAAGCGATGGTATTAATGGCAGTGAAGCCGCTATCCATGAAGTTCCAGAGTTCACAGGTGGTGTTAATGCAGAAGAAGCGGCTGTGGCAGAGGTACCAGAGTACACTGGACCATTGGCAACAGCAGGTGAAGAACCAGCTCCAACAGTAGAAAAACCGGAATTCAAAGGTGGTGTCAATGCAGAAGAAGCGGCTGTAGCAGAGGTACCAGAGTACACCGGTCCATTGGCAACGGTAGGTGAAGAACCGGCTCCAACGGTAGAAAAACCAGAATTCACAGGTGGTGTCAATGCAGTTGAGGCAGCAGTCCATGAGATTCCTGAGTTTAAAGGAGGAGTGAATGCAGTTCAAGCAGCCTCAAACGAGGTTCCAGAATATAGCGGAGGTGCTAACTTTGTCTTGGCAGCTTCAAATGACCTGCCAGAGTATAAGGGTGGAGTCAATGGCGCTGAGGCAGCAGTCCATGAAGTGCCAGAGTACAAGGGAGAAAACAATCTAGTATTAGCAGCTGCAGACAACAAACTGTCTCTAGGCCAAGATGTGACCTATCAAGCGCCAGCAGCTAAACAAGATGAACTTCCAAATACGGGAAGCAAGGAAACCAGCTCACTAATTTCCCTTGGCCTTGCGGGCGTCCTCTTATCACTTTTTGCATTTGGAAAGAAGAGAAAAGAATAATAAGCAAAAGCTATTATAGCAAGTCTCAGAAGAGATAGCAGGTTTTCAAGCCTGCTATCTTTTTTGATGACATTCAGGTTGATTCGAAATCATAAGAGGCCTGAAACTACTTTCAGGAACGGCTGTTCTATAAAATACTTTTGAAACTGAAATCTATTCTATCACAAGCTATTGAAAGCGCTTAACAAATAATATATAATAAGCCCATAAGAACAAGAAAGGGAGGAAAGAGGATGCCACAGATCAGCAAAGAAGCCTTGATTGAACAAATCAAAGATGGAATCATTGTCTCTTGCCAGGCACTTCCTCACGAACCGCTTTATACAGAAGCGGGAGGAGTCATTCCCTTGCTAGTCAAAGCGGCTGAGCAAGGTGGAGCAGTCGGTATCCGAGCAAACAGTGTTCGCGATATCAAGGAGATCAAGGAGGTTACGAAACTCCCGATTATCGGGATTATCAAACGTGACTATCCGCCACAGGAGCCTTTCATTACAGCTACGATGAGAGAAGTGGATGAACTGGCTGAACTAGATATTGAGGTCATTGCTCTGGATTGTACCAAACGTGAACGTTACGATGGTTTGGAAATCCAAGACTTTATCCGACAAGTCAAAGAAAAATATCCGCATCAACTCTTGATGGCTGATACCAGCACGTTTGAAGAAGGAATTGCAGCGGTTGAAGCAGGTGTTGATTTTGTTGGAACAACCCTATCAGGTTACACCTCTTATAGTCCGAAAGTGGATGGTCCAGACTTTGAACTGATCAAAAAACTGTGTGAAGCAGGTGTGGATGTCATCGCTGAAGGGAAGATTCATACACCAGAACAAGCTAAGCAAATCCTTGAGTATGGGGTGCGAGGCATTGTTGTTGGTGGAGCTATTACTAGACCAAAAGAGATTACGGAACGCTTTGTTGCCGGTCTTAAATAACACAATCTCAAAAAAGAGGAGAGTGGTCGATGCGTCGAATAAAATGAAAACGTATACAAATATAAAGAACTCATTATCCAATATGGATACGCTTATTAATTAGGAGAATACAAATGAAATTTAGAAAACTAGCTTGTACAGTACTTGCGGGTGCTGCGATTCTTGGCCTTGCGGCTTGTGGTAACTCTGGTGGAAGTAAAGATGCTGGAAGCTCTAGTAGCGATAGTGGAAAAACAGAAATCACTTGGTGGGCATTCCCAGTCTTCACACAAGAAAAAACGGGTGACGGTGTTGGAACTTATGAAAAATCAATCATCGAAGCTTTTGAAAAAGCAAATCCAGATGTAAAAGTGAAATTGGAAACCATTGACTTTAAGTCAGGTCCAGAAAAGATCACAACAGCTATCGAAGCAGGAACAGCGCCAGACGTACTCTTTGACGCACCAGGACGTATCATCCAATACGGTAAAAATGGTAAATTGGCTGAGTTGAACGACCTCTTCACAGACGAATTCGTCAAAGATGTCAACAACGAAAACATCGTACAAGCAAGTAAGGCTGGAGACAAAGCTTACATGTATCCAATCAGTTCAGCTCCATTCTACATGGCTATGAACAAGAAAATGTTGGAAGATGCTGGAGTTGCAAACCTTGTAAAAGAAGGTTGGACAACTGATGACTTTGAAAAAGTTTTGAAAGCGCTTAAAGATAAAGGCTACACTCCAGGTTCATTGTTCAGTTCTGGTCAAGGGGGAGACCAAGGAACACGTGCCTTCATTGCAAACCTTTATGGCGGTTCTGTAACAGATGAAAAAGTAACGAAATATACAACTGACGATCCTAAATTCGTCAAAGGTCTTGAAAAAGCTGCTAGCTGGATCAAAGACGGTTTGTTGAACAATGGTTCACAATTTGACGGTGGGGCAGACATCCAAAACTTTGCTAACGGTCAAACTTCATACACAATCCTTTGGGCACCAGCTCAAAACGGTATCCAAGCGAAACTCTTGGAAGCAAGTAAGGTAGAAGTGGTAGAAGTACCATTCCCATCAGATTCTGGTAAACCATCTCTTGAATACCTTGTAAACGGATTTGCAGTATTTAACAACAAAGACGATAAGAAAGTCGCAGCTGCTAAGAAATTCGTTCAATTCATCGCAGATGACAAAGAATGGGGTCCTAAAGACGTAGTTCGTACAGGTGCCTTCCCAGTTCGTACTTCATTTGGCAAACTTTATGAAGACAAACGTATGGAAACAATCAGTGGCTGGACTAAATACTACTCACCATATTACAACACTATCGATGGATTTGCTGAAATGAGAACACTTTGGTTCCCAATGTTGCAATCTGTATCAAATGGTGACGAAAAACCAGCGGATGCTTTGAAAGCCTTCACTGAAAAAGCTAACGAAACAATCAAAAAAGCTACAAAACAATAAGCACTAAGTCAGATTGATTCCCCCCTTTTCCCTGTGCACTATGGTGTAAGAAAAGGGGGACTTTTGTTTGAAATGGTAGGAACTGTCACGAAATTAAAATGAAGTTCTTACATAAGCGAATCTTAAAAAATTTCATTTTGGTTTTAAAACAGTTCAAGAAAATCAAAAACTATTCTATTTGAAAGAGAGGTGCCGACTGTGAAAGTCAATAAAATTCGTATGCGGGAAACAGTGATTTCCTACGCTTTCCTAGCACCAGTGTTATTCTTCTTTGTAATCTTTGTCTTGGCTCCTATGATTATGGGATTCATTACAAGTTTCTTTAACTACTCCATGACGAAATTTGAGTTTGTGGGCTTGGACAACTACATTCGCATGTTTAAAGACCCTGTCTTTATGAAGTCTTTGATCAATACCGTTATCCTGGTTATTGGATCTGTTCCGATTGTGGTTCTCTTCTCGCTCTTTGTAGCATCTCAAACCTATCATCAAAATGCCATTGCCCGTTCTTTCTATCGTTTCGTCTTCTTCCTACCGGTTGTAACAGGTAGTGTTGCCGTAACGGTTGTATGGAAATGGATTTATGACCCCCTATCAGGGATTCTAAACTTTGTCCTTAAGTCAAGTCATATCATCAGCCAAAACATTTCTTGGTTGGGTGATAAAAACTGGGCTTTGCTAGCGATTATGATCATCCTTTTGACTACATCTGTTGGTCAACCGATTATCCTTTATATCGCTGCTATGGGAAATATTGACAACTCACTAGTTGAAGCAGCGCGTGTTGATGGTGCGACTGAGTTCCAAGTGTTCTGGAAGATCAAATGGCCTAGCCTTCTTCCAACAACTCTTTACATCGCGATCATTACAACCATCAACTCATTCCAGTGTTTCGCCTTGATTCAGTTGTTGACTTCTGGTGGTCCAAACTATTCAACAAGTACACTCATGTACTACCTTTACGAAAAAGCCTTCCAATTGACAGAATACGGCTATGCAAATACCATCGGTGTCTTCTTGGCAGTGATGATTGCCATTGTCAGCTTTGCTCAATTCAAGATCCTCGGAAACGATGTAGAATACTAAAGAAAGGAGACAGTTATGCAACCTACACAAAAGAAACCCTTAACAGCTTTCACTGTTATTTCAACGATTATCTTGCTCTTGTTGACCGTACTGTTCATCTTTCCATTCTACTGGATCTTGACAGGGGCCTTCAAATCACAACCAGATACCATTATGATTCCGCCACAGTGGTTCCCTAAAATGCCAACCATGGAGAACTTCCAACAACTCATGGTGCAAAACCCTGCTATGCAGTGGATGTGGAACTCTGTATTTATCTCACTGGTAACCATGTTCTTAGTCTGTGCAACCTCTTCTCTAGCAGGTTATGTTTTGGCTAAAAAACGTTTCTATGGTCAGCGCATCCTCTTTGCAGTCTTTATCGCTGCCATGGCTCTTCCAAAACAAGTTGTCCTTGTACCATTGGTACGTATCGTCAACTTCATGGGAATTCACGATACACTTTGGGCAGTGATCTTGCCTTTGATCGGATGGCCATTCGGGGTCTTCCTTATGAAACAATTCAGTGAAAATATCCCGACAGAATTGCTTGAATCAGCTAAAATCGACGGTTGTGGTGAGATTCGTACCTTCTGGAGCGTAGCCTTCCCTATCGTGAAACCAGGATTTGCAGCCCTTGCGATCTTTACCTTCATCAATACTTGGAACGACTACTTTATGCAGTTGGTTATGTTGACTTCACGTCAAAACTTGACCATCTCACTCGGGGTTGCGACCATGCAGGCCGAAATGGCAACCAACTATGGTTTGATCATGGCGGGTGCAGCTCTTGCAGCCGTGCCAATCGTAACCGTCTTCCTTGTCTTCCAAAAATCCTTCACTCAAGGGATTACTATGGGAGCGGTTAAAGGATAAGATTCTGCGAAAATCGAGTTTAAACGACGTTAGCGTTACCTTGCCATACTTAAGTATTGCCTGGGGTTAGCTTTCTAGTTTGTTCTTCGATTTTCATTGAGTATAAGAGAATACAGAGTTATAAGTGTCTACAAAATGGAGAGTATGCAGTTACTTCGTGAAGTTTTGTCAGACACTTATAAACTTAAGAATGAACTCTTTTCATGATACTAGTTAGAGTAGGTTCGTTTTATGGTGGCTATTTTCCGCTTTAGTGGTATCTAAGATAAGCATCTTACGCTTATCTTAGACGGGATTTTTGAGACTGACGATGAAAGAGCAAAAGGCTCAAAAATTAGGAATGAAATACCGAAGAAATTTGCTTCCGTCCGCACTATTATAGGGAAATAGAGAAAGGATAATTCGAAACTGAAAAATAGTAACTATCAGAAACGAAGGAAACAGTATGATTTTTGACGATTTGAAAAACATCACCTTTTACAAAGGGATTCATCCCAATCTAGATAAGGCTATCGACTATCTCTATCAGCACCGTAAGGATTCTTTCGAACTCGGTAAGTATGAGATTGACGGGGACAAGGTCTTTCTAGTTGTTCAGGAAAATGTCCTCAATCAAGCTGAAAATGATCAGTTTGAGCACCATAAACACTATGCAGACTTGCATTTGCTGGTAGAAGGACATGAATATTCGAGTTACGGTTCACGTATCAAAGACGAAGCGGTAGCATTCGACGAAGCGAGCGACATTGGCTTTGTCCATTGTCATGAACGCTACCCACTCTTGTTGGGTTATCACAATTTTGCGATTTTCTTCCCAGGAGAACCGCATCAGCCAAATGGCTACGCAGGGATGGAAGAAAAAGTTCGCAAGTATCTCTTTAAAATTTTGATTGATTAAAAGAATCAGGAGGAGCAAACATGGCACAAAAAGGAGTAAGCCTTATCAAGGCAGCATTTGATACAGATAATTTTCTCATGCGTTTCAGTGAGAAGGTCTTGGATATCGTCACAGTCAATCTTCTTTTTGTCGTCTCTTGTTTGCCCATTGTGACGATTGGAGTGGCGAAAATCAGCCTTTATGAGACCATGTTTGAGATTAAGAGAAGCAGACGGGTACCAGTCTTTAGAACTTATCTAAGAGCTTTCAAGCAAAATCTGAAACTGGGTTTCCAGTTAGGTTTGCTAGAGTTAGGCATTGTGTCATTAAGCCTTCTAGACCTCTATCTCTTCTGGGGACAGACTGCTTTGCCTTTCCAGATTGTGAAAGCTATTTGTTTGGGGATTCTCATCTTCCTCACTCTGGTGATGCTGGCTAGTTATCCCATCGCTGCCCGCTATGACCTGTCTTGGAAAGAAGTGCTGCAAAAAGGGCTTATCTTGGCAAGTTTTAACTTTCCTTGGTTCTTCCTCATGTTAGCCATTCTCTTTCTCATTGTGATGGTTCTTTATCTATCCGCCTTCACTCTTCTTTTGGGTGGATCGGCCTTTATCCTCTTTGGCTTTGGTTTGCTAGTCTTTCTCCAAGCAGGTTTGATGGAGAAAATCTTCGCCAAATACCAGTAGGATGGCTTGTTTCTGAAACTACTTTCAATCGTTACAGTTTCTAAAATACAAGTAGAAACTAAAATCTAAGTGTATACAAGATATTGAAAGCGATTTTCACAAGGTGTATACTAAACTTGTAAAAAATAGAACTGCTCTCAGCAGAAAAAAGAAATCTTAGGAGAAAATCTATGTCAGATTTGAAAAAATACGAAGGTGTCATTCCAGCCTTCTACGCATGTTATGATGATCAAGGAGAAGTCAGTCCAGAGCGTACGCGTGCCTTGGTTCAATACTTTATTGATAAAGGTGTTCAAGGTCTCTATGTCAATGGTTCTTCTGGTGAATGTATCTACCAAAGCGTTGAAGACCGCAAATTGATTTTGGAAGAAGTCATGGCAGTTGCCAAAGGAAAATTGACTATCATCGCCCATGTTGCCTGCAACAACACAAAGGATAGTATGGAACTTGCTCGCCACGCAGAAAGTTTGGGTGTAGATGCCATTGCAACGATTCCACCGATTTACTTCCGCTTGCCAGAATACTCAGTTGCCAAATACTGGAATGACATTAGTGCTGCAGCTCCAAACACAGACTACGTGATTTATAACATTCCTCAATTGGCAGGAGTTGCTTTGACTCCAAGTCTCTATACTGAAATGTTGAAAAATCCACGTGTTATCGGTGTTAAGAACTCTTCTATGCCAGTTCAAGATATCCAAACCTTTGTCAGCCTTGGGGGAGAAGACCACATCGTATTTAATGGTCCAGATGAACAGTTCCTAGGAGGACGCCTCATGGGTGCCAAAGCTGGTATTGGTGGTACTTACGGTGCTATGCCAGAACTCTTCTTGAAACTCAATGAGTTAATTGCTGAGAAAGACTTGGAAACAGCTCGTGAATTGCAATACGCTATCAATGCAATCATTGGTAAATTGACTGCTGCACATGGAAATATGTACTGTGTAATCAAAGAAGTCTTGAAGATCAATGAAGGTTTGAACATTGGTTCAGTTCGTTCACCATTGACACCAGTAACCGAAGAAGATCGTCCAGTTGTAGAAGCAGCTGCAGCCTTGATTCGTGAAACCAAGGAGCGCTTCCTCTAATCCATAAGGAGGTATTTATGACACATTACGTTGCAATTGATATTGGCGGAACCAACATCAAATATGGTTTGATTAATCAAGAAGGCCAACTTGTTGAATCGCACGAAATGCCAACAGAGGCGCATAAGGGTGGCCCACATATCTTACAAAAGACAAAAGATATCGTTTCCAGCTGTTTAGAAAAAGGCCCAGTAGCAGGTGTTGCCATTTCTTCTGCTGGGATGGTGGATCCAGATAAGGGTGAGATTTTCTATGCTGGTCCTCAAATTCCTAATTACGCAGGAACTCAGTTCAAAAAGGAAATCGAGGCTAGCTTTAATATTCCTTGTGAAATTGAAAATGATGTCAACTGTGCAGGTCTTGCTGAGGCAGTATCTGGTTCAGGAAAGGGAGCGAGTGTGACACTTTGCTTGACCATTGGAACAGGTATCGGTGGTTGCTTGATTATGGATGGGAAAGTTTTCCATGGATTTAGCAACTCAGCCTGTGAAGTCGGTTATATGCATATGCAGGATGGGGCTTTCCAAGACTTAGCTTCTACGACAGCCTTGGTAGAATATGTGGCAGCAGCTCATGGTGATCCAGTTGATCAGTGGAATGGCCGACGCATTTTTAAGGAAGCTACTGAAGGAAACAAGATTTGCATGGCTGGTATTGACCGCATGGTCGACTATCTAGGAAAAGGTCTGGCAAATATTTGCTACGTTGCCAATCCAGAAGTAGTCATTCTCGGTGGCGGTATCATGGGACAAGAGGCTATCCTCAAACCAAAGATCCGCACAGCCTTGAAGGCGGCCTTGGTACCAAGTCTAGCTGAAAAAACACGATTAGAATTTGCCCATCACCAAAATACAGCAGGTATGTTGGGAGCCTATTATCATTTCAAAACAAAACAATCCTAGTTTGGTTTAACCAAACTAGGATTTTCTAACGCGTTTTTGTCTACGATAGCCATTGAGTTTTTTATTTTCCCAATAGCTGTTAAAGATTTTTTCCTTGCTCTCGCGATTGATTTCCAAAAAGTAGGCATAAATCAAATCTATTAAAATGAGCATAGGGAGTTGAGCGGAAATACGCTGGATGTAAGAAGATTGACTGTGGCTTGCCACAAGGACCGTTTCGGTGTAGGCCTGACTATTTTTATTTGGAGCGCTGGTAAAGAGAATGGTCTTGGCACCCATTTCCTTGGCATCCAACAAACTATCGAGGACGGATTGGGTAGTGCCTGATAGAGAAAAGCCAAGTACCAGACAATTTTCATCCATGATACTGGTCGTCCATGCAAAGCCATCCTGGTCGGTCAAAGCTTCACAGACAACACCTAGACGCATAAAGCGCAGTTTCATCTCACGGGCAATCAGACCAGAACTTCCCGTCCCAAAGAAGTAAACTCGTTCTGCGTCATCGATTAATTGGGCGACGCGTTCCAGTTGTTCTTCGTCGATCAAATCCTGAGTTTGTTCTCGCATGATACTGTAGCTTCGCAAAACACGTTTGGTCAAAGGACTATGTTTGTGGGAATGAGTATCCTGTTTACTAGCCTGATGCTGGTATTGAAAGACGAATTCTCGGTAACCTGTAAAACCACACTTTTTGGCAAAGCGGGTCAATGCTGCTTGGGAGATGTGTAATTTCTGGGTGACTTGCTGAGAAGAAAGATCATCTTGGATCGTTTCAGGTTGTAAAAAATAGCGAGCGATTTCTTGCTCGAGCTCGGTTAATTCTTCAAAATGGAGGTCGATTATGGTTGCGATGTCTGGCTTGTTCATGAGGCTCCTTTTTATGAGTCAAATTCTTAAAGGTTAACGCTTTCCTAACTATTACTATCATTATATCACAGAAGTTAGGATAACCAAATAAAAAGGCATTTTCAGTTGAAAGTCAAAAAATGCTTCGACTTTTCCAAGAGTTTCTCCGTAAAATATGGTACAATGAAATGTACTGAACATCACCTGTTTGCTCTATTATTTTATATGTAAATAAAGGTGAAAATCGGAAATTTTTCTAGAAAAGAGTCTTAGTTGTATGAGAAAATTCAATAGCCATTCGATTCCTATTCGGCTTAATTTACTGTTTGCCATTGTTATCCTGTTGTTTATGGCCATTATTGGTCGATTGTTATACATGCAGGTGCTCAATAAAGATTTCTATGAAACAAAATTGGCCTCAGCCAGCCAGACAAGGGTAACAACCAGTTCAGCTCGTGGACAGATCTATGATGCGGCAGGGAAACCCTTGGTAGAAAACACTGTCAAGCAGGTTGTTTCTTTCACCCGAAACAATAAAATGACAGCAGCAGAATTGAAGGAGACAGCCAAGAAACTTCTCACATATGTGAATGTAACCTCCCCTAATTTGACAGACCGTCAGATTGCAGACTACTACTTGGCGGACCAGGACGTTTACAAAAAAACAGTCGAATCCTTGCCAAGTGATAAACGCCTGGATTCAGATGGAAATCGTTTATCAGAAGCAACTCTCTACAATAATGCAGTTGAAAGTATTGACGTGAGTCAACTCAATTATACAGATGACCAGAAAAAGGAAATCTATCTCTTTAGTCAGCTCAATGCCGTTGAAAATTTTGCGACAGGAACCATTTCTACGGATGCCTTGAATGATACCCAAGTTGCTCTCGTTGCATCAGCATCCAAGGAATTACCAGGTATCAGTATTTCAACCTCATGGGATAGAAAAGTCCTAGACACTTCTTTGTCTTCAATTGTAGGTAGTGTATCAAGTGAAAAATCAGGTCTTCCAGCGGAGGAAGTGGACGCTTATTTGAAAAAAGGATATTCTCTCAATGACCGAGTGGGAACTTCCTATCTTGAAAAGCAATATGAAGATGTTCTTCAAGGCAAACGCTCCGTCAAGGAAATCCACCTTGACAAACACGGAAATATGGAAAGTGTAGAAAATGTCGAAGAAGGAAGCAAAGGAAACAACATCAAACTAACGATTGACCTAACTTTCCAGAATGGTGTAGATGACCTACTCAAGAGCTACTTCAACTCAGAGTTGGGTAACGGTGGAGCTAAATACTCTGAAGGGGTCTACGCTGTAGCCCTCAATCCTAAAACCGGTGCAGTTCTAGCGATGTCGGGTGTCAAGCATAATGTCGAATCCGGTGAATTAAGTTCAGATTCGCTTGGAACGATAACCAATGTCTTTGTTCCAGGATCTGTCGTTAAGGCGGCAACCCTTAGCTCTGGTTGGGAAAATGGGGTCTTGTCAGGCAATCAAACCTTGACAGATCAGCCGATTGTTTTCCAAGGTTCGGCTCCGATCAATTCATGGTATACCTTATCCTATGGCTCCTTCCCTATCACAGCAGTTGAGGCTTTGGAGTACTCTTCTAATACCTACATGGTTCAGACTGCGCTAGGGATCATGGGGCAGACCTACCAGCCAAATATGATAGTCGCAACTGATCAGTTAGAGACTGCAATGGGCAAATTGCGATCAACTTTTGGGGAATATGGACTCGGAGCTTCAACAGAGATTGACCTCCCAGATGAATCTACAGGATTTACACCAAAAGAATTTGATTTGGCCAACTATATTAATAACGCCTTTGGCCAGTTTGATAACTACACACCTATGCAGTTAGCCCAGTATGTCGCAACCATTGCAAACAATGGCGTACGATTGGCTCCTCACATCGTTGAGGGAGTTTATGGAAACAATGAACAAGGTGGCTTAGGCAATCTAGTTCAAGAAACAGCCACCAAGGAACTGAACAAGATCAATATCTCAGAAGCGGATATGGCTCTCTTGCACCAAGGTTTCTATCAAGTTTCGCATGGAACGAGCGCTCTGACAACTGGTCGTGCCTTTTCAAATGGTGCATCCGTTTCCATCAGTGGGAAGACAGGTACTGCCGAAAGTTATGTCAATGGTGGTCAAAAAGCCAATAATACCAACGCAGTTGCTTATGCTCCGTCTGATAATCCTCAAATCGCGGTCGCAGTCGTCTTTCCTCATAACACCAACCTAACAAATGGTGTCGGACCTTCAATTGCACGAGATATTATCAACCTCTATAACCAACAACATCCAATGAATTAGAAAGGAACTTATGCTGTATCCAACACCTATTGCCAAGTTAATTGATAGCTATTCAAAGTTACCAGGTATCGGGATCAAAACGGCTACTCGTCTCGCCTTTTATACCATTGGAATGTCTGATGACGATGTCAATGAATTTGCCAAAAACCTTCTATCTGCCAAGCGGGAATTGACCTATTGTTCCATCTGTGGTCGCTTGACGGATGATGACCCTTGCTCGATCTGTACAGATCCGACTCGAGACCAGACAACCATCTTGGTGCTAGAGGATAGTCGCGATGTGGCTGCTATGGAAAATATCCAAGAATACCACGGACTCTATCATGTCTTGCACGGTCTCATTTCTCCTATGAATGGTATCAGTCCAGACGATATCAACCTCAAGAGCCTCATGACTCGTCTCATGGATAGTGAGGTTTCAGAGGTGATTGTGGCAACCAATGCGACAGCGGATGGAGAAGCGACATCCATGTATCTCTCTCGTTTGCTCAAACCAGCTGGTATCAAGGTCACTCGTCTAGCACGAGGCCTAGCCGTGGGAGCAGATATCGAGTATGCGGATGAGGTCACACTTTTACGAGCCATTGAAAATCGGACAGAGTTGTAGGTGAAGACCAGTTTACAAACTCAATTCATTATACAAAAATCTTATACAAAAATCGAGGAGACCGACTTTGTTTTTATCGGTCTCTTTTTATGTTTTTTGAAGATCAGTATTACCTTCAAGTTTTAAAAAAGAAGCAAATATGATATACTAAAGAACGAATATTCTATTAGAATTAGGACAAACAATATGAAACAAACGATTATTCTTTTATACGGTGGACGTAGTGCAGAGCGTGAAGTCTCTGTCCTTTCAGCTGAAAGTGTGATGCGTGCGGTCAACTACGACCGTTTCACTGTCAAAACTTTCTTCATCAGCCAGTCAGGTGACTTTATCAAAACGCAAGAATTTAGCCAGACTCCAGGTCAAGAAGACCGTCTCATGACCAATGCGACTATTGACTGGGATAAGAAAGTTGCACCAAGTGCCATCTACGAAGAAGGCGCTGTAGTCTTTCCAGTTCTTCATGGTCCGATGGGAGAAGATGGTTCTGTTCAAGGATTCTTAGAAGTTTTGAAAATGCCTTACGTTGGTTGTAACATCTTGTCATCCAGCCTTGCTATGGATAAAATCACGACCAAGCGTGTTTTAGAATCTGCTGGGATTGCCCAAGTTCCTTATGTGGCCATTGTCGAAGGGGATGATGTGACTTCTAAAATTGCTGAAGTTGAAGAAAAATTGACTTATCCAGTCTTCACGAAACCGTCAAATATGGGTTCAAGTGTCGGTATTTCTAAGTCTGAAAATCAAGAAGAACTCCGCCAAGCTTTGGAACTTGCCTTCCAATATGACAGCCGTGTCTTGGTAGAGCAAGGGGTGAATGCGCGTGAAATTGAGGTTGGTCTCTTGGGCAACTACGATGTTAAGAGCACTTTGCCAGGAGAAGTGGTCAAGGATGTTGCCTTTTATGACTACGATGCCAAATATATCGATAACAAGATTACCATGGACATCCCAGCCAAGATTAGTGATGATGTAGTAGCTGTCATGCGTCGAAATGCTGAAACAGCCTTCCGTGCAATCGGTGGCCTCGGTCTGTCTCGTTGTGATTTCTTCTATACCGATAAGGGCGAGATTTTCCTAAATGAGCTCAATACCATGCCAGGTTTTACCCAGTGGTCTATGTATCCACTGCTTTGGGACAATATGGGGATCAGCTACCCAGAACTAATCGAGCACTTGGTTGACCTTGCTAAGCAAAGTTTTGACAAGCGCGAAGCGCATTTGCTATAAAAATGAAAGAGAGGGTAGAAGCCGGAACTATCACTGCATGGTGACTAGAGTTCTTGGACTTCAACCCTTTTTAAAGGAGTAGAAATGAAATTAACAATCCACGAAGTTGCCCAAGCTGTTGGAGCTAAAAATGATGTTAGTCTTTTTGCGGACGTTCAGTTAGAAAAAGCTGAGTTTGACAGTCGTTTGATTGGGACAGGTGATTTGTTTGTGCCACTTAAAGGAGCGCGTGACGGTCATGACTTTATCGAAACAGCTTTTGAAAATGGTGCAGTAGTAACCTTGTCTGAGAAAGAGGTTGCAAATCATCCCTACATTCTAGTAGACGACGTTTTGACTGCCTTTCAAACCCTCGCCGCCTACTATCTTGAAAAAACGGCAGTTGATGTCTTTGCCGTTACGGGTTCAAATGGTAAGACAACGACCAAGGATATGTTGGCGCATTTACTGTCAACAACCTACAAGACCTACAAAACTCAAGGCAATTACAATAACGAGATTGGACTTCCCTACACAGTTCTCCACATGCCTGAGGGGACAGAAAAGTTGGTCTTGGAGATGGGGCAGGATCACTTGGGAGATATCCATCTTTTGTCTGAATTGGCTCATCCTAAGACAGCCATCGTGACCTTGGTTGGAGAAGCTCATTTGGCCTTTTTCAAAGACCGTTCAGAGATTGCTAAAGGGAAAATGCAAATTGCAGATGGTATGGCTTCGAATTCCTTGCTATTAGCACCAACTGATTCGATTGTAGAGGACTACTTGCCTACTGACAAAAAGGTAGTTCGTTTTGGGCAAGGGGCAGAATTGGAAATCACAGACTTGGTCGAACGCAAGGATAGTCTGACCTTTAAGGCCAATTTCTTGGAACAAGCCCTCGATTTGCCAGTGACAGGTAAGTACAATGCCACCAATGCTATGATTGCATCTTATGTTGCCCTACAAGAAGGAGTTTCAGAGGAACAGATTCATCAGGCCTTTCAGAACCTAGAATTGACCCGTAATCGTACTGAGTGGAAGAAAGCAGCCAATGGAGCAGATATCCTGTCAGATGTCTACAATGCCAATCCAACTGCTATGAAGTTGATTTTGGAGACATTCTCTGCCATCCCAGCTAATGAAGGGGGCAAGAAAATCGCTGTCTTAGCGGACATGAAGGAACTTGGTGACCAGTCTGTTCAACTCCATAACCAGATGATTTTGAGCCTCTCGCCAGATGTGCTGGATACCGTTATTTTCTACGGAGAAGACATTGCCGAATTGGCACAACTAGCTAGTCAAATGTTCCCAATCGGTCATGTATTCTACTTTAAGAAAACTGCGAGCGAAGATCAATTTGAAGACCTAGTCAAGCAGGTTAAGGAAAGCCTCGGTGCCAATGATCAAATTTTGCTCAAAGGCTCGAACTCCATGAATCTAGCCAAGTTGGTAGAAAGTTTAGAAAATGAATGCAAATGATTTTGCCAAGTATCTTCAAAGAATGTTAGCTATTACGGATACTGGATTAACCTTTACAAAAGATCCTTTTGACCGTGAGCGCTATGAGGACTTGCGAAGCCTGTTATCTGAAATGTTGAATCAGGTATCAGACCTCGATACAGAAGCAGTGGCAGAAGTCTTGAAACCAACTTCCGCTTATGCAACTCCTCTGATGGACGTCCGTGCTTGGATTGTTGAGGATGAAAAAGTATGTTTAGTTAGAGGAAAAGGAGAGGATAGTTGGGCTTTGCCAGGTGGATTTGGTGAAGTCGGCTACTCTCCAACCGAAAATATTCTCAAAGAAATTGAAGAAGAAACCGGCTTTACAGCAAAAGCTGAAAGGTTACTTGCAGTTTTTGACACCAATCGTTTCCAACTACAGAGCAAACAATATGCAAAGTTTGTCTTTGAATGCCAACTTCTTGATGGACAATTTCAAGAGAATCAAGAAATTGCTGAGCTTCAATTTTTTGCCATTGACCAATTGCCGGTCTTATCTGAAAAACGCATCACCAAGGAGCAAATGGAGATTCTTTGGCAAGTTTATAAAGGACAAAGAGACCAATATGTCGATTAGTTTGTGCTAGAGAAGTCGACAAATCAAAAAAGGGTGTCTGTAAAGTGCATTTCTGCAATACAAATGATATAATAGGTTGCGAATTTAAGACGCAAGTGTTCTATGAATAGCATAGAATCAAGTTTTTTCAAAAAATTTAAAAGCTGGAGAAAGTGAATTTTTTACTGCCTCTAGCTAGATGAACGAGGAATAGAATATGAATTTGTGGGATAAATTATTTACCACGCAGATATCAGAACCGCCCCAGTTTGAACTCCACTGGTATATTGGTTTGTTATGTTTACTGGCCTTTACTTTCTACGCTTCTTATCGTTTTCGCGACAAAGTGGCTTACCAACGATTTATTCAGATTCTTCAATCTGTTCAACTGATTGTTCTGTATGGCTGGTATTGGGGAAACCATCTGCCCCTGTCAGAAAGTTTACCCTTCTATCATTGCCGTGTTGCCATGTTTGTCTTGCTCCTGATCCCGGGAACCTCTAAGTACAAGCAATACTTTGCCCTTCTAGGAGTCTTTGGAGCAACAGCAGCTCTGGCGTATCCACTATTTGATCCTTATCCGTTTCCACACGTGACCATCCTGTCCTTCATTATCGGACATGTGGCACTTTTGGGAAATGCACTCTTATACTTGTTTAAAAACTATGAAGCTTCCCTGCTCAGCTTCAAGAATGTAGCGGTGATTACCTTCACTCTAAACGCTTTGATATGGGTTGTTAATTTAGTTGTCAGTGGGGATTATGGTTTCTTAACGAGACCGCCACTTGTTGGAAATCACGGACAACTTTTGAATTACCTTATTGTTTCGAGCGTTATCGTGATAGCAATTTGCGTAACAGCAAAATTGCTAGAGATCTTTTTACAGCAAAAATCGCAAGAATTTATTCAAGAGAAGGTCTAAATAGACCTTCTCTTTTTGATGGGTTATAAATATTATCGAATTGTTGACAAGAACATCAAAAACTTTTTCCAGAAGAAAAATTTTCTAATATTTTCTCAAAAAACATGCAGGAAATTTACGAAAAACTAAGCATGATTAGTTTTTTTGTGTTATAATATTCTTTGAATAGCTATGCCCAAACATAGTTATTAAATAGAAGTGAGAAACTTGGAAGATAGAGAGGATGCGATGTAATGACTAGAGATGGTTTTTTTACAGGCTTGGATATCGGAACTAGCTCCATTAAGGTGTTAGTTGCTGAGCATAGAGATGGCGAAGTAAATGTAATTGGTGTTAGTAATGCCAAAAGTAAAGGTGTAAAAGACGGAATTATTGTTGATATTGAAGCAGCTGCTTCAGCAATCAAATCCGCAATCACACAGGCAGAAGAGAAAGCAGGCATTTCTATCAAGTCTGTTAACGTTGGTCTTCCAGCAAATCTTCTGCAGGTCGAACCAACACAAGGAATGATTCCTGTTACGTCGGATACAAAAGAAATCACAGATCAGGATGTTGAAGATGTTGTTAAGTCAGCTTTGACAAAGAGCATGACTCCTGATCGTGAAGTGATTACCTTTATTCCAGAAGAATTTATCGTGGATGGTTTCCAAGGAATTCGTGACCCTCGTGGTATGATGGGTGTTCGATTGGAAATGCGTGGTCTGCTTTACACAGGTCCTCGTACGATTCTACACAATCTTCGCAAGACAGTCGAACGTGTAGGTATCCAGGTTGATAATGTGATTATTTCACCTTTGGCGATTGTGAACTCAGTCCTCAATGAAGGCGAGCGTGAATTTGGTGCGACTGTCATTGACATGGGTGGAGGTCAGACTACTGTAGCGACTATCCGCAATCAAGAATTGCAATTCACCAACATCTACCAAGAAGGTGGAGATTACGTTACAAAAGACATCTCTAAAGTCTTGAAAACATCTCAAAAGATTGCAGAAAGTTTGAAACTGAACTATGGTGAAGCTTATGTTCCGCTAGCAAGTAATGAAACTTTCCAAGTTGAAGTAATTGGCGAAGTAGAGCCTGTTGAAGTGACAGAGAGCTACTTGGCAGAAATTATCTCAGCACGCATCAAACATATCTTTGACCAAATCAAACAAGAGTTGGAAAGAAGACACTTGTTGGATTTGCCAGGAGGTATCGTCCTTATCGGTGGAAATGCAATTTTGCCAGGCGTTGTTGAATTAGCCCAAGAAGTATTTGGTGTTCGAGTAAAACTCTATGTTCCGAATCAGGTTGGAATTCGCAACCCTGCATTTGCTCACGTGATTAGTTTATCTGAGTTTGCTGGTAAATTGACTGAAGTCAATCTTCTTGCTCAAAAAGCAGTTAAAGGAGATGAATTCCTTCGTCAAAAACCAATCAACTTTGGCATCCCAAATCAACGTTTGAATCCTGTGGCACAACCAAGCCCAACACAGACAACTCCAGTTGAAACTGTACAGGAAACTCCAGTTGCTCCCAAGGAAGAATTCCAAGCAAGTTCTCAAAGTAAACCGAAGCTAACAGAACGTTTCCGTGGTTTAATCGGAAGCATGTTTGATGAATAAAAGAGGATAAGAAATTATGACATTTTCATTTGATACAGCAGCAGCTCAAGGCGCAGTTATTAAGGTAATTGGTGTCGGTGGTGGTGGTGGCAACGCCATCAACCGCATGGTTGACGAAGGTGTTGCTGGTGTAGAATTTATCGCAGCCAACACTGATGTACAAGCACTTAGCAGTACGAAAGCAGAAACCGTTATCCAACTTGGTCCAAAATTGACTCGTGGTTTGGGTGCTGGAGGTCGTCCAGAAGTTGGACGTAAAGCTGCAGAGGAAAGCGAAGAAGCTTTGACGGAAGCAATCAGCGGTGCAGACATGGTCTTCATCACTGCTGGTATGGGTGGTGGATCTGGTACAGGTGCTGCCCCTGTTATTGCACGTATCGCTAAAGATCTTGGTGCTCTCACAGTTGGTGTCGTGACACGTCCTTTCGGATTTGAAGGAAGCAAACGTGGTCAGTACGCTGTAGAAGGAATCAATGAACTTCGCGAGCATGTTGATACTTTGTTGATTATCTCTAACAATAACTTGCTTGAAATTGTTGACAAGAAAACACCGCTTCTTGAAGCTCTTAGTGAAGCAGATAACGTTCTTCGTCAAGGTGTTCAAGGGATCACTGACTTGATCACGAACCCAGGATTGATTAACCTTGACTTTGCTGACGTGAAGACTGTAATGGCAAACAAAGGGAATGCCCTTATGGGTATCGGTATCGGTAGTGGTGAAGAACGCGTTGTTGAAGCGGCGCGTAAAGCAATTTACTCTCCACTTCTTGAAACAACTATAGATGGTGCAGAGGATGTGATTGTCAACGTTACTGGTGGTCTTGATTTGACTTTGATTGAAGCAGAAGAAGCTTCAGAAATTGTCAATCAAGCAGCTGGCAAAGGTGTAAACATCTGGCTTGGAACATCTATCGACGAAAGCATGAAGGATGAAATCCGTGTGACTGTTGTAGCGACAGGTGTTCGTCAAGAACGACTAGAAAAAGTAGTCGGGTCTGCTACCAACCAACCAGTTGGTCGACCATCAACTAAAACTCCACAAGCACACACATTTGACCGTCAATTCGACTTGGAAGAGACAGCAGAACTGCCTAAATCAAGTCCGCGTCGCTTTGAAACCAACCAAGCATCTGCTTTTGGAGATTGGGACTTGCGCCGTGAGTCAATTGTTCGCCAAACAGATCCCGTTGTTTCACCAGTTGAACGCTTTGAAACACCAGTTTCACAAGATGAGGATGAATTGGATACACCTCCATTCTTCAAAAATCGTTAATCAATGAATTTGAAAAAAAATACTGAATTAGTTTTTCAGCAAATTGCTGATGCTAGTCAAAAAGCCAACCGTAATCTAGATGCTGTTTCAGTAATCGCAGTGACAAAATATGTAGATGTACAAACAGCGGAAGCTTTGCTTCCGCTTGGCATCTATCATATCGGTGAAAATCGGGTTGATAAATTTTTAGAAAAATATCAGGCCTTGAAAGATTACCCAGTCACTTGGCATTTAATAGGAACACTACAGAGACGGAAAGTAAAAGAAGTAATCCCATATGTGGATTACTTTCATGCTTTAGACTCCCTAAAATTAGCCCAGGAAATTCAAAAGAGAACAGATCATGTTATCAAGTGTTTCTTGCAGGTTAATATTTCTGGGGAAGAAAGTAAGCATGGGTTTTCAAAAGAAGAATTGCTAGAACTTTTGCCAGAATTGGCTAAGTTAGATCAGATTGAGTATGTTGGTTTAATGACCATGGCTCCTTTTGAGGCAGACAGTGATGAATTGAAAGAAATTTTCAAGGATACGCAGGCTCTGCAAGCAGAAATTAGAGAAAAACAAATCCCTAATATGCCGATGACAGAGCTAAGCATGGGAATGAGTCGTGACTTTAAAGAAGCGATTCAGTTCGGCTCAACCTTTGTTCGAATCGGTACAGCATTTTTTAAATAGGAGAGAGCTATGTCTTTAAAAGATAGATTCGATAAATTTATAGATTATTTTACAGAAGATGGAGAAGACGTGACTAACTACCAGACTCAACAAGAGGAAACAGTTAGCCCAGCCATCTCATCTTCTAAAGAATTACCAGCATCTGCTCAGCCGGGCTCAGTAAAAGATGCGAATATTACTCGCCTCCATGCTCGTCAACAAGAGTTGGCAAAGCAAAACCATCACTCAGATGAGAAAGTGACGATTGATGTTCGTTATCCAAGAAAGTATGAGGATGCAACTGAGATTGTTGATTTGTTAACTGGAAATGAAAGTATCTTGATTGATTTCCAATACATGACAGAAGTACAAGCGCGTCGCTGCCTTGATTACTTGGATGGAGCTCGTCACGTCTTGGCTGGAAATATGAAAAAAGTTGCGAGTACGATGTATCTATTGACGCCTGTCAACGTTATCGTGAATATTGAAGATATCAAACTTCCAGATGAATCACAAGGTGCCGAGTTCGGCTTTGATATTAAACGAAATAGAGCAAGATAATGATTTTCTTAATCCGTTTAATTCAAAATGCGGTTAGCATTTACTCCATCATTCTCGTTGCATTTGCTCTTCTTTCATGGTTTCCAAATGCCTATGAAAGTCAACTAGGTCGCTTAGTCATCAGACTTGCTCGTCCAGTTATTGAGCCACTTCGTAAGCTCAATTTACAATTTGCTGGTCTTGATTTCACGGTTTGGGTCGCGCTGATTCTAATCCAGTTTCTTGGAAATATCTTAACACGACTAGTACTATTACTATGACAGTAAATCGATCCATTTATCAGCATTTTTCCCAAGATGATATTCCCTTTATTGACAAGGGATTAGAGTGGATAAGGCGGGTAGAAGATACATATGTACCGGTGCTTACTCCTTTTATCAATCCCCATCAAGAACAGATTTTAAGGGTGCTTGCTGGGACATATGGACTGGGTTGCCAAAGTAGTGGTGATTTTCTTCCGACAGAGTCGGTTCGTGTTCTTCTCTATCCAGATTACTTTGAACCGGAAATATCAGATTTTGAAATGGCCTTGTTGGAAATTTGCTATCCGAGTAAGTTTGAACAGCTGAGCCATGGAAAAATATTGGGAACAATCATCAACCAGCTAGGAATTGACCGTAAATTATTTGGTGATATCTTGGTAGATGAAAAGAGAGCACAGATTTTTGTCAATCGTGATTTTATTCCTCTTTTTCAGGATGGGATAAGAAGGATTGGCAGACTTCCTGTATCGCTGGAGGAACGTCCTTTTACCGATAGGATTATATCTAAAATTGACTTTAGAGAACGAGAAATTTTAGTTTCGAGTTTTCGATTGGATGCCCTCTTATCAAGTGCCTTGAAATTATCTAGAAATCAAACCAGTCAACTGATTGAGAAAAAATCTGTTCAGGTAAACTATCATCTGGTTGAAAAATCTGATTACCAGGTTGCCGTTGGAGATTTGATCAGTGTGAGAAAGTTTGGTCGTCTAAAAGTTGTTAAAGACAATGGACAGACAAAAAAAGACAAGATAAAATTAAGCATTCAATTATTATTAAGTAAGTGAGGAAAAGTATGCCAATTACATCGTTAGAAATTAAAGATAAAACCTTTGGTACAAGATTTAGAGGTTTTGACCCAGAAGAAGTAGATGAATTTCTTGATATCGTTGTTCGTGACTATGAAGATTTGGTTCGTAGCAATCATGATAAAGAGACACGCATCAAGAGTTTGGAAGAACGTTTGTCTTACTTTGATGAGATGAAAGATTCCTTGAGTCAGTCAGTTTTGATTGCTCAAGATACTGCGGAGCGTGTCAAACAGGCTGCTCAAGAACGTTCAAACAATATTATTCAACAAGCTGAACAAGACGCTCAGCGTTTGCTAGAAGAAGCAAAATACAAGGCAAATGAAATTCTCCGTCAGGCAACAGATAACGCTAAGAAAGTGGCTGTTGAGACAGAAGAGTTGAAGAACAAGAGTCGTGTATTCCATCAACGCCTCAAGTCTACGATTGAAAGTCAATTGGCTATTGTTGAGTCATCAGATTGGGAGGACATTCTTCGCCCAACAGCAACGTATCTTCAAACAAGCGATGAAGCCTTTAAAGAAGTGGTGGGTGAAGTTCTTGGTGAAACTATTCCTTCACAACCTGAGGAAGAGCCAATTGATATGACTCGTCAATTCACACCAGAAGAGGTTGCTGAGTTGCAAGCTCGTATCGAGGCTGGAAATAAAGAATTGGCTGAGTTTGAAGCTCAACAAAATCAACAGACAGATGAAAGTGAACAACATGAAGAGTCAGTTGACGTAGAAACTACTGCAGCAACTGAGGAAGATGCAAACAAAGAATCTGTTCGTATCCTATAAAAGTAAATGTGAGAACAAAATCTAACCAACTATATTTTCAGCGAGCAGGAGATGGTGTGAGCCCTGCAATCCCTAGTCGTTAGATTATCCTCTCAACGAATTCAGTCTGAAAACAGTAAGACTGGACGTTCCCCACGTTACGGGAAAAGAGGAAAAGAGACCCTGTCTTTTTTCGAACAAAGGTGGTACCACGATTTTCGTCCTTTTTGGAAGTCGTGGTTTTTAATTTGTTAATATTTATAAAGGAGATACCATGAAACTCAAAGATACCCTTAACCTTGGGAAAACAGCTTTCCCAATGCGTGCAGGACTTCCTACCAAAGAGCCACTCTGGCAAAAGGAATGGGAAGATGCAAAACTTTACCAACGTCGTCAAGAATTGAACCAAGGAAAACCGCATTTCACCTTGCATGATGGACCTCCATATGCAAACGGAAATATCCACGTTGGACATGCCATGAACAAGATTTCCAAAGATATTATTGTTCGTTCTAAGTCTATGTCAGGATTTTACGCTCCTTATATTCCTGGTTGGGATACACATGGTTTGCCAATCGAGCAAGTCTTGGCAAAACAAGGCGTGAAACGTAAAGAAATGGACTTGGTTGAGTACTTGAAACTTTGCCGTGAGTATGCTCTTTCTCAAGTAGATAAACAACGAGAAGACTTTAAACGTTTGGGTGTTTCTGGTGACTGGGAAAATCCTTATGTGACCTTGACTCCAGACTATGAAGCGGCTCAAATCCGTGTCTTTGGTGAAATGGCTAAGAAAGGCTACATCTACCGTGGTGCCAAGCCGGTTTACTGGTCATGGTCATCTGAGTCAGCTCTTGCAGAAGCGGAAATTGAATACTATGACTTGCTTTCAACTTCCCTTTACTATGCTAACCGCGTCAAAGATGGCAAAGGTGTCCTAGATACAGATACTTATATCGTCGTATGGACAACTACACCATTTACTATCACAGCATCTCGTGGTTTGACAGTTGGAGCAGATATTGATTATGTATTGGTACAACCAGCTGGCGAATCTCGTAAGTTTGTGGTTGCTTCAGAATTACTGAATAGTCTTTCTGAGAAATTTGGCTGGGCTGATGTTCAGGTCTTGGCGACCTACCGTGGTCAAGAATTGAATAAAATTGTGACAGCTCACCCATGGGATACAGCTGTAGATGAGTTGGTGATCCTCGGTGACCACGTTACGACTGACTCTGGTACTGGTATCGTCCATACAGCCCCTGGTTTTGGTGAGGACGACTACAATGTCGGTGTTGCTAACGGCCTTGAAGTTGCTGTAACAGTTAACGAACGCGGTATTATGATGGAAAATGCCGGCCCTGAATTTGCAGGTCAATTCTACGACAAGGTTGTTCCAACTGTTATCGAAAAACTGGGCGATTTGCTCCTTGCTCAAGAAGAAATTTCTCACTCATACCCATTTGACTGGCGTACCAAGAAACCAATCATCTGGCGAGCTGTTCCACAGTGGTTTGCCTCTGTATCTAAATTCCGCCAAGAAATCTTGGATGAAATTGAAAAAGTGAAGTTCCACTCAGAATGGGGTAAAGTTCGTCTTTACAACATGATTCGTGATCGTGGCGACTGGGTTATCTCTCGTCAACGTGCTTGGGGAGTTCCACTTCCTATCTTTTATGCTGAAGACGGAACACCAATCATGACAGCTGAGACTATTGAACATATAGCTCAACTCTTTGAGGAACACGGTTCTATCATCTGGTGGGAACGTGATGCTAAGAACCTCTTGCCAGAAGGATTTACTCATCCAGGTTCACCAAATGGCGAGTTCAAGAAAGAAACAGATATCATGGACGTATGGTTTGACTCAGGTTCATCATGGAATGGAGTAGTGGTCAACCGTCCAGAACTCAAATACCCAGCAGACCTCTACCTAGAAGGCTCTGACCAATACCGTGGTTGGTTCAACTCATCACTTATCACATCTGTTGCTAACCATGGCGTTGCTCCTTACAAACAAATCTTGTCACAAGGATTTGCCCTTGACGGTAAAGGTGAGAAGATGTCTAAATCTCTTGGGAATACCATTGCTCCAAGCGATGTTGAAAAACAATTTGGTGCGGAAATCTTGCGTCTCTGGGTAACAAGTGTAGACTCAAGCAACGACGTGCGTATCTCTATGGATATCTTGAGCCAAGTCTCTGAAACTTACCGTAAGATCCGAAACACCCTTCGTTTCTTGATTGCCAACACTTCTGACTTTAACCCAACTCAAGACGCAGTAGCCTACGATGAGCTTCGTTCAGTTGATAAGTACATGACCATCCGCTTTAACCAGCTTGTTAAGACCATTCGTGATGCCTATGCTGACTTTGAATTTTTGACAATCTACAAGGCCTTGGTGAACTTTATTAACGTTGATTTGTCTGCCTTCTACCTTGACTTCGCTAAAGATGTTGTTTACATAGAAGGTGCCAAATCACTTGAACGTCGTCAAATGCAGACTGTTTTCTATGATATTCTTGTGAAAATCACCAAACTCTTGACACCAATCCTTCCTCACACTGCAGAAGAAATCTGGTCATATCTTGAGTTTGAAGAAGAGGAATTCGTTCAATTGTCAGAATTGCCAGAAGCGGAAACTTTTGCTAATCAAGAAGAAATCTTGGATACCTGGGCAGCCTTCATGGACTTCCGCGGACAAGCTCAAAAAGCCTTGGAAGAAGCTCGTAATGCAAAAGTAATCGGTAAATCACTTGAAGCTCACTTGACAGTTTATCCAAACGAAGTTGTGAAAACTCTTCTTGGAGCGGTGGATAGCAATGTGGCTCAACTTTTGATTGTGTCAGAATTGACTATTGCAGAAGGACTAGCTCCAGAAGGCGCAGTTAGCTTTGAGGATGTTGCCTTCACAGTTGAACGCGCTGCGGGTGGAGTCTGTGATCGTTGCCGTCGTATCGATCCAACTACTGCTGAACGCAGCTATCATGCAGTCATCTGCGACCACTGTGCAAGCATCGTAGAAGAAAACTTTGCGGATGCAGTTGCAGAAGGATTTGAAGCGAAATAATCAGAAAGAGACTGAGAAAGGTCACTAAAATCATAAAAACGCATAGTATCAAGAGTTCAAGTGCTTTGATATTATGCGTTTTATCATGGGAAAATTTACTAGCCCATTTCCTAGAATGAAGTTCTTCCTGGCCTGTCCGTGTAGATAATTAACATAATTAACTATTCAGTTTTCTCATAATTTTATATTTCTACTAATTATAAAGAGACTATAGAACTTAAAATTATTTTTTGAAAATCAATATTTATTATAAAATTTTATAAGATTGTTTAATTTTTAGATAAATTATGATAGAATAATACCTATAAAAATTTTAAGGAGATTATTATGAAAACAAATACACTTGCTCGTGTTAACGCTATTTTTGGTCTTATTTCAGGAATTATATTGCTTTTAGCGCCAGTTATCATGTTTATCATGGCTGTTGGAGCTGCTGCGGCAACTGAAGACGCAGATGTAACGGTTGGGACATTGACAGGGCTCTCAATTATTTTGTCATTGGTTAAAATTGCTGTTTTAGTGTTGGGAATTGTGGCTATTGTTTATTATAAAGATGATGAACGTGTTACGAATGCACCTTCTGTTTTGCTCATTGTAGGTGGTGCGGTCGGCTTGATTCCATTTTTAGGATGGGTAGGTGGAATTCTAACCATTATTGGTGGTTCACTTTACTTTGGAACATTGAAAAAATTTGTAATTGAAGAGTAGTAGTTTTCCAATTATTTTTTGGGGACTATTTCATCCTCTATCGAGAACAATTATGATAGTGTGATAAAGAGAAGACTGATAAGCTCTTCTCTTTTTAGTTGATTTTAACTAGCTTTTTTGTGAAAAATTGTGTAAAATATAATAGATAAACGAGGGAAACCTCGAAAAATAAAAGGAGAATCCATCTAATGGTAAAATTGGTTTTTGCTCGCCACGGTGAGTCTGAATGGAACAAAGCTAACCTTTTCACTGGTTGGGCTGATGTTGATTTGTCTGATAAAGGAACACAACAAGCGATTGACGCTGGTAAATTGATCAAGGAAGCTGGTATCGAATTTGACCAAGCTTACACTTCAGTATTGAAACGTGCGATCAAAACAACAAACTTGGCTCTTGAAGCTGCTGACCAACTCTGGGTTCCAGTTGAAAAATCATGGCGCTTGAACGAACGTCACTATGGTGGTTTGACTGGTAAAAACAAAGCTGAAGCCGCTGAACAATTTGGTGATGAGCAAGTTCACATCTGGCGTCGTTCATACGATGTATTGCCTCCTGCAATGCCTCATGATGATGAATACTCAGCTCACACTGACCGTCGTTACGCTTCACTTGACGACTCAGTCATTCCAGATGCTGAAAACTTGAAAGTGACTTTGGAACGTGCCCTTCCATTCTGGGAAGACAAAATCGCTCCAGCACTTAAAGATGGTAAAAACGTATTCGTAGGAGCTCACGGTAACTCAATCCGTGCCCTTGTAAAACATATCAAACACTTGTCAGATGATGAAATCATGGGTGTAGAAATCCCTAACTTCCCACCATTGGTATTCGAATTCGACGAAAAATTGAACGTCGTAAAAGAATACTACCTTGGAAAATAATCTATAAACAGAAAGCCTAGGAATTCCTAGGCTTTTTTGTTTTTGCTTCTGGTTTCCAACTAGTTGAAAAAGCGTTATAATGATAATAGGAAGTAATTTGTTTGAGAGAAGGTGTGTCTAATGGCTTATATTGAGATGAAACACAGCTACAAGCGTTACCAGGTTGGGGATACGGAGATTGTGGCTAATCGTGATGTGAATTTTGAAATTGAAAAAGGGGAGCTGGTTATCATACTTGGCGCTTCAGGTGCTGGAAAATCAACCGTTCTCAATCTCCTAGGAGGTATGGATACCAATGATGAGGGGGAGATTTGGATTGATGGTGCCAATATTGCCAATTATAGTTCGCACCAACGAACAAACTATCGTCGTGAAGATGTAGGTTTTGTTTTTCAATTTTACAATCTAGTCTCCAATCTGACAGCCAAGGAAAATGTGGAACTGGCTTCAGAAATCGTGACAGATGCCTTGGATCCTGAGCAGGTCTTGACAGATGTAGGTCTGGCTCATCGCCTCAATAACTTTCCAGCCCAGCTTTCTGGAGGGGAGCAACAGCGAGTCTCCATTGCACGCGCTGTAGCCAAAAATCCTAAAATTCTCCTCTGTGATGAACCGACAGGTGCCTTGGATTACCAGACGGGGAAGCAAGTCTTGAAGATTCTCCAAGACATGTCTCGTCAAAAGGGAGCGACGGTGATTATCGTGACCCACAATGGCGCGCTAGCCCCTATTGCAGATCGGGTGATTCACATGCGCGATGCCACGGTTAAGAGCATGACGGTCAATGAGTATCCGCAGGATATCGATACATTGGAGTATTAGCATGAAAAAAACGTATCGGAAAGACCTATTTCAGTCAGTGAGGACTTCAAAAGGACGCTTTGTTTCTATCTTAACCTTGATGATGCTGGGTTCTTTAGCCCTAGTAGGTCTTAAAGTAGCCAGTCCAAACATGGAACGTACGGCAGAAGATTATCTCCGTAAAGCCAATACTCTGGATCTGGCCGTGATAGCTGATTATGGCTTGGGCAAAGAAGACCAAGACGAACTAAAAACACTTCAAGGAGCAAGTGTTGAGTTTGGCTATATGGCAGACCTAACAGTTGAAAATAGTGAGGAAGCGGTTCGACTTTATTCCAAACCAGAGAGCATTTCAACCTTCCAAGTGACAGAAGGGCGACTGCCAGAAGCTAATGAAGAAATTGCCTTGGCTGATTTCTGGAAAGACCGCTATCAGATTGGAGAGACCATTACCTTTACTAAGAAAGAAGAAGGGAAGTCCGTCTTAAAATCCCAAACTTTTACAATTACTGGATTTGTTCAGTCGGGTGAAATCCTTTCTAAAAAAGACTTAGGGAGTGCTAGCAGTGGAAATGGAAGCTTGGCTGGCTATGGAGTGATTTTGCCCAGCCAGTTTGATTCAGATGTTTATAGTATTGCGCGTGTGCGCTATGATGATTTAAAAAATTTGGATGCTTTTTCATCAGACTATAAGAGAAAACGAACCCAACATCAGGAAGACTTGCAAGACTTACTTGCCGATAATGGTCAAAAAAGATTGGCAAACATCAAAACAATTGGGCAAAAGAGCCTGGAAGAGGGGAAAGATCGGCTCCAAACTGCTGAAAGCAACCTTGAAAATGGCAGGAGTCAGTTAGAGCAGGCTGAAAGTCGCTTGAAAACCCAAGAAGAACAAGCGACCGCTCTACCAGAACCACAAAAGAGTCAAGCCAAGGGACAGCTGACAAAAGCTAAGGAAGAACTGGCGACAAAAAAAGAAAAACTGGCTCAGACAGAGAGTGATTTAACTAAGGAAAAAGAGAAGCTAGAACAGCGTCAGAAAGATCTTGATGAACTGGCAGAGCCGAAATACCACGTATACAATCGTCAAACCATGCCAGGTGGTCAAGGTTACCTCATGTACAGCAATGCATCATCAAGCATTCGTTCAGTCGGAAATATCTTTCCAGTGGTGCTTTATATGGTCGCTGCAATGGTGACCTTTACAACGATGACTCGCTTTGTGGATGAAGAGCGTACCAATGCTGGTATTTTCAAGGCCTTGGGTTACCGCAACCGAGATATTGTTGCCAAGTTTGTCCTCTATGGTTTTCTTGCAGGAACTGTGGGAACCATTATAGGAACACTTCTAGGACATTATCTCCTTGCAGGCGTGATTTCGGATGTTATAACAGCTGGGATGGTCGTTGGGAAAAGTCAGGAGTATTTCTATTGGTCTTATAGTCTTATTGCCCTAGCTTTAAGTTGGGTATCCAGTGTCTTGCCGGCTTATCTGGTAGCGCGAAGGGAATTACACGATGAAGCAGCCCAACTCTTACTTCCAAAACCTCCCGTTAAGGGATCAAAGATTTTGCTGGAACGCCTGAGCTTTATTTGGAGTCGTTTGAGTTTTACTCATAAGGTTACGGCAAGAAATATTTTCCGTTATAAGCAACGAATGTTGATGACCATTTTTGGAGTTGCAGGTTCGGTGGCTCTCCTATTTGCAGGTCTTGGCATTCAGTCTTCTGTGGGAGGAGTTGTGGAGCGCCAATTTGAACAAATCCAGCAATACCAGATGATTGTAGCGGAAAAGAGCAGTGCGAGTGAGCAAGAAAAAACAGATCTAGAAAGTGCCTTGCAAGCTGAATCGATCCACGCTTATCAAAAGATTCACTCTAAATCCATTGAAAAAGATTTTAAAGGAAAAATAGGACTTCAGACTATCACCATGATGGTCACAAACAGAGCAGACTTCAAGCCCTTTATCACATTAGAGGAAAATGGGCAAGAGGTGCAGGTCACTGATGGAGCGGTCGTGAGTCAAAAACTAGCCCAACTAGCAGGTGTTACGGTTGGGGACGAGCTGGAGCTTGATGGGAAGGAAATCAAGGTCGCGGCTATTTCTGAAAACTATGTTGGACACTTTGTTTATCTCAACCGAGCGACTTACGAACAAGTCTATGGAACCAGTCCGCAAGACAATACCTACCTAGTAAAATTAAAAGACCCAACACCTTCCAATACGGAGAAAGAAGCGGCTACTTTCATGGGAAAAGCTGCTGTTTCTGGGGTCGTCCAAAATGCGACAGCCATCCATCTCTTTGAATCCGTGGCTAGTTCGCTCAATAAAACCATGGCAATCCTTGTCCTTGTTTCGGTTTTACTAGCCATTGTCATTCTCTACAATCTCACTAACATCAATGTGGCAGAACGTATTCGTGAACTTTCCACTATTAAGGTTCTCGGTTTCCATAATAAAGAAGTGACCCTCTATATCTACCGTGAGACCATGGTGCTGTCCCTTGTGGGAATTGCTCTCGGTTTGGTAGCTGGCCACTATTTACATCAATTTTTGATTCAAATGATTTCACCTGCCACCATACTCTTTTATCCTCAGGTCAGCTGGGAAGTCTATGCTCTTCCAATCGTCGCAGTGACTGTAATCTTAACCTTACTGGGCGTCTTTGTCAATCACCACTTGAGAAAAGTGGATATGCTCGAAGCCCTGAAATCAGTAGAGTAATTCAAGGTTTTAAACAGTAAATCAGTTGACAAAGTCCCTGCTTCTTGGTAGAATAAGAACTGTCGTAAAGACAAATAACTTCTTCTTGGTTACAGGCATGCCAACCTGTCACTCGGATGAAGCCAAATAAAAAGGAGAAATATCATGGCAATCTCAAAAGAGAAAAAAAATGAAATCATCGCACAATATGCACGTCACGAAGGTGATACAGGTTCAGTAGAGGTTCAAGTTGCTGTCCTTACTTGGGAAATCAACCACCTTAACGAACACATCAAACAACACAAAAAAGACCACGCTACTTACCGTGGATTGATGAAGAAAATCGGTCGCCGTCGTAACTTACTTGCATACTTGCGTAAAAACGACGTTAACCGTTACCGTGAGTTAATCAACTCTCTAGGACTTCGTCGCTAATCTGCTTTATTTTCCACTTACATTGCGTTGTCACCTTACCTCGATATACTCAAGTATAATCTTCGGTTACGGTTCCTAGCACTGTAAGGTAAAATAAACCAGAATGATCTCCCTTCGGGGAGATTTTTTGTTTCACTAAAATTTTCGTACAATCTTTGGCTTGTCGCCTAGTCTATAAACGTTTTATCCAGCAAGAATAAAGCTCTCTGATTTCAGAGGGCTTTTTTATTGAGGTTTTATCGGTCACAATTTTGGAGACTACAAAAACAAAACTATATTTAACTATGAACCCGTGGGGTTTTATCGGTCACAATTTTGGAGACTACAAAAACTCATGTTCATCAATATCTCAATGCTCTTGCTCTTCCTCTTTGCGACGGTCACTGTTTTATCGGTCACAATTTTGGAGACTACAAAAACATAATCTCTTCCAGCTTTCGCTTCGAAAGTGTTTTATCGGTCACAATTTTGGAGACTACAAAAACTAGGAAAATATAGACAAATTATAGATCTTTGTTTTATCGGTCACAATTTTGGAGACTACAAAAACCTCAAATAGTATCAGCTAATTACACCATAAAGGTGCGCATCTACTCGGCTTGAAAAGTCGAGTAGCTGTCTGCAAGCCCCCTCGGAGAGCCCACACTTTACGAAGTAAAGTATAGTATGTTATACTTTACATAGAAGTAGTCACCGAATTTCAGTTAGAAATTACTTTGTAACTACGTTTTGAGGAGGAGTAAAATGCTTTCCTACGTTCGACATTACCCACTAGCGATAGCTAAATTAATGTGTCTGTGCTCTCCTAAAATCTGCTGATTTATTACTGACTAATACAGGAGGTTTTTATGGGACAGACAATCATATCTGCTATTGGTGTTTATATTTCCACCAGTATCGATTATTTAATTATTTTAATTATTTTATTTGCACAGCTATCACAGAATAAACAGAAATGGCATATTTATGCGGGGCAATATCTAGGAACAGGCTTACTTGTAGGGGCGAGTTTAGTTGCTGCTTATGTCGTTAATTTCGTGCCTGAAGAATGGATGGTTGGATTGCTTGGTTTAATCCCTATCTATTTAGGGATTCGCTTTGCAATTGTTGGAGAAGGTGAGGAAGAAGAGGAAGAAATTATTGAAAGATTAGAACAAAGCAAGGCAAATCAACTGTTTTGGACAGTTACATTGCTGACAATTGCGTCTGGCGGAGATAATTTAGGTATCTATATACCTTATTTTGCTTCGTTAGATTGGTCACAGACCCTCGTGGCGTTGCTTGTGTTTGTAATCGGCATAATTATCTTTTGCGAGATTAGTCGGATGTTATCCTCTATTCCGTTAATATTCGAGACAATTGAAAAATACGAGCGAATCATTGTGCCCTTAGTATTCATTCTACTTGGACTATACATCATGTATGAAAATGGCACGATAGAGACTTTTCTGACCGTGTAGATTTTTTTGTTTCACTAGGATTTTAGCCCGGGTTCAAATCAGCTCTCTAATTTTAGAGGGCTTTTTATGTTGTCACTTTACCTCGATATACCCAAGTATAATCTTCGGTTACGATTATTAGCACTGTAAGACCAACTATATTTATTTTTCTCATCTTGTTCCATTGTTGAAAATATGGTATACTTTTCATGAGAATTTTCTAAATTTTTAATTTTGTCTAAGGAGGTTTTCATGCTTTCCAAATTTTCTGGAAGCCGACAAGATTTGCAATTTGTGTTGTTTTTGGGTATTTTGCTAAGTGTTTTAGGAATTTCACTTTTCCTAGCTGTTTCTATGGGGTCCGTTGCGATTGATCTAGGAGATACCTATCGAATTATTTTGAGCAGATTGGGGATTCCTCTTGAGATAGGAGAGGTTTCCAAGTCCACTCTTGCCATTGTATGGAACATGAGATTCCCCCGAGTATTGTTAGGTCTGATAGTAGGAGCTGGTCTTTCTATGTGTGGTAGCGTGATGCAGTCCACAGTGAACAACCCCATCGCAGAGCCTTATGTCTTAGGAATCTCTGCTGGTGCAACTCTAGGGGCAACCTTGAGCATCATTCTTGGTTTAAAATTGGTGATTAGCCTTGGAGCTTTTTTAGGAGCTGTTTTGGCAACAATCGCTGTCCTCATTATTGCCTCTATGCAGGGCAGGATGACGACTTCTAGTCTGATCTTATCAGGAACGGTGGTCAACGCTCTCTTTCTGGCTTTTTCAAACTTTATTATCTCAGTCGGCGCTAATGCGGACAGTGTGATGACCATTAAATTTTGGACCATGGGCTCGCTTGCCGGGACCACTTGGTCTGACTTAGTCCTGCCAACTATAGTAGTGGGAGTAGCGTTTCTATTTTTCTCTACTCAGTATCGTGTTTTCAATGCAATGATGATGGGAGATGAGGCTGCTTTAACTTTGGGGATTCCCTTACGCTTTTATTGGTATCTTTATGTGACAATGGTGGCTGTGTTAACAGCAGTCTTAGTGGCAACCTGTGGGATTATTGGATTTGTCGGTTTGATTACTCCACATTTAGCTCGAGGGTTAGTAGGAACGAATTACAGGAGACTTTTTCCTATTGCGACCTTACTGGGTGCCCTCTTTGTGGTCTGGGCAGATGTACTCTCTCGTGTCATCATTCCCAATGCTGAGCTGCCTATTGGTATTTTTACAGCCTTAGTAGGTGCTCCCTTCTTTATCTACATTGTCGGAGGTAGGCGAAGGGAGGTGAGGGGCTGATATGGACTTGAATTGTCAGGATATCCATTTTGGACTAGGAGAGAAAAAAATCCTCAAAGGAGTCTCTCTTAAGGTTGAGGGGAATCAATTTCACACGATACTAGGACCAAATGGAAGTGGGAAAACCAGCCTGCTTAAACTTCTCTATCGTCAGGAAAAGGCGGACAAAGGCTTGATAAGCTTAGATGGAAAGCCGCTGGAGCATTGGTCACTCAAAGAAACAGCCAAGCAAATGGCAGTTGTTACCCAGTTTAATCAATTGCAGTTTGATTGTACAGTTGAGGAAATCGTCTTGCTGGGAAGAACTCCCCACCTCTCTTTTTTACAGAAGGAAAAGGAAAGGGATTATGCCCTCGTTCAAGATGCTCTCGTCAAGGTGGATATGCTTGAGAAGAAAACTCGTCTCTATTCGTCTCTGTCAGGGGGGGAGAAACAACGAGTCTTGTTAGCACGTGCCTTGGCGCAAGAACCGACTCTCTTGCTCCTGGACGAACCAACCAATCATCTAGACATCAAGTATCAGCTAGACTTGTTGGCCATTGTGAAGAATCTCAAGGTCAATGTTCTAGCTGTCCTGCATGATATTCAACTTGCCTGTCGCTATTCGGATTATCTCTATCTGATGAAAGAGGGAGAAATCCTTTACCAAGGAACTCCAAAGGAGACCATCACACCTGAGTCATTGCAAACTGTATATGGAGTTCAAAGTCAGGTTACTTGGACCGAGGATCAGCAAGCTATGATTCACTATTTATAAGAATGAAAAGGAAAACAAGATGAAAAAAACACTAAGCATTTTACTCGTAACAGTAGCTACCCTAACCATGGCAGCTTGTAACAACACTACCACTGAAAAAGCAACCTCACAATCTAGCACAGAAACAAGTCAAAAGGCGAGCACAGAGACGAGTTATCCGCTAACGGTCAAGACCTATGATGCTAAGGGAAATGAAGTCGAACAAGTCTTTGACAAGACACCTGAAAAAGTTATCACTAACAATCTTTCAACCACTGAAATCTTATTGGAGTTAGGCTTGAAGGATAAAATTGCTGGCATGCTTAACCCAGACAATGCTGTAACGGACAAATACAAGGATGCTATTGCGACGATTCCTCAAATTGGTGATAAAAAAACAGTCTCACAAGAGACAGTCCTTTCTTATGAGCCAGACACTGTGATGGGTCGAAACATGATGTTTTCTGAAAAATCCTTGGGAACAGTTAGCACTTGGAATGAAAATAAAATCCCAATCTATACGCAGAAAGCCTCTCTCTCAACGATTCAGCAAGATTTGGGAAATATTGTAGAAGACGTTAAAAATCTTGGAATGATTTTTAATGTGCAGGACAAGGCTAATGAATACGCAGCCCAATTACAAGCTAAAATTGACGCTGTTAAGAAAGCAAACCCAACAAGCCAAGGTGAAAAGAAAAAGGCTTTGATTATGGTTGCTTATAACGACGAAACCTTCGGCGCTTACAAGTCTGCTTTGCAAGAAAGCTTGCTAAATCAACTTGGTTATACCAATGTCGCAACGGGAACATCAGGCTTGACCTTGGAAAATCTCGTGTCAATGGATCCTGAATTAATTATCTATGTAACCAGCGACCGCAATAAAAAATTGGATGCCACAGCTGTAGAGTTGATGAAGGCAAATGAAGTTTTAGAAAACGTTCCTGCAATTAAGAATCAAAAAATCATGACCATCTCTTACGATGAGTTGATGGACTATGGTCCAGCAGTGATTGATTCCCTTGAGAAAATCAATGATTTTATCAATAAATAATGAGTTTGATTGGGAAGGGATCCAAGTCAAGGTCAGCCTTCCTTCGACCTATGATCCCAATCAAACCTATCCGGCTATTTTATTGAATGATGGAAACTTGGATTTCCTATCATCTCTGTCCGAATCTGTGATTTTAGTGGGCTTGACCTCTAAAAATCGCCTAGATGACTACACTCCTTGGAAGGCATCTGCTCTGAGAGATGGAGCTCCAGATTTTGGAGGTCAAGCCAACGTCTATCATGGACATTTATTTGGAGGTCTTTTAGAAAAATTGCAGTCTCTTTATCAACTGGACGAAGATCGTCTTGCCTATGGAGGGTATTCATTAGGTGGTTTGACAGCAGTATACAGTCTTTTCCGTTTTGATAAGGTTTCCTGTATCTTCTCTATCTGCGGTTCCTTTTGGTATCCTGATTTTACGACTTATTGCAGGGAAGAAAGGGTGAAAAATTTAGATTGTTTACTGTATTTACAGAATGGTCAAACAGAAGGAGTTCATCATACCAATCGCTTGGCTCAAGCACCAGCCTATGCTGAGCAGATCCATACTAGTCTTCAGAAGCACTATCCGACTAGTCAGTTTGTCTTTGATCCCTATGGGCATCATGAGCAAGTGGTTGAACGATTCCTAACCTTTTCCAACTGGTTGGCTCAAAAATGGAAAATCGAATAAAAGAAATATCCCTTGGCAAAAGCCAAGGGATAATTGTATTTTTTAACCAAGAGCCTCTCTCTTCTTATCTGGATTCCAGATAAAGCTTGCGATGAAGGTAAAGATAATCGTTAGGATACCAACAATCACAGCAAGGATGAGGGCAGGGATGCGGACAAACCACCAGAGTGGGTTTGGTTTTTTATCGTTGTGCCATTGTTTGGTTTCTTCATCCAAACGTTGGAATTCTGCTTGGATACGATCTGCAACCATTTCGATTCCTTCATCATTCATTTTCTTGATGTCTGAGATATCGATAGGATTTCCAAAGTTCATATCCACACGTTCACGGCTAACCAAACCTTTCAAGGTCATGGGACCTGTGTAGGTGACCGGCATGATACGGACCTTGGCCATTTTAGCAATCAAGGCAACTCCACCCTTGACATCATTTGAGTGACGGCTCCCACTTGGAAACATGATGAGAGAACGGTCGCTTTTTTTGAGGACATTGATAGGGTACTTGATGGCGGAGGCGTTAGGTTTTTCCCGGTCGATAGGAAAGGCTCCACACATACGGATCCACCAGCCAAAGATACGGTTGTTAAATAGCTCTTTTTTGGCCATAAAGATGAACTGTTTTGGCTTGGTCGCAAAGGCCATGTAAACAGGATCCCACCAGGTACGGTGAGGTGCGACGAGGATATAGTTTTCGTCTCGGCTAGGGATTTTATCAGTATTGTGGTAGTGAGCATTGCCATTAATGGACCACAAGATCAGCATGACTAGTCCACGCAAATAAGTATAAAACATGAGATCTCCTTCGATTGTATTGCTTTTATTATTATACCTTATCGAAACACTACTGGCAAACTTTTTCAGTTATCAGTGGACAGTTTTTAGATAGGATTAGAATTCTGCTAGAAAAAATGATATGATAGAATTTATGGATAAAAATAAGATAATGGGATTAACCCAAAGAGAAGTCAAGGAAAGACAGGCTCAAGGTTTGGTCAATGACTTTACCGCATCGGCCAGTACCAGTACTTGGCAAATCATTCAACGAAATGTTTTTACACTTTTTAACGCGTTAAACTTTGCCATTGCTTTGGCGCTAGCTTTTGTGCAGGCTTGGAGCAATTTGGTCTTCTTTGCTGTTATCTGCTTTAACGCTTTTTCTGGAATTGTGACCGAGCTACGGGCCAAACACATGGTGGACAAGCTCAATCTCATGACCAAGGAAAAGGTCAAGACTATTCGTGATGGCCAAGAAGTGGCTCTGAATCCTGAAGAATTGGTGTTAGGAGATGTCATTCGTTTGTCTGCAGGAGAGCAGATTCCTAGTGATGCCTTGGTTTTGGAAGGCTTTGCGGAAGTCAATGAAGCCATGTTAACGGGTGAGAGTGATTTGGTGCAAAAAGAAGTGGATACCTTGCTTTTGTCTGGAAGTTTCTTAGCCAGTGGGTCTGTTTTAGCTAAAGTTCACCATGTCGGGGCAGACAACTATGCTTCCAAACTCATGCTGGAAGCTAAGACAGTGAAACCGATCAACTCCCGTATCATGAAATCGCTAGACAAGCTAGCTGGTTTTACTGGGAAGATTATCATTCCCTTTGGTCTAGCTCTTCTGCTAGAAGCCTTGATGTTAAAAGGCCTACCCCTCAAGTCATCCGTTGTAAATTCGTCAACAGCTCTTTTGGGAATGTTGCCCAAGGGAATCGCCCTTTTGACCATAACTTCGCTCTTGACTGCGGTGATTAAGCTGGGCTTGAAAAAGGTCTTGGTGCAGGAGATGTACTCTGTCGAGACCTTGGCGCGCGTGGATATGCTCTGTCTGGACAAGACGGGGACCATCACCCAAGGAAAGATGCAGGTGGAGGCAGTTCTTCCTCTGACGGAAACTTATGGTGAAGAGGCTATTACTAACATTCTGACCAGCTACATAGCTCATAGTGAGGATAAAAATCCAACAGCTCAAGCCATTCGCCAGCGTTTCCAAGGACAGGTCTCCTATCCTATGCTTTCGAATCTTCCTTTCTCAAGCGACCGTAAGTGGGGAGCTATGGAGTTAGAAGGGCTAGGGACAGTTTTCTTAGGAGCTCCTGAGATGTTGTTGGACTCTGAAGTACCAGAAGCCAGAGAGGCTTTGGAGAGAGGGTCACGAGTCTTGGTTTTAGCCCTCAGTCAGGAAAAACTAGACCACCACAAAACACAGAAACCGTCTGATATTCAGGCTCTAGCCTTGCTGGAAATCTTGGACCCTATTCGAGAAGGAGCCGCTGAAACGCTAGACTATCTCCGTTCTCAGAAAGTGGGCCTCAAGATTATATCTGGTGACAATCCGGTCACTGTATCCAGCATTGCTCAGAAAGCTGACTTTGCAGACTATCACAGCTATGTAGATTGTTCAAAAATCACGGATGAGGAATTGATTGCCATGGCTGAAGAGACAGCTATTTTTGGACGTGTCTCCCCTCATCAAAAGAAACTCATCATCCAAACGCTGAAAAAAGCAGGGCATACAACGGCAATGACAGGGGACGGAGTCAATGACATCCTAGCTCTTCGTGAGGCGGATTGTTCGATTGTAATGGCGGAGGGAGATCCGGCGACTCGTCAGATTGCCAATCTGGTTCTCTTGAACTCAGACTTTAATGATGTTCCTGAGATTCTCTTTGAAGGCCGTCGGGTGGTCAATAACATCGCCCATATCGCACCGATCTTCTTGATTAAAACGATCTATTCCTTCCTGTTAGCAGTCATCTGTATTGCCAGTGTTCTTCTGGGACGGTCTGAGTGGATCTTGATTTTCCCCTTCATTCCAATCCAGATTACCATGATCGACCAGTTTGTGGAAGGTTTCCCACCATTCGTTCTGACTTTTGAGCGAAATATCAAGCCTGTTGAACCAAACTTCCTCAGAAAATCCATACTTCGCGCCCTACCAAGTGCCCTCATGGTCGTGTTCAGCGTTCTTTTTGTGAAAATTTTTGGAGCTAGTCAAGGTTGGTCTGAGTTAGAAATCTCAACCCTACTCTATTATCTCCTTGGGTCTATCGGTTTCTTATCCGTATTTAGAGCCTGCATGCCATTCACCCTCTGGCGTGTCCTCTTGATTGTCTGGTCAGTAGGAGGCTTCCTAGCCACAGCTCTTTTCCCAATGATCCAAAAGTTGCTTGAAATTTCGACCTTAACAGGACAAACACTGCCTGTTTATGGGGCCATGATGTTGGTCTTTACCGTGATTTTCATCTTGACTAGTCGTTACCAAGCGAGAAAATAAAGAAAGACTGCAATCTGTGGATTGCGGTCTTTTTAGGTGCAAGATTGCTAGCTGAAATGTGGTATAATAAGAGGTAATAGAGTTTTGGAAAGTGAGAGAAGATGATTTCAAAGAGATTAGAATTGGTAGCTTCCTTTGTGCCACAAGGTGCTGTGTTACTAGATGTGGGGAGTGACCATGCTTATCTGCCAATCGAGTTAGTTGAGAGAGGCCAAATCAAAAGCGCCATTGCAGGTGAGGTGGTGGAAGGCCCCTACCAGTCAGCGGTGAAAAACGTTGAGGCTCACTGTCTAAAGGAGAAAATCCAAGTCCGTTTAGCCAATGGCTTGGCAGCCTTTGAAGAGGCAGACCAAGTGTCGGTTATCACCATTGCTGGTATGGGTGGCCGTTTGATTGCGACCATATTGCAAGAAGGCTTGGACAAGCTAGCTAATGTAGAGCGTTTGATCCTCCAACCCAATAATCGTGAAGACGACTTGCGCATCTGGCTACAGGGTAACGGTTTTCAGATTGTAGCAGAAAGCATCCTAGAAGAAGCTGGCAAGTTCTATGAAATTCTAGTTGTGGAAGCGGGACAAATGAAGCTATCAGCCAGTGATGTTCGCTTTGGTCCCTTCTTGTCCAAAGAAGTCAGTCAAGTCTTTGTCCAAAAATGGCAAAAAGAAGCTGCTAAGTTAGAATTTGCTCTTGATCAAATTCCAGAAAAAAATCTGGAGGGACGTCAAGTTCTAGTAGATAAAATTCAAGCCATCAAGGAGGTGCTCCATGTTAGCAAGTGAAGTAATCAGGGCTTATGAAGCCTTTTGTCCCCAGGAATTTTCTATGGAGGGAGACAGTCGTGGCCTGCAAATTGGCACTTTGGACAAGGATATCCAAAGTGTCATGGCTGCTCTCGATATTCGAGAAGAGACGGTGGCAGAGGCTATTGAAAAGGGTGTGGATTTGATTATCGTTAAGCACGCGCCAATTTTCCGTCCGATTAAGGATTTGGTAGCCAGCCGTCCACAAAATCAGATTTACATCGACCTGATCAAGCATGACATCGCAGTTTATGTCAGCCATACCAATATTGATATTGTTGAGAACGGGCTAAATGATTGGTTTTGCCAGATACTAGGCATTGAGGAAACGACTTATCTGCAGGAAACAGGCCCAGAACGTGGGATTGGGCGGATTGGAAATATTCAAACTCAGACATTTGGGGAATTGGCCCAGCATGTCAAGCAAGTCTTTGGTCTAGATAGTCTTCGAATGGTGCATTATCAAGAGAGTGATTTGCAGAGGCCTATTTCAAGAGTGGCCATCTGTGGTGGTAGCGGGCAGTCATTCTATAAGGATGCCTTAGCTAAGGGGGCAGATGTCTACATCACTGGTGATATCTACTACCACACTGCTCAGGATATGTTGTCTGATGGCTTGCTGGCATTGGATCCAGGACATTATATCGAAGTGCTTTTTGTGGAAAAAATCGCAGCACTTCTTACTCAATGGAAGGCAGAAAATAGCTGGTCTATTGATATCTTGCCTAGTCAGGCATCGACCAATCCTTTCCACCATATTTAGTTAGAAGGTGAAGACAATGAAAAAAGTTGCCATTATTGGAGCAGGAATTGTGGGGGCAACAGCTGCCTACTACCTCGCGAAAGAAAGCGACCTAGAGGTGACCGTTTTTGACCATGGACAGGGGCAAGCAACCAAGGCTGCAGCAGGAATTATCAGTCCTTGGTTTTCCAAACGCCGCAATAAAGCTTGGTACAAGATGGCGCGCTTGGGGGCTGACTTTTATGTGGATTTGTTGGCTGATTTAGAAAAGTCTGGTCAGGAAATCGACTTTTACCAGCGTTCGGGAGTTTTTCTCTTGAAAAAGGACGAATCCAAGTTAGAAGAACTCTATGAACTAGCCCTCCAGCGTAGGGAAGAATCTCCCTTGATAGGTCAATTAACCATTTTAGACCAAGCGTCTGCAAATGAATTATTCCCTGGTTTGCAGGGATTTGACCGCCTGCTCTATGCTTCTGGTGGGGCGAGAGTAGATGGCCACCTCTTAGTGACTCGTTTGCTAGAAGCTAGTCAAGTCAAGCTGGTCAAAGAAAAAGTGAGTCTGACACCTTTAGCATCAGGTTACCAGATTGATGAAGAGGTGTTTGATCAGGTTATTTTGGCGACGGGAGCTTGGCTGGGGTACATATTAGAACCCTTGGGTTATGATGTGGATGTTCGTCCTCAGAAAGGGCAACTCCGAGATTATCAGCTTGCCCAAGACATGGAATCATACCCTGTTGTCATGCCAGAAGGGGAATGGGATTTGATCCCTTTTGCAGGTGGGAAATTGTCCTTGGGCGCTACTCATGAAAATGATATGGGATTTGATTTGACGGTAGATGACACCTTGCTCCAACAAATGGAGGAGGCAGCCTTACCTCACTATCCAGCCTTGGCAGAAGCGAAATCATCGGGTGAGCGAGTAGGAATCCGTGCCTACACCAGTGATTTCTCACCTTTCTTTGGGCAGGTGCCAGGATTGGCAGGTGTCTATGCGGCTAGTGGTCTAGGTTCATCAGGTCTCACAACGGGGCCTATCATCGGTTACCATCTAGCCCAGTTGGTCCAAGACAAGGAATTGACCTTGGACCCAGTAAACTACCCAATTGCAAACTATGTCAAACGAGTAAAAAGCGAATAGTACTCAATGAAAATCAAAGAGTAAACTAGGAAGCTAGCCGCAGGCTGCTCAAAGCACGGCTTTGAGGCTGTGGACAGAACTGATGAAGTCAGCTCAAAACACTGTTTTGAGGTTGTGGATCGAACTGACGAAGTCAGTAACCATACCCACGGCAAGGCGAAGCTGACATTGCTTGAAGAGATTTTCGAAGAGTATAAGCATTTTACTAAAATTTTAGTCTCCCCTTTAGGATGGCAAATGACATTCCCTACCAAAAATGGTAAAATAAGAAAAAATAATTCGAGAATCGAGGAAAAAAGATGCAAGAAAAGATTTTGGTAACTGGTGGTGCCGGTTTTATCGGAACCCACACTGTTATTGAATTGATCCAAGCAGGTCATCAAGTGGTTGCAGTGGATAACCTTGTCAACAGCAACCGTAAAAGTTTAGAAGTTGTTGAAAGAATCACAGGAGTTGAAATTCCTTTCTATGAGGCAGATATCCGTGATACTGATACTCTCAGAGATATTTTCAAGCAAGAAGAGCCAACAGGTGTGATTCACTTTGCTGGTTTGAAGGCTGTAGGTGAATCAACACGTATCCCTCTTGCCTACTATGACAACAATATCGCTGGAACTCTTAGTCTTTTAAAAGTTATGGAAGAAGCAAACTGTAAGAATATCATCTTCAGTTCTTCTGCGACAGTTTACGGAGATCCTCACACAGTTCCAATCTTAGAAGATTTCCCACTTTCAGTGACCAATCCTTACGGTCGTACCAAACTCATGCTAGAAGAAATCTTGACTGATATCTACAAAGCAGACTCAGAATGGAATGTGGTCTTGCTTCGTTACTTTAACCCAATCGGAGCACATGAGAGTGGAGATTTAGGAGAAAATCCAAACGGTATCCCAAACAACCTCTTACCATATGTGACTCAGGTAGCTGTTGGAAAATTAGAGCAAGTACAAGTCTTCGGAGACGATTACGATACGGAAGATGGAACTGGTGTTCGTGACTATATCCACGTCGTAGACCTAGCCAAAGGTCACGTTGCAGCTCTTCAAAAAATCCAAAAAGGGTCTGGCCTTAACATTTATAACCTTGGAACAGGCAAGGGCTACTCTGTTCTTGAAATTATTCAAAATATGGAAAAAGCAGTGGGACATCCCATTCCTTACCGCATCGTAGAACGCCGACCAGGAGACATCGCTGCCTGCTATTCAGATCCTGCAAAAGCCAAAGCAGAACTCGGATGGGAAGCAGAATTTGATATCACGAAAATGTGTGAAGACGCATGGCGTTGGCAAAGTAAGCATCCAAATGGATTTGAAGACTAAGATAATGATTTCGATCATTGTCCCCTGTTTAAATGAAGAGGAAGTACTTCCTCTTTTTTATCAGTCTATTGAAGATTTGCTTCCTGATCTGGGAGCAGAGGTCGAGTATGTCTTTGTAGACGATGGCTCAAGCGATGGAACCTTAGAGCTCTTGAAGGCTTATCGGGAGCAAAATCCTGCGGTGCATTATATCTCGTTCTCGCGAAATTTTGGGAAGGAGGCAGCTCTGTACGCAGGTTTACAGTATGCGACTGGGGACCTGGTGGTTGTGATGGATGCAGACCTCCAGGACCCTCCCGGTATGCTACTTGAGATGAAAGCCTTACTAGACCAAAATGCAGACTTGGACTGTGTTGGGACACGGAGAACTAGTCGGGAGGGAGAACCCCTCTTTCGCAGTTTCTGTGCTGATCTTTTTTATCGCCTCATGCAAAAAATCAGCCCAGTAGCTCTCCCCTCAGGCGTCCGTGATTTCCGCATGATGAGAAGGTCTGTGGTAGATGCTATTTTAACCCTGACCGAGTCCAATCGGTTCTCTAAGGGACTCTTTGCCTGGGTGGGCTTTAAAACGCACTATCTTGATTATCCAAACGTTGAACGACAGGCTGGCAAGACCAGTTGGAGTTTTAGACAGCTCTTTTTCTACTCGATTGAAGGGATTCTCAATTTTTCAGATTTCCCCTTGAGTATAGCCTTTGTAGCTGGACTTCTATCTTGTTTTATTTCTTTTATGATGACTGTTTTTGTAGTGTTTCGGACTCTTATCTTGGGAAATCCAACATCTGGCTGGACCTCTCTGATGGCTGTCATTCTCTTTCTTGGGGGGATTCAACTTCTGACCATTGGAATTCTGGGCAAGTATATCAGTAAGATTTATCTAGAAACCAAAAAAAGACCACTCTACCTCATCAAAGAAAAAAGTGATCTTTCTATTTTTGAAGGAAAAAATAACCGGAAAAGACTATAATTTTACCTAGAAATATGCTAAACTAGTAGGTGAAGGGATTAAAGTGATAAAGAGAATCTACAAAATCAATCTCCCTTTTAAACTATGATGGATCTTTTAGAAGTGCACGTGTAGGACAATTTTTGATGGCCTCCAGAACATCGCTGTTCTCAGCGATTTCTCTTTGCAATTCAACTGGATCATCGCAAAATCGAACGATTCCATTATCATGGTAATCAAAGAGTTCAGAATAGGTTTGGCAAAGCCCGCAGGCGATGCACCGTTCAGGTATAAGTGTGAGTTTCATATTTATATTGTAATAAGAAAGTTTAAAAAATACAAGGAGTAAGGTATGGCAAAGGAACCATGGCAAGAAGATATCTATGAAAATAGTGAGGAAGAATCAAGATCAGAGCGTCGTCGCCGTAAACAAAAAGGAAAAGGCGCTGTTGCGAATCGTGTCTTAACAGTTCTAGCTAGCCTCTTCTTTGTGATCGTTGTAGCGATGGTGGTTGTATTGATTTACTTATCAACCGGAGGAAGCAATCGTACTTCATCTTTGAAGGACTTCTATGATACATCGTCTCCTTCTACAAGTTCAAGTTCTAAAGTAGAAGCATCGTCATCTTCAAGTAGCAAGGTAGAGGAAACATCTTCTTCTGAAACAACTCCTTCAGAGAGCAGTTCAGAAGAGCACACAGAAGGAGAAGGAACACTCACTGTGCATCCTGGAGAGGGTGAGGCAGCTCTTGCTCAACGTGCAGGGATTTCCATTGCTCAATTAGAAGCCCTAAATCCTTCTCACATGTCATCTGGATCTTGGTTTGCCAACCCAGGTGATGTGATTAAGACAAGATAGGAGTCGGGAATGAAGACAATTCAAATTGCTATTGATGGTCCAGCTTCCAGTGGTAAGAGTACGGTTGCAAAGATTGTCGCTAAAGATTTTGGTTACACTTATCTCGATACTGGTGCTATGTACCGTGCTGCGACTTATATAGCGCTTAAGCACCAGTTGGATGCAGGAAATGTAGAGCAACTTTTGGAATTGCTTGATCAACATCCCATTAGTTTTGGACGTTCAGAAACTGGTGAGCAACTTGTTTTTGTAGGAGATGTTGATATTACGCATCCGATTCGTGAAAATGAAGTGACCAACAAGGTTTCAAGCATTGCTGCCATTCCTGAGGTGCGTGAGAAACTGGTTTCTCTTCAGCAAGAGATTGCCCAGCAAGGTGGTATCGTCATGGATGGCCGTGATATCGGGACAGTTGTTTTACCACAAGCTGAACTCAAGATTTTCCTAGTGGCTTCTGTTGAAGAAAGAGCAGAGCGTCGTTACAAGGAAAATATTGCTAAAGGGATTGAGACTGACTTGGAAACGCTGAAAGAAGAGATTGCGGCGCGTGACTACAAGGATAGTCATCGTGAAACCTCACCTCTCAAGCAGGCTGAGGATGCAGTTTATCTTGACACAACTGGACTAAGTATCCAAGAAGTGGTCGAAAAAATTGAATCAGAAGCAAAAAAATATATGTCCTAGGGACGAGAGGAGCAGGCTAGATGATGCCTGCTCCTTTTCTCTCTTTTGCGCGCGTTTCAAAACAGTCTTTTTGGGAGAATTTTGATAAAATAGTAATATCAATAAAAAGGACGGAAGCATGACAAAGAAAATCATAGCCATTTGGGCCCAGGATGAAAAAGGTGTGATTGGGAAGGAAAATCGTCTCCCTTGGCATTTGCCGGCAGAGTTGCAACATTTTAAGGAAACAACTTTAAATCATGCCATACTGATGGGACGAGTGACCTTTGATGGCATGGGACGTCGTCTGCTTCCAAAACGGCAAACCCTGATTTTAACGCGCAATAGCGAAGAGGTCATAGATGGGGCGCTCGTATTTCAAGATGTGGAGTCTGTTTTAGCGTGGTATCAGAGTCAAGAAAAAAATCTCTATATCATTGGCGGAAAACAGATTTTTCAGGCTTTTGAGCCTTATTTAGATGAAATCATCGTGACACAGATTCATGCTCAGATAGAGGGAGATACCTATTTCCCTGAGGCGTTTGACTTGTCTCGTTTTGAGACGGTCGCAAGCAAATCTTACACCCGAGATGAGAAAAACGACTATGATTTTACCATCGAATACCGAGATAGAAAGGAAGTCTAATGGAGCGCAGTATATTTGGATTTTTCACAGCTTTTTTGTGTGTAATCTGTATCTTGACTGGAGCACAGGCTTTTCGTAAGAAGCGCTATGGACTGTCTGCCTTACTCTGGTTGAATGCCTTTACCAATCTGGTAAACAGTATTCATGCTTTTTACATGAACTTATTTTAGATAGAATGATAAATTAGAATGGAAGGAAATCATGCCTACAAATAGGAAAAATGATATGATGGTTTATTGCTCATTTTGTGGCAAAAGCCAAGAAGAAGTAAAGAAAATAATCGCTGGGAACAACGCTTTTATCTGTAATGAATGTGTGGAGTTGGCCCAGGAAATCATTCGGGAGGAGTTGGCCGAGGAAGTTTTGGCAGACTTGTCTGAAGTGCCAAAACCAATCGAACTCCTCAATATCTTGAACCACTATGTGATTGGTCAAGATCGTGCCAAACGTGCCTTGGCAGTGGCTGTATACAATCACTATAAACGCATCAATTTCCACGATACGCGTGAAGAGTCAGAAGATGTGGATTTGCAGAAGTCAAATATCCTGATGATTGGCCCAACTGGTTCAGGGAAAACTTTCTTGGCTCAGACCTTGGCTAAGAGCTTGAACGTGCCTTTCGCTATTGCAGATGCGACAGCTCTGACTGAGGCTGGTTATGTGGGTGAGGACGTGGAAAATATCCTCCTCAAACTTTTGCAGGCTGCTGACTTTAACATCGAACGTGCAGAACGTGGGATTATCTACGTGGATGAAATTGACAAAATTGCCAAGAAGAGCGAGAATGTGTCTATCACACGTGACGTTTCGGGCGAAGGGGTACAACAAGCCCTTCTCAAGATTATCGAGGGAACTGTCGCTAGCGTGCCACCTCAAGGAGGACGCAAACATCCACAACAAGAGATGATTCAGGTGGATACTAAAAATATCCTCTTTATCGTGGGTGGTGCTTTTGATGGCATCGAAGAAATTGTGAAACAACGTCTGGGAGAAAAAGTCATCGGTTTTGGCCAAAATAACAAGGCGATTGACGAAAATAGCTCCTACATGCAAGAAATCATCGCAGAAGACATTCAAAAATTTGGTATTATCCCTGAGTTGATTGGACGCTTGCCTGTCTTTGCAGCTCTTGAGCAATTGACGGTTGATGACTTGGTTCGCATCTTGAAAGAGCCAAGAAATGCCTTGGTCAAACAATACCAAACCTTGCTTTCTTATGATGATGTTGAGTTGGAATTTGACGATGAAGCCCTTCAAGAAATCGCCAATAAGGCTATCGAACGTAAAACTGGTGCGCGTGGTCTTCGCTCAATCATTGAAGAAACCATGCTAGATGTTATGTTTGAAGTACCAAGTCAAGAAAATGTGAAATTGGTTCGCATCACGAAAGAAGCTGTCGATGGAACGGAAAAACCCATCCTAGAAACAGCCTAGAGGTGACTATGGAACTTAATACACACAATGCTGAAATCTTGCTCAGTGCGGCTAATAAATCCCACTATCCGCAGGATGAACTGCCAGAGATTGCTCTAGCAGGACGTTCAAATGTTGGTAAATCTAGCTTTATCAACACCATGTTGAACCGCAAAAATCTTGCTCGTACATCGGGGAAACCTGGTAAAACCCAGCTGCTCAACTTCTTTAATATTGATGACAAGATGCGTTTTGTGGATGTACCAGGTTATGGCTATGCCCGCGTTTCCAAAAAGGAACGTGAAAAGTGGGGGCGCATGATTGAGGAGTACCTGACGACTAGGGAAAATCTCCGTGCCGTGGTCAGTCTGGTGGATTTTCGTCATGACCCGTCAGCAGATGATGTGCAGATGTACGAATTTCTCAAGTATTATGAGATTCCGGTTATCATCGTTGCGACCAAGGCGGACAAGATTCCTCGCGGTAAGTGGAACAAGCACGAATCAGCAATCAAAAAGAAATTAAACTTTGACCCAAGTGACGACTTCATCCTCTTTTCATCTGTCAGCAAGACAGGGATGGATCAGGCTTGGGATGCAATATTAGAAAAATTGTGAGGGAAAGAAATGGCAAAAACAATTCATACAGACAAAGCTCCAAAAGCTATCGGACCATATGTTCAAGGAAAAATCGTTGGCAATCTTTTGTTTGCTAGCGGTCAAGTTCCCCTATCTCCTGAAACTGGAGAAATTGTAGGAGAAACGATCCAAGAACAGACAGAACAAGTCTTGAAAAATATCGGTGCTATTTTGGCTGAAGCAGGAACAGACTTTGACCATGTTGTCAAAACAACTTGCTTCTTGAGCGATATGAATGACTTTGTTCCTTTTAACGAGGTTTACCAGACTGCCTTTAAAGAGGAATTTCCAGCTCGTTCAGCTGTAGAGGTTGCACGTCTTCCTCGTGATGTAAAAGTCGAAATTGAAGTGATTGCAGAGATTGGATAAGCTAGTTGAAGTTTGGCTCTGCCAAACTTTTTTTGATATAAGGAGAGATAGATGACAAAGAAACAACTTCACCTGGTGATTGTGACAGGGATGAGTGGCGCAGGGAAAACGGTAGCCATTCAGTCCTTCGAGGATTTGGGATATTTCACTATTGACAATATGCCACCAGCCCTCTTGCCAAAGTTTTTGCAGTTGGTTGAGACCAAGGATGATGACCATAAGTTAGCCCTAGTAGTCGATATGCGGAGCCGTTCTTTCTTTTCAGAGATTCAGGCTGTTTTGGATGAATTGGAAAACCAAGACGATTTGGACTTCAAAATTCTCTTTTTAGACGCAGCAGATAAGGAATTGGTGGCACGCTATAAGGAAACTAGACGAAGTCACCCTCTAGCTGCAGATGGTCGGATTTTAGATGGCATCAAGCTGGAACGCGAACTCTTGGCACCTTTGAAAAACATGAGCCAAAATGTGGTGGATACGACCGAACTCACTCCGCGTGAGCTTCGTAAAACCATTGCAGAGCAATTTTCAGATCAAGAACAGGCCCAGTCTTTCCGTATCGAAGTCATGTCTTTTGGATTCAAGTATGGTATCCCTATCGATGCAGACTTGGTCTTTGATGTCCGTTTCTTGCCAAATCCATACTACCTCCCTGAACTTCGCAATCAGACAGGTGAGGATCAAGCAGTTTATGACTATGTGATGAATCATGAAGAGTCTGAAAGTTTTTATCAGCACTTACTCGCCTTGATTGAGCCCATTTTGCCAAGTTACAAAAAAGAAGGCAAGTCCGTCTTGACCATTGCAGTAGGATGTACAGGTGGACAACACCGTAGTGTAGCCTTTGCCAAGCGCATAGCTGAGGACCTTGCTAAAAATTGGCCTGTCAATGAAAGCCATCGTGATAAAGACAGAAGAAAGGAAACGGTAAACCGTTCATGAGAAAACCAAAGATAACGGTAATTGGTGGAGGAACAGGTATCCCCGTCATTTTGAAAAGCTTGCGAGAAAAGGATGTTGATATCGCAGCCATCGTAACGGTAGCTGATGATGGTGGCTCTTCTGGTGAACTAAGAAAGAATATCCAACAGCTGACACCACCAGGCGATCTTCGCAATGTTCTGGTAGCCATGTCGGATATGCCTAAGTTTTATGAGAAGGTTTTTCAGTACCGTTTCTCAGAAGAGGCTGGAGCTTTTGCGGGTCATCCTCTAGGAAATATCATTATAGCAGGGCTTTCTGAAATGCAAGGGTCCACTTATAATGCCATGCAGCTGCTAAGTCTCTTTTTCCACACAACAGGAAAAATTTACCCATCGAGCGATCAGCCTCTGACACTGCATGCAGTCTTTAAAGACGGTTCTGAGGTGGCAGGTGAGAGCCACATTGCAGATCATCCAGGCATGATCGACCATGTCTATGTGACCAATACCTTGGATGATGAAACACCGCAAGCCAGCCGTCGAGTAGTCAATACCATCCTCGAGAGTGACATGATTGTCTTGGGGCCTGGTTCCCTCTTTACATCGATTTTGCCCAATATTGTCATTGAGGAGATTGGACAGGCTCTCTTGGAGACTAAGGCTGAGATCGCCTATGTCTGCAATATCATGACCCAGCGTGGGGAAACAGAGTACTTTTCAGACAGTGACCACGTGGAAGTCCTCCATCGACACTTAGGTCGGCCTTTTATTGATACGGTCTTGGTTAATATCGAGAAGGTTCCTAGAGAATACATGGATACCAACCGTTTTGATGAATATTTGGTTCAGGTAGAGCATGACTTTGCTGGTCTTTGCAAGCAGGTCCCTCGTGTGATTTCATCCAACTTCCTTCGTTTGGAAAATGGAGGAGCCTTCCATGATGGCGATTTGATTGTAGATGAATTGATGCGCATTATACAGGTTAGAAAATGAGTTTCACAGTAGCAGTAAAGGAGGAAATTCTTGGTCAACACCATCTCAGTCGTCATGAATTGTCTGCCATCATCAAGATGTCTGGCAGTATCGGTCTCTCGACTTCAGGCTTGACCTTGTCAGTTGTAACTGAAAATGCTAAGTTGGCTCGGCATCTCTATGAGTCCTTTCTCCATTTTTATGAGATTAAGTCTGAGATTCGACACCATCAGAGAAGCAATCTTCGCAAGAATCGTGTCTACACGGTCTATACCGATGAGAGGGTGCAGGAGCTTTTAGCTGATTTGCGGCTTGCGGATTCCTTCTTTGGTTTGGAGACAGGTATTGATCCTGATATTCTAGCAAATGAAGAAGCTGGACGTGCTTACTTATGTGGGGCCTTTCTGGCAAATGGTAGCATCCGAGATCCGGAGTCTGGTAAGTATCAGTTGGAGATCAGTTCCGTTTATCTGGACCACGCCCAAGGACTAGCCTCTCTCCTCCAGCAGTTTTTGCTGGACGCCAAGGTCATTGAGCGCAGGAAAGGTGCAGTTACCTATCTTCAGCGGGCAGAAGACATCATGGATTTCTTGATCGTGATTGGGGCCATGCAGGCGCGTGATAATTTTGAGCGCGTCAAGATTTTGCGCGAAACTCGTAACGATCTCAATCGAGCCAATAACGCTGAAACAGCTAATATCGCTCGAACGGTTTCTGCTAGTATGAAGACCATCAATAATATCAGTAAAATCAAAGATAGAATGGGTTTGGAAAATTTACCCGTGGATTTGCAAGAGGTGGCTCAGTTGCGGATTCAGCATCCAGACTACTCTATCCAGCAGTTGGCAGATAGTCTAAGCAATCCCCTGACCAAAAGTGGCGTTAACCACAGACTTAGAAAAATCAATAAAATAGCAGATGAATTATAATGATATAAAGTAACCCCTTGAATTATCAATATCTTCAAGGGGTTTTGTTGTGTTATAAAATCAAAAAGGGGCAACCAAGGGGCAGAATTAAAAAATAGTATCTAATTTATTGACCAGTTTATCCTCCATATCCTCAGTAGTATGAGAATAGATTTCCAAAGTCATCTTTGCATTTGAGTGCCCAACTCGATCCATTATTGATTTTATTGGGAGGCCAGACTCTGCTAAAAACGAAATGTGAGAATGTCTGAAAATATGGCTAGATAAGTTTTTTTCTATTTTAGCCTGTTTTCCATATTTTTTTAATATTTGAATAAAGCAAGATATTGTTGTAGGTTGATTCCATCTTTCAAAGCAGAAAATATAATCATCGCTTGACAATGGCTGGAAACGTTCACTAAGTCGCACTATTTGCCTTTGAATAGCTTCCATAACAGTCTTCGATACTTTGATTGTCCGTATTGAATTTGTAGTCTTTGGTAGCGTCTTGATTTTGTTTACTGAATCAAAATTACCTGAGATCTCAATTTTGTTGTTTTCGAAGTCTATATTCTTTAGCTGCAAGGCAGTTAACTCACCATATCTCATCCCAGTTAATGCCAGCACAAGAACCATATCAGCGTACTTTTGGTGATATTCTCGACGATTAAGGACATCGACAAGTGCTTTTATTTCTTGCATGGTGAGAAAGTTGTTACGCTTTTTTTCCAGTTCTTCTAAAGTCTTTGGTTTTTGAGGAATCGTAGTATAATCTACTTCGTTGTTATCGATGTATGAGTATTGAACGGCGTACTTGAATATACCTCTTAATCTGTGCCTAACTTTTTTAGCTGTAATATATCCATTGCTTTCAATAACTTTTTCAATTGCCTGCTGAAGAAAGCGCCTATCAAGATTTGCTAGTAAAGTATCAGATGGTATGACTTGTTTCATTGTCTTATCAACTGACTTACAATTATGTTTTGTGGATTCTTTGACTGTTTGCGCCCACGATTTATAAAAAAGGTTATAGATTTCTTCAAATGTAATGCTTTCTACTTGTTTTGTGCTGAGTTTTTTATTTATCTTCTCTTGCAACAAGATAGCAGCTTGATTTCTTGCCTGGGGAGTTTTCTTTTCCATAGTGACTGAGACTTTTTTTAATTTCTCAGTATATGGATCTTTGTATCGCTCAAAATATTTAAACTTGCCATTTGGCAATTCTTCTACCCACATTGTATTTTCTCCTATATTTTGGTAAAATGGGTATAAGAAAACGACCTTTTGAATGGTTGTTTCTTATACATGCTTTCCTCACACTCAGAGTCGCTAAACTTTGCGAGTGTGGGGATTTTTTGTTTGAACTATTTCCATTTTGGAAACAACTGGTTTTTTATTAAACCGCAATTTTCCCATTTGCATCTGGTGTTTTGAACAAAGCAATGATCCCTTGAAATAAGCCAAGAAAAACAGATATACCAGTAATAAGTAAAATCAGATGAAAGATTCCCTTACCATTATACCCAGCGTAAAAATGATGCGCACCGAATCCACCGAAGAATATAGCTAGTAGAACATATAACCATTTATTTACATAGTGCATTCCGTATGTAGCTTGTTGGGTGTTAACAACTTGCGACTGATTTTGGATAGCGTTATTCTCGTTTACGATACTAATATTGATTTTGTCATCTTTCTCACTGTCTTTTTTCATGACAATGATTTCTCCATCAACCTTGTGAACTTCGACCTCATCTCCCAATTGTGGGACAAAATTTAACTCAGATGGGCTCAATTTTAGGTACTCTTCATTGTGTGCGATTGTGATCTCCGCACCAGTTACTTTGATAATTTTAGCCATTTTTTATTCCTTTCATCTTTAATTCAACAATGCTAAATACTCTTCTTTAACCATTGTTTCATCAGCAATGGTTTTTAAATTATACTTTTCCATAAAAACTAGGTAATTAAATGTAGTGGTATCTTCAGCTATATCCAACTCGGCCTTTATCAGATGATGAATCATATTTCGGTTAGCTTCAAGCTCACATTTCTCCCTGAAAAGGCTATAAGTGTCTGGCGCGTGATTTTTATGGCCTATTTCATGTAGGGCAACTTGGACCCTTTTCTCATCTGATATAGCATCACTCAAAAACATAGTTTGGAGGGCTGGGATATAAAATGCCTCATCTGGAAATAGACCATCTTCAAAAATCTCTATATCTATACCTAGATTTTGAGAAAATTCTTTTTCAGTCATAAACAATCCAACCTTTGATTATTATTGCTTTTTGAGATAAATTTCGATAATATTTTGAATTGCTTTTTTATCTTCTTCAGTTAGTGGCTTCCCATTAAAACGCATAGCAGTAGAGGCGAGTTCTTCGACATCGACCTCTTTGCCCTCAAAAAAGAATTGTTCTTTTGAGTTAGCGATAGCAGGGTTATCCGTACGGCCAAGCAAGTAGTCAGTAGACACGTTGAAGTAGTCGGCGATTTGTTGAAGCCGTTCAGCAGAAGGTTGATTCCTTTTCAACCCGTACAAAGAATTTTTGCCTAGTTTTAGCTTATCTTCTAAAGTATTTAGCGAAATCCCTTGTTTTTCACATAAATCTTTTACGATTTCAAAAGTAGAAAACATTGATTTATCAGCCTTTCTAAGACATGACAAAAAATATTTTACAAAATACGCAAAAAATAGTTGACATTATTTCGCGTTTACGCTAAAATAGTTTTTGTAAGTTAATGAGTTAGTAAAAAAACGAAGTTAAAACTTATCTAAAAATAAATAGCTTTGGCGAGCAAGAAAATTGATAGATATAACGTTTTATCAAGGTTTTTAATTATGCTTTCATTTTAGCAGATACGCTAAAAACTGTCAAGCATTTTATAAAATAATTTACTGACTCATTTTCTTACTTTTTGAAGAAAGGAGGGAGACGGATGTCAAAAAATGAAGCTCCTCTAATATCTTTAGAGAATCTAAAAAACGATATTCAAAGTTTTGTTGAGAAGGTCGCTGATGAAGCTATTCAACAATCTGAGACATATTCGCAAGCAATTTTGCTAGTTTCGAAAAACACTAGTTTTTCAGAGCATGACTTAGCAATGACAAAAGCTATCCAAGACGAAATCACGAAGCGCGCCTTGAATAGCCGTGTGTAAAAATTATATCGCTTCGATTTTCACAATTGAAGCAGAAGCGTAGATGGTTGATGGTTTTTCAATATCGAAGAAAAACGGAGCGTTTGCTACTATTTCTAAAAAACTTGGAACCAAACCATCGTGATGATGATACCAAAGTCCGCTAAGCTCACTTAATGAAACTGAGTTGTTTGAAGTTTTCCAAGTTTGAAAAATTTGTTCTTCATGGAAAATAGCTTCGGTACCATCTGAAAAAGTAACTTTTATTCTATGCATATGATCCTCCTTTCTAGTTTTATTATAGCAGAAAGCGAGGAGAGAAAAAGAAAAGAAAGGAGAGAAATATGCCAAATATGGATGGTGGACGTCAAAAAATCAGAGATTATCTGAAAGAGCATAATTTGACGATGGCAACGCTAGCAGTACAGTATAGCATGGCTCGTCAAGATGTAACTAATATCCTGAATGGTAAGCTGAAAAATCCACAAGCAAATCAGTTCATTGCTCGGGTTATTGAAGATTTTAAAATTCGCTAATACAAAAAGCACCTAACAAAAGTCAGGCGCTCAACAAAATATTCATCTAAATTATATCACGAAAGGAGCAAAAATGGAAGCAGTTGAAATTGTAAGAATTAAAGATGTGATCATCGAGAAAGTTTCGGCTAATGATGAAGAATTAGAACACATCTTTGGATGCACAAAGCGACAAGCAGGAGACATGAGGCGAGAGATGAAGAAACTACCTAGCCAACAGAAACATCTTAGAAATGATGGCCAGCTTGTCACAATCAAAGGTTTTGACGAATATCTGCAATATCGTGGGACTCAAGCTTGGAAAAAAGAAATGGTGAAAAGCAAGAAAATGAGGTCAATAGGATGAACTTTTTAACAAAAATAAAAAACTGGTTGGAAAAAGAAATAAATACTGACTGGAGAATCGTAGCTTTGGATTTAAACAGAGCATTGATTGACCTTCAAGAAAAATACCAACAAGCGAATCAGCGTATAGCTGATCTTGAAAATATTGTGGCGATTTATGAAGGAAAGGAGAAAGCAAGATGATGGAATACATTTACCTGGTAACAATCGTAGGAATAGTCCTGTGGTCACTAGTAAATAAACTAGATGATCACGCTGAAATGAAGCAGAAAAAACGTCAGCTGATGGCAAGTAACATTGCACGCATGAATCTGAGAAATTCAGATAAGCAATTTACTTATGATGTAGAGCCACCTGTAGGGCTCACAAAAGGTGTTGAAGAAGGAGCTTAAAATGGTAACGATCAATAAACTAGAAATTGAAAACGTTAAGCGCGTGAAAGCAGTTAAACTAGAGCCGTCAGCGGCTGGTTTGACAATCGTCGGAGGAAATAACAATCAAGGTAAAACAAGCGTACTGGACGCGATTGCTTGGGCGCTGGGTGGCAACAAGTACAAACCGAGCCAAGCACAACGTGAAGGCAGCACAATCCCGCCAAGCTTAAAAATCACGCTATCAAACGGCTTGATTGTGGAGCGTAGCGGGAAGAACAGCACTCTCAAGGTCATTGACCCGAGTGGTAACAAGGCTGGTCAAAACTTGCTTGATAGCTTCGTGGAAGAGCTGGCCATCAACTTACCTAAATTCATGGAGCAGACTAGCAAAGAAAAAGCGAAGACATTACTACAAATCATCGGAGTTGGTCCGCAGTTAGCTGAGCTAGAAATGCAGGAGAAAACTAAGTATAACGAACGTCATGCGATTGGTGTGATCGCGGACCAGAAAGAAAAGTTTGCGAAAGAGCAACCGTACTACCCAGATGCACCGAAAGAATTGGTCTCTATCGCTGAGCTTATCCAACAACAACAAGCTATCCTTGCCAAGAATGGCGAGAACGCCCGCAAGCGCCAGAACTTGGTAGCTATCCAATATCAACATGACTCAGCAACCGCGGAAGTTGAACGACTGGAGCAATTGCTGGCTGATGCGAGAACAAAAGAAGAGCAATTGGCTCAGGACTTGGCTATTGCAAATACTGACGCAATGGATCTTATCGATGAGTCGACTGAAGAAATCGAAAGCAACATCGCAGAGATTGACGAAATCAATCGTAAAGTGCGTGCTAATCTGGACAAGGACAAAGCTGAAGAAGATGCTAAAGGTTATCGTGAGCAGTACAAGGAACTTGACAATGTGATTGCAGACATCCGCAAGCAGAAGACAGACCTGCTTACTAACGCTGACTTACCATTACCAGGGTTATCTGTGGATGATGGCGAGTTGCTCTATCTTGGTCAGCGTTGGGACAATATGTCTGGCAGTCAGCAACTGCAAGTTGCAACTGCAATCGTGCGTAAATTGAAACCAGAATGCGGTTTTGTGCTGATTGACAAGCTAGAGCAAATGGATCAGCAGACTTTGCTAGAGTTTGGCCGATGGCTCGAACAAGAAGGCTTGCAAGCAATCGCGACACGAGTGTCAACAGGTGATGAATGTAGCATCCTGATTGAAGACGGGTATAGCGTGAAGCCAGAGGTGACACAAACGCCAAAAACATGGCAAGGTGGATTTTAAAAACTAAAGGAGAACAATCATGAAAAAAACAGAAACTTTTATCGTATTACGTAACAAAAAAACAGGTAACTTTTTGTTGAAATACAAAAGCAAAGAACAAACTCTTGCTTATTCAGCACATTATACAGAAGAACTAAAGCGAGCTGCTAAAAATGAAGTTGAAGCTACAAAAGTACAAATTGAAAATTTTACAAAACTAGCAAATGCGTTAGATTGTGAATTGCTCGAAGTGACTGCAACGTATGAGCTCAAAACACTTGATGGCGAAGAGCCGGAAGGATTGATTGAAGGAACTGAAACATCGGATGAAGAAGAATTTAAAAGATTCTTAAAAATGTTAAAAGCTGGATTGGAGAATGACTAAACATGCAAATTACAAGAGGAAAACGAGCACGAGCTCAAAAGGTAGTTATCTACGGACCGGAAGGAATTGGAAAATCTAGCTTTGCGAGTCAATTCCCAGACCCAGTCTTCATCGATACGGAAGGTTCGACAGATAACATGGATGTGGCACGACTCGACAAGCCAACAAGCTGGACCATGCTGATCAATGAAATCGCCTTTATCAAGGCAAACCCAACAGAGTGTAAAACGCTCATTGTTGACACAGTCGACTGGGCAGAGCAACTCGCAGTAGCTCACGTATGCTCACAACACGGAAAACAAGGGATTGAAGATTTCAGTTGGGGCAAAGGCTACACCTATGTCCAAGAAGAAATGGGACGTTTCTTGAATAGCTTGTCTGATTTGGTTGATATGGGGATCAACGTGGTATTGACTGCGCACGCTCAAATCAAGAAATTTGAACAGCCAGACGAAATGGGGTCTTATGACCGTTACGAGTTGAAACTTGGTCAAAAGACAGGCTCTAAGACTACTCCACTCGTAAAAGAATGGGCAGATATGGTTCTATTCGCTAATTACAAGACCTTAGTCATGACGGCCGAGAACGGCAAAAAGAAAGCCCAGGGCGGTGAACGTGTGATGTATACCAACCATCGACCGGCTTGGGATGCTAAGAATCGCCACGGATTACCAGATGAAATACCGTTCAACTATGCTGGAATCGCTCATATCTTTGCCGGCCAACAAGTCCAAACGCCTGCGCCACAACCGCAGACAGCCGCTCCTGAATCTCAGCAGGCTGTTCATCAAGCCCCTGAGCAAGTTCGAGAAGAACTACCTCTCGATATGTCGCAGGTAGCTGAAAAACCTCAAAATGAAGCTCCTAGCACGCCGCAGACACCACGTGCGCAATATCATGCAAGTTTGCCTAAGAGTTTGACGGACCTCATGATGCAAGGCAACGTGACGGAAGAAGAGCTCCAAAAAGTTGCATACATACGAGGTCACTTTCCGCTGGGCACACCAATCGAAAACTTTCCGCCTGATTATTGGGATATGATTGTTGCACACTGGCAGGCGACTATGGAAGTTATTCAAAATCAAGTACGAGCAGACCCTGAACTGCCCTTCACGATGTAGATTTTGGGAATTAGAAATCATAGCAAAATATAATAAGGAGTATCTATGAAAGATAAAACTATTAAAATTGATTTGTCAAAAATCGCAAATACAGCCCTACAAGAAAAGGTTGATAAAGAACTTGAGAAAGTTCTTGAGAACATTCTGGATCTCAACACGGAAGCTAAAGCGACTCGCAAAGTTACTATCACACTAACGATGTCAACAGACGATGAACGTACAGTCGTTAAGACAGGTATGGAAGTCAAATCCACTTTGGCACCGCAAAAAGGCGTTGCAACAACTGTTATTGTCGGTCGCGACGACACTGGTAAAATTCACGCAAATGAGCTCAAGAGCGGCATCCCTGGTCAGACTTACTTTGATGACAATGGAGACATGAGAACTGACACTGGCGAACTCGTCGAAGAAGTAGAACAACAAAGCACAAATATCATTGATTACAACAAAAAGAAAGCAGGTAACTAACCATGACAGAAAATCTCAAAGAAGCATTATCTTACACAGTCGAACTAGCGGGTAAAGAAAACAAAATCATTCGTTCAGAAACTGGGAAGGAATATTTTGACAGCAATGAATATGACTTACAGGAACTTAACCCTCGTAAGTACGCACCTATCCTTGAGCTTCAGACGCTCAAGAGTCTTGTTGATTATCTCAAGTCAGATAACGATCTCATCAGTGATCGTAAGCTTGTAGTTGTCGTGGACAGTTGTCAAAAAGTATCTGTATATGATCAAGTTGATTTTGAAAATGGTAAACGTCCTCAACTTGTGTCTGTAAGAGCATCTGTCCCAGTTATTCCTTTTAGCAATTGGCGCGATCAGGAAGAATTCAATATTATGCTGCAGTCTATGTTCATCAATGATGCAGACCGCAATTTAGTTTTGGATTTTGCTAGCCATCTGAAAATCGAAAAGGGTGCAGAAGTACAGGACAATGGTATCAGTCAAATGGCTACGGTTCGCGATGGTGTAGCAAGCCTAGCACAAGCTAAAACTCCAAATCCAGTAACCTTGCGACCATATCGTACTTTCAACGAAGTGGAACAACCAGCAAGTCAATTCGTCTTCCGCATCAACAAATTGGCAAATCTTGCGCTCTTTGAAGCAGACGGTGGCAAATGGAAATTAGAAGCCGTCGAAAGCATCGCGAATTATTTAAAAAATGAACTTGCTAGCAACAAAAAAATTACTATTTTAGCTTAAAGGAGAAATCAACATGACACAACAATACAACAACTTTGATCACGAAATTGGTTGGGAAGATACTATCGAAAAAGACTCGGATTTCGTCCTTTTGCCTGACGGATTGTACTTTTTCACAGTCGTTGGCATGGAACGCACGCGACACACACCAAATCCACAAAACCCCGGCAAATTACCAGCTTGTAACAAGGCTATCGTTAGCATCAAAATCGTGGCAAACGAAGGTGAAACAGAACTGCGCCACAACCTATTCCTACATAGTTCAACTGAAGGAATGTTATCTGCTTTCTTTGCCGCAATTGGTCAAAAGAAAAAAGGCGAACCACTTCGCATGAATTGGAATACCATAATTGGCGCAACTGGTGTATGTAAAGTCGGAACTCGACAATACAATAACAACAATTACAACGAAGTCAAATCCATGCTCTACCCTGAAGACGTTGATTACACAAAAGTGTTGAATCAACAACCTGGACAAACTACACAAGCAAGCTACCAGAAACCACAGCAGCCGAATTTTGCGCAACAACCACAACAGCCACAAGCTGGATACCAAGCTGGGCAATTTTAGGAGGTAAGGGATGCAATTAAGACCTTATCAACAGGAAGCACGGGAGGCTGTTCAAGCTGAATGGGCTAAAGGTCGCAAGCGCACGCTCTTAGTATTACCAACAGGATGTGGGAAGACGATCGTCTTTTCCAAAATCATAGAAGACCAAGTGAAAGAGGGCAAGCGTGTGCTTGTCCTTGCTCATAGGTCTGAATTGCTAGAACAGGCCAGCGACAAGCTCAAGACTGCGACAGGATTAGGAACGGCCTTAGAGAAAGCTGAAAACACCTCTATCGGTTCATGGTATCGAGTAGTCGTTGGATCAGTCCAGACCATGCAGAGGGAGAAGCGACTTAGTCAATTTCCTCCTGATTGGTTCGATACAATTGTAGTCGACGAAGCCCATCACGCCATTTCAGATGGTTATCAACGTGTACTTGGTTATTTTGAACAATCGAACGTCTTGGGTGTGACAGCAACGCCTGACCGTGGAGATATGAAGAACCTCGGCTCTTATTTCGACAGCTTAGCTTATGAGTATTCGTTAGTCCAGGCTATTAAAGAAGGCTATCTGTCTAAAATCAAGGCGTTGACAATCCCGCTTAGCTTGGATTTATCAAATGTCAGCATGTCAGCGGGTGATTTCAAGGCAAGCGATGTCGGAACAGCGCTAGACCCATACTTGGAGCAGATAGCCGATGAAATGGTCAAGCAATGTGCAGACCGCAAAACGGTCGTATTCTTGCCTTTGGTAAAGACCTCGCAGAAGTTTCGCGACATCCTAAACGCAAAAGGTTTTCGCGCTGCTGAAGTGAATGGAGAGTCCAAGGACCGTGCAGAAGTCTTAGAAGACTTCGAGAATGACCGCTACAACGTTCTTTGTAACTCTATGCTCTTGACTGAAGGCTGGGATTGCCCGTCAGTAGATTGCGTAGTTGTACTAAGACCTACTAAGGTGCGAGCGCTGTATAGCCAGATGGTAGGGCGTGGAACTCGCTTGCATCCGGGCAAGGAAGAATTGCTCTTACTAGACTTTCTCTGGCATACAGAACGCCATGAACTTTGTCGGCCTGCTCACTTAATCTGCGAGACACCAGAAGTTGCTCAGAAAATGGTTGAGAACATGGAAGAGCAAACCGGAGTCATGCTTGACCTTGAAGATATGGAAGTGAAGGCAGCAGAAGACGTAGTCGCACAGCGTGAAGAGGCTTTAGCCAAGCAACTTGCAGAAATGCGTAAGCGTAAACGTAAGCTAGTTGATCCGTTGCAATTTGAAATGTCTATCCATGCTGAAGATTTGTCAAGTTACGTCCCAAGCTTCGGTTATGAAATGGCGCCACCTTCAGAAAAACAAATCAAAGCGCTTGAGAAGTACGGTATCTTTGCTGACGAAATTGGAAATGCAGGAAAGGCTGCATTATATTTAGACAGATTGCACAAACGACAGTCAGAAGGCTTGACGACACCGAAGCAAATTCGTTTCCTAGAAGGTCGTGGTTTCAAAGATGTCGGTATGTGGCAATTTGACCACGCTAGGAATATGATTGATCGTATCGCTGCAAACGGCTGGCGATTACCAGCAGGCGTGCGACCAGCTGAATATGTACCGGGGTGATGTATGAAATTTTTGGATTTATTCGCAGGCATCGGTGGATTTCGTCTTGGAATGGAATCCGCTGGTCATGAATGTGTTGGCTTTTGCGAAATAGACAAGTTTGCAAGAGCTAGTTATAAAGCTATACACGACACGAAAGGAGAAATAGAACTACATGACATCACAGCAGTATCAGATGAGTCTATTCGAAGAATCGGACGTGCGGACATTATCTGTGGAGGATTTCCGTGCCAGGCTTTCAGCATTGCAGGAAACAGACGAGGTTTTGAAGATACACGAGGAAGTCTCTTCTTTGAAATTGCAAGGTTCGCATCTATTCTCAGACCTAAATATCTATTCCTTGAGAACGTCAAAGGACTCCTCAACCATGACGGAGGAGCTACATTTGAGACCATCCTCGGAGCCCTGGATGAATTGGGGTACAATGTGGAATGGGAAAATATTAACAGCAAAAATTTTGGAGTCCCCCAAAACAGGGAGCGCGTGCTCATTATCGGCCATCTTAGAGGAGAATGTACCAGAAGAGTTTTTCCTCTCTCAAAAAGTGGCCAGCAAGCCACTTCAATCAAAGAACAGTACAGCAATACCATTACAACCAGATACGGAAACTCACAAGGCGCAGGGGCGTACATTGTTGAAAGTAAATCGCAGAAAGTGAGATCCATCGGAAACATCCATCCTTCAGGAAATGGGATGAATGGAGAGGTTTATGATTCAACTGGATTGGCTCCCACACTCACAACAAATAAAGGGGAGGGTGTAAAAATTATTCAAAGAGCACACGGTTATAATAAAGGCGGAGAACATGACATCGCTCCTACTATAACGAGTAACAGCTATCATGAAAACAATCATTTATCAGATGGCTTTCGAATCAGAAAACTAACCCCTCGAGAATGTTGGAGGCTGCAAGGCTTTCCTGATTGGGCATTTGACAAGGCGCAAGAAGTAAATAGCAACAGTCAATTATACAAACAAGCAGGAAACAGCGTGACCGTGAGTGTTATTGCTGCAATCGCAAAGGAATTGAAATAAAAGGAGAAAACAGTGGCAGAGAATGATTTTAACTTATTGCCGTTGCTGGATTACATCAATCCTGCCACGGTAGACTACCAGACATGGGTAAATGTGGGCATGGCCTTGAAGCACGAGGGGTATACGGCATCCGATTGGGACAACTGGTCGCAAAATGATAGCAGATACAAGAAGTTTGAATGCTTCAAGAAATGGGATACCTTCAACGAAGAAGCAGGAACGATTGTAACAGGTGCCACGATTACCCAACTTGCGAAAGAAAACGGCTGGGTGTCACAATCAGGCTATGATAGTGAGAATGCGCATGAATTAGACTGGAACGATACCATCGACCGTGATTATCGAGTCATTGATAAAAATTGGATAGAAGGCAAAGAAATCCACGAGCCGACCATTTGGAATCCTATTCAGGAAATCATCAAGTACCTTGAAACGCTCTTTGAAGCTAGCGAAAATGTCGGTTATGTGACCGAGTGCTATCCAAAGAAAGACGATGAAACGGGCGAGATTGTCAAGTGGCTACCTACGAAGGGAGCCTACGACCGTACAGCTGGCCAGCTTATTAAAGAGTTGAGTCAGTGCAATGGTGATATCGGGGCAGTCTTAGGTGACTACCACGAAGAAGCTGGTGCATGGGTTCGTTTCAACCCAATGGATGGTAAGGGTGCTAAAAACGAAAACGTGACAGATTTCAGATACGCCCTGGTCGAATCCGACAGTATGCCAATCGATAAGCAAAATGCCATTTATAAAGAGCTGGAGCTACCGATTGCTGCCCTGGTTCATAGTGGGAATAAATCCCTGCACGCCATTGTCAAGGTAGATGCCGGCAACTACGACGAATACCGCAAACGCGTGGATTATCTCTACAAGGTCTGCCAAAAAAACGGCATCGTAGTTGATACCCAAAATCGAAATCCAAGTAGACTATCACGCATGCCGGGATTTATCCGAAATGGGCAGAAGCAATTCTTAGTAGATACGAACATCGGTAAGACCGATTGGGATGAATGGTATCAATACATCGAAGATTTGAACGATGATTTACCTGATCCTGAAGGATTGGCCGACAGCTGGGATAACTTGCCAGAATTGGCTCCTGAGTTGATAAAAGGCGTCCTTCGTCAAGGCCACAAGATGCTGATTGCTGGTCCGTCCAAGGCTGGTAAGTCATTCGCTTTGATTGAGATGTCGATTGCGATTGCAGAGGGCGAGAAGTGGCTAGGCTGGGATTGTACGCAGGGGCGTGTCCTCTATGTCAATCTGGAGTTAGACCGTCCGTCTGCCCTACATCGTTTCCGTGATGTCTACCATGCAATGGGATTGGCTCCGCAAAATATCAACAACATCGATATCTGGAATCTGCGTGGAAAGACCGTACCAATGGACAAGCTAGCGCCTAAGCTCATTCGCAGAGCTTTGAAGAAGAATTATATCGCAGTCATCATCGACCCGATTTATAAGGTCCTGACTGGTGACGAAAACAGCGCAGACCAGATGGCACATTTTACCAATCAATTTGATAAGGTAGCGACAGAGCTAGGCTCTAGCGTTATCTACTGTCACCACCACTCAAAAGGTTCACAAGGTGGCAAGAAGTCCATGGACCGCGCTAGTGGTTCGGGTGTATTCGCTCGGGATCCTGACGCGCTTATCGATTTGGTCGAGCTGGAAGTATCAGAGGAATTACTGACCCAGCGATTAAATCAAGCAGCGTGCGAAGTGTACAAACAGGCCTTGCAAGAGCGAAATAATGCCTATTACCAGCAAAATGTCGGCTTAGATGACCTCTTGAGCCCTGCGCAGATGCGGACACATTTCGAGAAAGGCATTCCTGATGTCATGGCTCGGGCTCCATTCGTGGATAAGCTCGAAGAAGTCCGTAACAAGGTCCAGATAGCAACCGCATGGCGTGTTGAGGGTACACTTCGAGAGTTTGCCAAGTTCAACCCAGTCAACATGTGGTTCAGTTATCCAGTACACGTGCTTGATGAAACAGGCGTGCTGGCGGATATTAAGCTGGAAGATGATAAACCAGGGTGGATGAAAGCTAAAGAAACTCGCAAAAAGAACGCAAAGGAAGACAAAAAGCAAAAGCTGATAGAGTTTGACGAAGCGATCGAAAACGCGAATTTTGGCGAGCCTCCCTCAAAAGAAGACGTAGCTGAATATTTAGGAATTTCTGTAAAAACAGTTACTCGCAGATTGAATTCATCCAAAAAATATTGGTTCGACAAGAACTCAAATTCAATAAAAGAAAAAGGACAAGACCATAAAAACGTGGTCGTGTCCGAATAAGACAGCACCATAATTTTATGGTTGTGTCTTTGTCTTAAAAAAACAGACAAGACCATAAAAACGTGGTCGTGTCCCGGACAGACAACTATATATTATATATATAGATAATGTCCTGTCGTCCATCATGTCCATACCTGTATAGACAGGGTTGCTTAAAACGCACCCTGTCATATACAAGGGTCATGGACTAAAAGCGAAATTAAAAAAGAAAGGAAGTGCATTTATAAAAATGTCTATTGAATTCTTTTTACCAATGAAAAAAATTCCAACAACGACTCACCAGCAGAAAAAAGTAAACGTGCAATTTGGAAAGCCAATTTTTTATGAGCCAACTGATTTGAAAAACGCCAGAGTGAAATTTGAGAGCTTGCTTGCGCAGCATGTGCCACCAAATAAATTAAAAGGAGCGATTCGTCTGACAGTCAAGTGGTGCTTCCCGCGTATCAAAAAAAGCTACAATGGACAGTACAAGACCACAAAACCAGACACAGACAATCTGCAGAAGTTGCTCAAGGACTGCATGACGAAGCTAGGATATTGGCAAGATGATGCTCAGGTCGCTAGTGAGATAGCAGAAAAGTTCTGGGCAGACACAGTCGGGATCTATATCAAGATTGAGGAATTGCCATGAAGATTGACTATATAGATTTCTTTAGCAGAGTCATTCCTGAATGGATGGCGCGCAGCAATCAGAAAAGTCAAGAAGTCGGTTTCGGCTCAGATGCTTATTGGCTATGGGCAGTGTCGTCGATTAGCGAAATTTGCAAGCAATACAATGATGATGAGCTAGTGACGGAGCAGTTTTGCTTGCTATTTAACTGGCTTGAGAAACAGGCAGGTTAAACCATGAAATACAACAAACAAACAATGATTGACGGGTTAAAGCGGTCAATCGAGAAAACGGAAAAGGAAATCGAGGAGTATTCGAAGCCATGCGATAAACGAGTGGCACAAGGACGGACTGCTCACCGTGAATTTTTGAAGAAAAGACTAAATAAAATGAAAATGCAATTGAAGGAGCTAAAGAATGAATAAGCAGGAATTGATTAAGAAGATTGAATATTTGGGTGGATTTAGCTCAAGTTCCTACATCGAAAAAGATGAAGTTTTAGGTCTAGTAAGGCAGTTGGATGAATCAGAAATAGGTCACGAAGACGAAGCGCCTCGCTATGTCAAGAATATACTAGCAAGATTGCGAGAATTGCCATTGCATGATCGTGAAGTTTGGCTAAAGGCCATCATGGGTGAATTTGAGCAAGATTTTAGTCATGCAAAATGGCGTGAAGGTTATGGGCAAGGGAAATTTGAAGGCATGGTTGAACATGAGAAAGTCAAAGTCCCGCAGTGTGTGGCGGATTGGTATGAGATAAACAAAGATAATTTTGATAAAAACATTGTATATCTTTGTTTGAATTGGGAAAAATTGATAAATGACAATAATTTATTTAACTGGATGTCGAATACAGATAACTTTATCCAAATCCTCGTCAATATGCATCAATTCGGCTACGAGGTCGAGAAGGAAAAGCGGTATTTGGTGAAATTGAAAGGTATTTTTAAAGGATGTGAATATCTGAATTTCAAATTCGGTCGTGTATGGACTTTTAGCAACGAAGAAGAGAACGAAGAATATCGCACATGCCACACAAAGAAAGAACTAGAAGAAGCCAATTTCGGCTGGGTATTCGATTGTCCCGGCGTGGAAGTCCAGGAGGTGGACGATTGACGATAAACATCAAACAGCGATTAAAAGCTTTGCAGTACATCGATATCAAAGCGAAGTCAAAACACCAGGAAATTATCAGCCTGAAATCAAGCATCTTGCGAGGGCAGCAGTTTAACAATATGCCAAAGTCGAAGAATAACAAAAACCAATCAGAAGAATTGAATATTCTGATTATTGATAAAACAGAACAGCTCTATCAAGAAATTCAAGAACTTTATCAAGAACGAGATGAGTTGGTTCAAGCAATCGAATCGCTAGACGATCCGGTAGAAAATATCGTAATGCGGTTGTTTTATATCGATGGTATGACATGGAATGAAGTTGAAGCTAAGCTAAAATACAGTAGAGGCACTATTCAAAAAATCAGAAAGTCTGCCTTTGAGAATTTATCTAAAAATTGTGAACGAAGTGAACTAAAGTGAACTTTCAATGTGGTATTATGGTATTGTCAGCAAGTACGGTAAAGCGGACTGATGACTCCTTTAATGTTTAACGGTATCAGGGCGGTAAGCTGGTGATCTCCTCTTTGTGTTATTTAGTTCAATCCCTGGTGCCGTTATTTAGATTTTTAGTGTAGTGGTAACACAACAGACTCCAAATCTGTTATCGCGGGTTCGATTCCTGCAAAGTCTGTGAGAGGTCTTCATTAAGTCACACAAGTGTGTGGCTTTTTGTTTTGTGAAAAAATGGAGGTGATGGAAAATCGCTAAACTAACTTTAAAACAACAGAGATTTGCTGACGAGTACATCATCAGCGGGAATGCGACAGATGCAGCTATTAAGGCAGGGTATAGCTCTAAATATGCTAATACAAACGCATCTAAGTTACTACAAAATACTACAATCAAATCTTATATCGACGAAAGGCTGGCTCAGCTTGCGTCTGAGAAGATTGCAACACAACAAGAGGTACTTAGCTATTTAACTTCAGTCATGCGAGGGGAGACTCAAGAACAGACTCTATGCAGTATCGGTGAACTTGGTCAACAAGTTATTGATATTGATGTTGGAGCAAAGGATAGAATTAAAGCTGCTGAACTTTTAGGAAAACGTCATAGGCTTTGGACAGACAAGGTAGAGGCTGATGTCTCTGGAACGGTGGTGTTTGCGAATGAGTCAGACATACCAGATTAAACAGAACGATATTGTCGTTGATTTACCTAAGACGGTAGGTGGTGGATATGGCCAGTTCTGGCGCTCGAGAAATCTTTATCGAGTGGTAAAAGGTTCTCGTGGCTCGAAGAAATCCAAGACAACCGCTTTGAATTATGTTATCCGTCTTTTGAAATATCCTTGGGCTAATTTACTTGTTATTCGTAGGTATTCAAATACGAACAAGCAATCGACTTACACGGATTTCAAGTGGGCTGCTAACCAGTTAAAAGTTGCTCATAAGTTTAAATTCAATGAGTCTTTGCCTGAAATCACAGTCAAAGAAACAGGACAGAAGATTCTATTTCGTGGTTTGGATGATGAGTTAAAAATCACATCTATCACGGTTGATGTAGGTATTCTTTGCTGGGCTTGGTTCGAAGAAGCGTACCAGATTGATACTGAAGATAAGTTCAGTACGGTAGTTGAGTCTATCCGTGGTAGCTTAGATGTTCCTGATTTCTTTAAACAAATCACGGTCACGTTTAACCCGTGGAATGAGAGACACTGGCTCAAACGTGTCTTCTTCGATGAAGAGACGAGACGAGCTGATACATTCGCTACTACGACAACTTATCGATGCAACGAGTGGCTGGATGAAGTCGATATTAAGCGTTACGAAGACTTGTATCATACAAATCCAAGGCGTGCAAGAATCGTTTGTGACGGCGAATGGGGAGTTGCTGAGGGTCTAATCTACAACAACGTGACTGTCAAGGACTTTGACAAAGATGAGCTATTGCAGAATCCTGCTAACAAGTTGTGTATCGGACTTGACTTTGGTTTCACTCATGATCCAACTGTTTTGTGTTGTTCGCTAATAAACGACACGACGAAAGAGATACACATCTTTGACGAAGCGTACAAAGTCGGTTTGATAACCAAGGAAGTCGCTAAGATGATAAAAGATAAAGGTTATCATCGCTCGACAATCATCGCAGATAGCGCAGAGTCACGACTGATTGAGGAATTAAGGTCAGAACACGGCATATCTCGAATTAAAGAGAGCAGAAAGGGAAAGGATAGTATCATGGCAGGCGTATCCAAATTGCAAGGATACGCTATTTATGTGCATCCTAGTTGTGAGCATATCATGGATGAATTTTACAGTTATTGTTATCAACGAGACAAAGAGGGCAATTGGTTGAACAAACCAGAAGATAAAAACAACCACTTGATGGATGCGTTGCGATATAGCCTTCAATGTATTGAGGGTGGGAAAGCAACCGTCCGTAGACGCTCACAGTACGGTTTATAGAAAGGAATTAAATGTATCAGATTTTAACTTATCCACGGGATGGATATGATGAAACAGCTTTGAACAAGGAATTGATTTTCAAGCTGATTCGCAAGCATACACAAGAACGCAGTCGCTTGCAGAAATTGAAGAAATACTACTTGGGTGAGCATGCTATCTTGAATCATACGAGAAGGAATCAGAATGCGCCGAATTATAAGACGGTAGCTAATCACGCTAAGGACATTGCGGATACGTCTACGGGCTATTTCATGGGCAATCCTATCAAGTATAACAACACCGCTGAGAGTGACCTTGAGCCTTTACTTAAAGCTTTCGATGGTGCTGAAATAGACCAAGTAGACGCTCAGAATGCGTTGAACATGGCTATTTATGGACGTGCTTACGAGTACATCTATGCTAAAGAGGGATTGACTGAGCTTGATTCGACTAGCGTAGACCCTGAGAATGTATTTATTGTTTACGATGACAGCATTGAACGCAAGGCCTTGTTTGCAGTGTATTACTACGAGATTAAAGACGATACAAAAGATGCGACTAAGTATCAAGCAGAAGTCTTTACTCAGAACTTGCACTATCACATCGTGCTGCGTGATTCGAGCACAGGAACAACGCAGGATGAGGAAGTAGAACCTCACAACCTCGGACAAATCCCAATCATCGAGTATCGTAACAACCACTTTGCGATTGGCGACTACGAGCAACAAATCAGCTTGATTGATGCTTATAATTCATTGATGGGCAATCGAGTCAATGATAAAGAGCAGGCGGTTGAGTCTATTCTTGTCCTGTACGGTGCGCAGTTGGCTGACAACCTAGAAGATGCTAGGGAAGCAATGAGCATTCTTGCTGAAGAGGGACTTTTGGAATTGCCAGCAGATGCTAAGGCTGATTTCTTGAAGAATGCTTTGGACGAAAATGCGACTGAAATCTTGCGCAAGGCTTTGAAAGAAGACATCTACACATTTAGCCATGTGCCGAATTTGACAGATGAGAACTTCGCAGGAAATAGCTCGGGTGTAGCCATGGAATTCAAGCTGCTAGGTCTTGAAATGATTACTAAGACGAAAGAAGCTAATTACAAGCGTGGACTTAGACAGCGGATTGCTATCTTCGCTCATTATTTGGGCATGCAGCAGATTGCTCTTGAAGCACATTCGATTGTACCTCAATTCAGTCGCGGATTACCTAAAAACTTGCTCGAATTGTCGCAGATTATCAATAATCTTGAAGGCAAGGTATCCCTTCGTCAGCTTATTTCACTCTTGCCATTTGTTGAAGATCCTGATGCTGAACTTGAAGAGCTAGAAGAAGAGAAAGAGAAGAACATGGAACGTGTACCATTCTTTAACCAGGCTAACACGAAGCCAGACGAAGAGGTAGCAGATGAAGAACGAGGAGTATTGGACGAAGCGGAAGGCTAATCTCATCTATGAGCAGATGGATAAGGCTGAGAAGCAGGCAGACAAGTTCGATAAGGTCTATCAGGAAGCTAAGACTTACTTGGATAAAGAAATCAATAAGATTTTCGATAAGTTCCAACGTGATTATGGTCTAAGTCAGGTAGATGCTAGACAAGCCTTGAAAAATATGAAAGATCAGAAGGATTTAAATGAACTTCGCAAGGTTCTTGAAGCTAGACCGAATGATCCGAATATTCAACGATTGCTTGCTGATTTGGACAGTCCAGCCTATGCTTATCGCATGAAGCGCCTAGAGCGTTTGAATGATGATTTAGACCGTATGCGTGAGTCAATCTATCATTCTGAGAAGTCAGGTTCAGATGCCTTTTATAGCGACCTGATGAAAGATAGCTACTACAAGGCTACTTTTGACTTGCAACAGCAGACAGGACTAGCTTATAGTTTCTCTAGGTTACCCGAAACAGAAATTAAGCGTCTACGAGGTCTAAAATGGACAGGAGAGGCTTATTCAGACAGGATATGGTCAAATACTGGGGCGCTCGCTTCAAACGTGAAAGATGAGCTCCTAGTGAGTCTCATGACGGGTCGAAGTGTCAAGGATACTGCCCAAGCAATCGCTGAACGATTTGAGGTTGGCCAAAACAACGCAAGGCGCTTGGTTCGTACTGAGTCAGCCTTTTTTCATAATCAAATGGAACTGCTCAGCTATGAAGATGCTGATATAGAAAAGTATATCTTTGTGGCTGTCTTAGACAAGCGAACATCACGTATTTGTCAAGAACACGATAACAAGGTCTATGATAGAGATAAGGCTGTTCCTGGTGTGAACTATCCACCTATGCATCCATGGTGCAGGTCTACGACTATCGCTTATGACGAAGATGCAGATTACAGCAAGCTCGAACGCAGGGCTAGGAATCCTAAGACTGGCAAAGTTGAGTATGTGCCTGCTGATATGAGTTATAAAGAGTGGTATAGCAAGTATGTAGATGGTGAGGAAGTTGGTAAGATTGACTTTTCCAAGCTTACTTCCGAAGAAATCAATAATCTTGATTTCGATGATCTTTTAAAATATTTTGACTGGGTAGCTGAACAAGATGCTTTAAAAGAGAAAGCAGAGCAAGCTGCTTTGCAAGCACGAGAGGATAACGTTCCTTTGGAACGACGTGATTTGGTAGATCGTTTAGAAAAGAGACTTAGAACAACGAATTTTGTTGATGTCTTTGGAGAAGAAAATGCACAAGGCCTTTTAAGAGAATTGCGTTTCTTCCCGAATGATGATTTTGTACAATCCCTCTACGGTTCAATCGATAAATTATCTTTTGCTAAAGTAAAAGAAATGTCTTCTCATGTGTCTGGTACACAAGTTAATTTGGCAAAAGGCGATTTTATTTACAACAAGAAATTTAATCAGAAAGCACATTCAATCGTTCTTCATGAATTGACTCATGGCATCGATAATATCGCAACTTATTTCGGTGCCCCAGAATTGGGAGCTAAAGCATTTAGCAGTCAGTATGACTTGTACAATACCATAAAAAAAGATATGGACAATTATATTTTCGGGGATATGAAGCTCAAAAGAGGAGCGTCTATGGATGAGAAACGAGACTTCTTTAATCTTCGTCAAGCTAAAGTAAGAGATTTCAAATCGGAATTACTTGAACTAGCAAAGAAACTACACCCGGAAATTCGTCCCGAAGAAAATGCAGAGGTTGCCGCATTTGCATCAGATATGATGAGTTCTTTCAGAAGCGCGGAATATGGCTCTCAGACTTTCAATCATCCAGACTCATATTGGAACAATAAAACCCATCGAGGGATGGAATTTATTGCAGAATATACTCAAGCACAAATGACTCCTGAAATAAAAGCGTTTTATGACAAAGTTTTCCCAAATTCTGTTAAAATATACAACAAGATATTTGAAGATATTTCAAAATTGAAATTAGAAAACAAAAAGCCGATTGTTTGGTAAGGAGGTCAGGATGTTTTTTTGGAAGAATGAAAAAATTTATAATCAATTCAAAGAAATCAGCGAGAGATACAATAGTCATTTTGGTGAAGATTTTCCTGTGTATTTGATAATTCCTTTCGAGGTAGATGAGGAAGCTATTTCGAAATATAATTCAGTCGTGGATTCATGCATCAAAAACAATAAAATGTATAAGAAACCGATTGATTATGATGATAGAAAATATTAAGCACCTAGAGAGATCTAAGTGCTTTTCTTATGCTCAGAAAGGAAATTTTGATGAACAAATACAAAAAATTGATAGGATTGATTGAAGATAACAATCTGGAGATACAGTCCTCTAAATGTTACGACCCACAGAGCGCTTGGCATGGTGAGGAGTTATGGATTGTTGATAAGAAAAAACAAAATAAAATTTTTGATTTATCAGGTAACGGTTACTGTTTTCACGACGATAAAGTTGATGAAGCCATTGACGAAGTTGAAAAGTATTTGGAGTTTAAAAACATGAATACTTTTGACGCTTTCAAAAAATGGGTAGAAAAGAATGCTAAACCTCAAGAGGATGTATAGAAAGGAGTAAAAAGTATGTTCATCTGGGAATGGGTACTAATCGCCTTCGGGTGGTTGGTATTTTTTGGGTTATTCGTGATTATTGCAGGAATTATTCTTGCGATTTTAACAGGTTTCAAAAACAGAAAGTAGGTGATCCAACATCTTGACTTGCAGGAATAGACTGCTATAAGTTGAAGTAAGGAGTTTAACAATGAAAGTGAAAGAACTTTGCAAAGTGATAGAGAAAGAGTCTTATGTGACTGTTGAACATCACGGTAAACAATTAGAGGGCGACTACCCTTGTTGCTTTCTTGATTGTGAGTTAGAAGTTAAAAGAGTTTCAGTCATAATTGGAGACGTTATCTTAATAGAAACCTAACCGTATGGAATCCCGTACGGTTTTTATATTGTCCAAGCATTGAAGACACTAAAAGCCATGGAATTATACAGTCGGGGACGACTTTAAAAATAGGAGGTTCGCAATGAACGAAGAAACACAAACAGTCGAAACGGTTGAAGAACAAAAGGTGCCTGCAGAACCTGCACAACAACCGCAAGACGAGAAGAAGTACACGGATGCAGATGTCGATGCTATCATCGATAAGAAATTTGCTAAGTGGAAATCTGAGCAAGAAGCCAAGGAAAACGAAGCTAAGAAGCTTGCCAAGATGAACGCTGACCAGAAACAAGAATATTGGTTAGATCAGCGTGAGCAAGAACTAGCTAATCGTGAACAAGCAATTGCTCGCAAGGAATTGACCGCAGAGGCTAAGACGATGCTAAGTGAACGTGGCTTGCCAGTTGAATTAGTGGCCGTGGTTGATTTGTCCAACGCTGAAGCGGTGACTGAATCGGTCGCAAGCATTCAGAAAACGTGGGAGGATGCAGTCCAGAAAGGTGTATCCGAACGCATGAAGGGTAGCGCACCTATTAAGACTGCGCCACAACAATCAACAGGGCTTTCAAGAGCTCAATTTTTCCAAATGAGTCATTCAGAAAAGGCTGCATTGAAGCAGTCAAATCCTGAATTGTATAACTCATTTTTGAATTAACTAACAAGGAGAATTTAATATATGGCACAAACTAAAATTGCTAATCTCGTAAATCCCGAAGTAATGGGAGATATGATCGCAGCTAAACTACCAAAAAAATTGCAAGTAATTCCATTTGCAGCTATCGACCGCACGCTTGAAGGCGTACCAGGGAACACAATTACAGTTCCATCTTACACATATATTGGTGATGCCGAAGATGTAAATGAAGGCGTTGAGGCTGGCGTTGTAGTCCTTGGAACATCTACTAAGACCGCTACAATCAAGAAGGCTATGAAGGCTGTTGAGTTGACAGACGAAGCTGTCCTTTCAGGTTATGGCGATCCAGTTGGTAACGCAGAGAACCAACTTGCACTCTCAATCGCGTCTAAAATTGATAACGACGCAATGGATGCCCTTTTGAAAACGAACACTCGTAAATTTGACTCAAAAACAAAAGCAATCAGCTACGATGTAATCGTTGATGCTATTGATTTGTTTGAAGAAGAAGTCAATACTGAAAAAGTTATGTTTGTCAATCCAAAACAAGTCACAACTTTGCGCAAAGATCCAAACTTTATCTCAGCAGATAAGTACCCAAATCAAGTTGTAATGACTGGTGAGATTGGTATGATTGCTAACACACGTATCGTAGCCACTAAGAAGGTTGCTCTTGATACTACTAGCGCATTCTACACTTGCCCAATCATCAAGCTCACTCATGATGATGAAACTGAAAAAGACACTCCAGCGTTGACAGTCTATCTTAAACGTGATCCAAACGTTGAAGTAGACCGCAAGTCTTTGAAGCGTTCTACTGAAATCTCAATTGACGAGTTTTACACAGTCGCAGTTTCAGATGATTCTAAAGTCGTGCTTGCAGAAATTAAGAAATAAGGTCTGACCTATGAAAGTCAGAGTAAAACAAGCATTCAATGACTGGCAAGCGAAAGTGAGACGACAAGAGAATGATGTTTTTGAGATGACGGACGAGCGATTCAACGAATTGTCGCACAATCTCAAGAGTGAGTTTTCAGTCGATATCGCAGAGGTTGTCGAGATCATTGATGAAACAGAAAGCCAAGGAGACGAGACGACTCCTTTTGACTAGGAGGTCTTATGGAACTTGAAAAACTAAAATCATTGACGGGCGAGAGTGACGAAACATTCCTCTCGTCCTTGCTTTTAAGGGCTGAAAACATCATTTTATCTGAAACAAACCGAGAGAAGCTGACTCCAGCGCTCAACAGACTACTACCTGAACTTGTAATTGAGCTCTACAACCGCTCAGGAAGCGAAGGAGAGCAATCTAGGAGTGAAGGTGGTATATCTGTCACCTATGCAGAGTCAGGCTTGTCTACGGGCCTTTTACAGCGTATTCGGATGCATCGATTAGCGAGGGTGGCAGGTCATGTTTTTGAGAAAGAATAGACTGAAGCCTTACAACCTCAAACGGTTCAAGAAGACCGTAACGAATGAGGGAGTCGCTAAAGAAGGATATACGGGCGAGGTTGAAGAAGTGCGACTTGAGTTGTGGCCAGCTACTAGCAATCTACAATCTGAGATTTACGGTGACCGTGTCAACGATATCTTGAATGCGAATGCGAGCAAGGATGCGAATATCAACGTGAAAGACGGTATTTGTATCGATAACAAGACAGAGGTCACGCATCGGGTTATCTCAAAGAAAGTATACAGCAAGCATTTAGTATTGGAGTTGGAACGTGTCAGATTTAATCGGAGCAGATAGGCTCATAGCTAAATGCCGTAAGTTATACGGTGCAAAGAGCAACGAGATAGCAGGACAAGCGGTCTTGCATGCTGCCAAAACAGTCGTACAAGCTGAAGCGAAACTCAGAGCTCCAGCGAATGAGGGTGAATTGAGAAATAGCATCAGAGTCCGTCTGAAAGTAAATGGCAACAAGATATCGAGTGAAGTCTTTACAAACTCAGATCACGCTGCATATGTAGAACTCGGAACGGGTCCGAAAGGACAAGAAAACCACTCTGGCATCTCTCCAGAAGTGAGCGTGTCTTATCGGTCTAGTCCGTGGTATGTGCACGAAGACCAAATCAACGTAGGACCTTACCACTTTGCGAAAAGAGGTGAGTTTTACAAAATGTATGGTCAGCCTGCGCAACCTTACTTGTATCCAGCTTTGAAAGATAACCAAGATCGTGTATCAAGGAATATCTCAAAATACGTAAGTAGAAAGATAAGAGAACAGATAAAATGATTAATATTAAACCCTTAATTTACAAAGAATTGCAAAAGGTCGCAGATAATGTGACCGATACTTATCCAGACGATTGGGAGAATGTCCCAGTCGTCATTTTTTTGGAAGAACAAAATAAACCGGGTGAATGGTTCGACGACAAAGAACAAAAAACATCAATTCGCTATAAGGTTGATATCTTCGACAAAGACAGCACAAGCGATTTAGCTGTCAAAATCAATGAGATCTTCGCTTCTTTAGGATTGAGAAGAACAGATTGTCAAGATGTACCTGACCCGTCGCATTTACGTCACAAGTTGATGCGCTTCGAGGGAATCGTTGACCTGAATTCACAATTGGTTTATCAGTATAGAATGGAGAATTAACACATGTTAGCAAACGGAATCACGCTGTCTTACGGAACAGCTAAAGGAACTTACACCAAACTTGCAGGACTTAAAGAAGTACCTGAATTTGGTATTGAACCCGAAAAGGTAGAAAATACAACCCTTGAAGACAAGGTTAAAAAATATGAATTTGGTATTGGTGATGCTGGAGAATTGGAATACAAATTCTCTTATAAAAACGACGGAGAAAATGCTCCTTATCGTGTTTTGCGTAAAGCAGCTGACAATAAGGAGAAACTCTTCTTTGAACAAAAATACCCAGACAACACCAAGGTTGAATTTGAAGGGCAGGTATCTGTCAAACTCGGCGGTGGTGGTGTGAACTCTGTAATTGAGTTTACTCTTAAAATCGCATTGCAATCTGAACTCGCATTTACAGATGGAATGGGAGGTTAATATATGGCTCTACCATACGCAACTTGGAAAGTTAGTGAGGATAAGGAGTTGAAACTTCGCCTCACATCCTTGCAAGCGACCAAAGTTGAAGAAAAAATCGGAGCAAACTTGCTCAAGGTATTCATGCCTGCTGAGGGTGAAGCCTTTGCTTTGCCACCACTAAAAGTCATGCTGTTGTTGACCCATGGAGCGCTTCAAAAGTTCGAGCATGGACTCTCGTTTGAAGATGTATCTGACCTTTACGATGACTACGTTGACAACGGTGGAGATCAGGCAGCATTCATGGCAGATGTTATTTTGCCGATGCTCCAAGTATCGGGTTTTATGCCACGGGAGAAAGCAAGCAAGAAAACTCCCAAGAAATCCAAAGCCAAAATGGAAGTAGTCGATTAGAATCGACTGCTATATTATCAGTAAAAGAAATGGTTGAGGGGCTATATCCGATGTTTTTAGATATCGGAGGAAAGCCCCTCGATTTTTGGGATTTGACAGTACTTGAAATCAGAGACATGATTGAAAGCTATAATCGTGTAAATATCCAAAAGCAAAAAGAAAAAATCATTGAATCTTACAGACTTTCGCAGATGATAGCAAACAATATGTCCATGTTGCTTTCAAAAGATGCTAAACCGCTTGAAGTGTGGGATTATGCTCCTGAGCTTTTTGAAAAAGAACGCGAGCAGGTCGAGCAAGCAAGATTGGCTCAAGAGTTGAGATTGCATAAGGAACGCATGCGCATGTTTGCTGAAAGTCACAATCGAAAAATGAAAATGAAAGGAGAATAGATGGGAATTACTCTTGACGAGCTCAAGGTTATGATTGATGCCGAAATCGCACCTTTCAAAAACAAGATGAAAGAAGTCGAGAACAAGGTCAAAGACGCCTCTAACAAAGTACAGTCATCCACCGACAAAATCAAGGCACAGTCTGGCTCCATGCTAGGTGTGTTTGGCAAATTAGCCAAATTCGCTGGATTTGCGTATCTTGGCAAGAAGTTGCTTGATGTCGGCATGTACTCGACTCAGATGGCTCTTGAAGTTACAGCATCAATTAACCAAATCAAACGTCAAATGGGCGAGAGCTCACAGACATTCTTAAAATGGGTCAACGATAACGCAAACGCTATGAATATGGGCGTTGGTGAAGCAACAAAATATGGGGCGGTGTATTCAAACCTATTTTCTGGCTTTATCAAGGATTCAAACAAGCTGAGCGCATATACTGCTAAGATGTTGCAAACATCGGCAGTTATAGCAGAGGGTTCAGGTCGTAGCATTACAGACGTTATGGAGCGGATTCGCTCTGGTTTACTAGGTAATACGGAAGCAATTGAGGACCTAGGAATCAACGTTAATGTGGCCATGATTCAATCTACTGAAGCGTTCAAGCGCTTTGCAAATGGCCAAAGCTGGGACCAACTAGATTATCAAACCCAGCAACAAATCCGTCTGATGGCAATTTTGGAGCAGGCAACCGCTAAATACGGAGATACACTATCAAGCTCTGTAAACGGTAGCATCAGCTTATTCAAGTCATTGTTGAAAGACTCAGCTCTTAACATCGGTAACGCATTCTTGCCGATTATCAACGCGATCATGCCAGTCTTGAACTCGTTCGCTATGGTCTTGAAGAATGTGACTGCTAAACTCGCTGAGTTTATCGCTCTCATGTTCAACAAGAAAGCGACCGTTAAAGACGGTGTAGCTGGTGCAGTCGGAGATATGAACGGGGCTATGCAAGATGCAGCAGGAGGCGCAGGCGACCTTGCAGATGCTATGGACGATGCAGACGATGCTTCGGGTGGTCTAGCTGATAATCTCGGAGACTCTGCCAAAAATGCTAAAAAAGCAGTCAAAGAATTGCTTGGTCTAGCTGGATTTGATGAAATCACGCTTTTAAACAAGAAAGATGACACAGACGACGGAGGATCTGGTGGTTCTGGTGGGGGCGGAGGCAAAGGCAAAGGTAAGAAAGGAAAAGGCGGTAGCGGACCTTTCAAGGATATCTTGCCGGAAGTAGCCTTGACTGACATGAATAGCCAGTTTAAGAGTATTTTTGATGGTCTTGGAGACAAGCTGAAAGGTTTAACAGACCTCTTTAGCAAGGGCTTCACTGCTGCATTCAGAGCCGAAGGTTTAGAACGTATTAAGATTGGTCTTGGTCAAATCAAGACTACACTTGAAGAAATTGCTACTGATCCACGAGTAGTAAATGCTTTTAATGGCATGACTGAGAAAATTGCTTACGCACTAGGGCAGATTGCAGGTTCTATCGGCACGGTAGGAGTTGGCATCGGGGTCTTTCTTGCCGAAAGCATAGCGAACGGTCTAGGACGCCAAAAAGAGCGTATCATTCGCTCACTTGTGGCACAATTCGAGAATACGGGCAATATATTTGCATCAGCTGGAAACATCGCTCAGGCGTTTGCAGATGGCTTCTATGACGTCATAACATCGACTGGTGCTGTTCGTATTGGAAGTTCGATTGTGTCTGCTCTTTTAGCTATTCAAGCTAGCGTTACTGAGGTTAGTTACAAGCTTGGTGGTGACCTTATGCAAGGTATCGAGCGAATTGTCACAGATAACATGCTTGGTATCGCTGACGCACTTTCAAATGCTCTATCTACCGTTGCTCCTGTTTTTGAGAGTGCAGAAAAAGCAATCAATGACCTGTCAGACTCAATTAGTCGTGTGTATGATAATTACATTCGTCCAACGATTGAATCATCAACGAAAGCTATATCAAGTATTATCAGTTTGTTTGTAAAAGGTTGGAATAATTACATCCAACCAATTATCGAAAAACTCAGTCAAGGCTTCTCGGACACAATTGGCAAACATATCTCGCCAATGATCCAGAAGATTTTGGAGATGGTCGCAAGTTTCCAAGAAATGTCACAAGTCATTAACGCTTATGTAGGTCCTACTATCGGCTTTATCGTTGAGCAATTGACAAGAGTATTAGCTCCTGCAATTGAATATATAGGAGAAGTTTGGCGTGTTCTATCTAACACTATTTCTGATGTTTTAGGAGGCATAGCTGACTTCCTAAAGGGCGTGTTTGATATTATCACTGGTATTCTTACGAGTGATATGAGCAAGATTTTCGACGGTTTCACTGAAACAGGTGATGCTATTATGAACATCTTGTCTACAATCTTCACAGGATTGTTAGATTTAACAGTAGCAGTCTTAAAGCTTATCTGGGATACGATTATAGCAATCTTCCAAGGAATTTGGGATGGGATCGTGGCTATCTTCACACCGATTGGTGAATGGTTCGCAGAACGTTGGAACGACATTACAACTGTTTTAGCTGACGTGGCTAAATGGTTTGGGGACATGTTTCAAAAGGCGTGGGACGCCCTTACAAGCATATTCTCTTCAATTGGCACTTGGTTTGGTGAACGCTGGAATGATGTAACAACGGCCCTTTCAAATGTCGTGACGTGGTTCGGGAATATCTTCAGGACTGCATTTGAAGCAGTCAAGAACGCATTCAGCACGATTGGTAGTTTCTTTTCAGGAGTGTGGGCCACGGTCAAAAACATCTTCGTCAATGCTGGCCAAATGGTCGGTAGCGCCGTAGGTGGAGCATTCAAGAGCGCAGTTAATGCGGTCCTTGGCACCATTGAGAACGTGGTTAATGGCTTCATCGGTATGATTAACGGTGTTATCGGTCTAATTAACAAGATTCCGGGCGTATCTCTTGGTGGTATTGGATACGTAAGCCTACCTCGATTAGCTCGTGGTGGTATCGTCGATAGTCCGACAGTGGCCATGATTGGTGAAGCTGGTAAAGAGGTCGTTATGCCTCTTGAAAACACTGGATTCTTGCAGACTATGGGTCGCATCGTAGGTGGTGCGGTAGTCAATGCTTTGGGCGGTGGTTTACCACAATCAGGAGGCTTCAACGGTAGTGGCGATATCGTCATCATGATTGGTGGACACGAATTTGGTCGTGTAGCTATCCAAGAAATCAATCGAGAACAAGAACGTGCAGGACAAGTCTTGCTTAACATCTAAAGGGAGGTAAAATGGCACGCTTAATTATCAACGGGGTGGCTGTTAAGCCTCCTCAAAAATTTCAAGTCGGTATCCAAGATATTGATGGAGAAACTGGTCGAAACGCTAACGGAGACATGATGCGTGATCGTATCACGACCAAGCGGAAGTTAGATTGTGAATGGGGCATGCTGACTCAAGATGAAATGAGTCAGCTTTTAAATGCCGTCTCAGCGGTCTTTTTTGAGGTCTCTTATCCCGACCCTGTAAGAGGCCAGACAACAGGGACTTTCTATGTTGGAGATAGAACGGCTCCAAGTTATTCGTTTACAAACAAGCTCAAGCCATGGTCGGGCGCTAAATTTAATCTGGTAGAAAGGTAGGTTAGAACATGGATATATTCAGAAGAAAGAAATTTGATGAAGCGATGTTCGCTAAAGATCGTACCCTTTCTATCAGAGTAGGACAGTATCAGTCAAGCAACATCAAAGAGGCTAGCTTCGATTACGGCTATATTAAGGGTGACACTTATAAGCCTGGTGGAACATGTGCAGGTAGTGCTAAAATCGTCTTTACAAGCATCATTACCACTTTCAATAAGTTAGATAAGGTTTACCCTGAAATCGGTCTTTTGGTCGATGGAACCTATGAATGGGTCAAAATGGGTGAATACTTCATCAATGATATTGAAATTGACCGCAACCGTAAAACGACTACGCTTGACCTCATGGACGGAATGTTCAAACTCAATCGTGAACACATTACATCTCTGACCTATCCTGCTGAAATTAGACAAGTCATCAAAGAGATTTGTCTGAAAACGGGAGTCGAACTGGCAAACGAGAACATGGATATTACATCCATGAATTACCGAATCGAAAGCATTCCGAAAGAAAAGAAAATGACATTCAGAGATGTCTTGAGTCTAGCTACTCAAATGCTCGGGATGTCTTGTTTTTTCAATCGAGAAGGGAAACTTGAAATCAAAGAGTTGACCGACTCAGGTATCGTGATTACTGCAGACAGCTACTTTATGCACGGATTGACCAAAAGCGAAGTCGAGTATCGGATTGCAGGGATAACCTGCAAGAAAGATAAAGAGATACTTACGGTCGGAATGCGTACGGGTCGCTCGTTAGAATTGGATAATCTGTTCATGTCTCAAGCGATTTTGGATAATCTCTATCACAAAATCAAGGATATTCGCTATTATTCATTTAATTTGAATTATCAGGGGCACCTCTTACTAAACGTGGGTGAATGGGTGACTATCAAGACCAATACCGGCGAGACCTTCAAATCGCCTGTATTGAGTCAATCATTCACGTTTAAGGGTGGGCTTCGTGGTCGTATCAGCGCAGACAGCAAGGCTGGAAATGATGCTCAGTATTCGTATGCAGGAACGCTCACGAAGAAGATTGAGCAATTCAGCGAATTTGAGAAACAAATTCAAAACCAAATCGAAGAAGCAGACAAAGGCTTTGACAAGAAAGTCGATAAAATCAAGAATGACTTTAACGACCAGATTGAACTAGCCAAAGCAAAAGCTGAAGAAGTCAAGCAAAGTCTAACAGAGACTATCGACCAGCGGTTTAGCAGCTTTAACAACGGCCCATTACAAGAAGTCAAGCGTAGAGCTGAAGAAGCATTGCGAAATGCTGGTGCGAGCTCATCTCTTGCTCAAGAGGCTAAGCGAATCAGCGAGCAGGCAACCGCTGATATAACCAAATTAAAAAACGAGGTCGTTGATGGATATGTCGGCAAGAATACTTACCAAGAAGGAATTCGTGGGATTGAGCGACGGATTGAGGAAGTGAAGACATCAACGAATGGCCAAATTGCTACTCAAATCGCTGCGTACAAGCAATCAGTAGATGGCCGATTCACAAGCTTATCTTCTCAAATTGACAGCAAAGCTAATCTTGTAGATTTTCAGCGTGTACAAGAAACAAGCAAACTCTATGAGAGGATTATCGGTAGCAACGAGAATGACATTTCGAATAAGGTTGCTCGCATGGCTTTGACCAATCAACTGTTTCAAGTCGAAGTCGGCAAATATGCAAATACAGGTGGTCCCAATATGCTACGAAATTCGAGGATGGACGATGGCTTGAAATATTGGGAAGGCGAGAATTTGAAACAGTGGAGTCACTCGTTCTATTTTAATGAACAAAAACATATGTTTATGCTCTTACAGAAGTCTTGGCTTAAATCACCACGCTTTTTGCTTAAACGAAATACAAGCTACAAATTAAACTTTTTCGGTTTTAACTCAGGAAACACAAAGTATTTAAAAATAGTTTTGCGAAAACGAAAAAAAGGCGAGAAACAAGATTACACAGCTGAGGAGATTTTATTTAATGAAAGTTCGTGGCCTATCCTAAATACATCGCAAGCCGTTCATAAATCTTTAACTTTTGATACCAAGGATTTCGACGAAGGTTATCTCTATATTGAAAACGGAGGGCCAAATAACGGAGCGGATAAGTGGTCAGGTGTGTTTTTGACAGAATTCGACCTGTACGAGGGCACAACCGATCGCAAATGGCAACCAGCTCCTGAAGATGCGACGATGGAAACTGACAAGACTCTTGAAGCGACTCAAACTAAAATGACTCAACTTGCTGGCTCATGGGCGATTCAAAACCTGACTAGCGCAGGTTCAATCATTTCACAAATCAATGCAACGAACAATCAAATTCTGATTGAAGCCGAGAAAATTAGGCTCAAGGGCAAGACCTTACTTGATGAACTCACTGCAATAGATGGATATTTCAAACGTCTGTTCGTCGGTGAAGGTGCATTTGCGAAGCTGAATGCTGAGATTATCGGCTCAAAGACTATCACAGCTGACAAGCTAATAATGGACTCGGCAATGGCTCGGTTGTTCGTTTCAAGCGATATCTTCACGGACACGCTTGCGTCGAAGGCAGCCTTTATCACCAAGCTTCGGTCAGTAGTAGTGTCTGCGACCTTGTTCGAGGGATACAAAGGTAAGATTGGTGGATTCCAAATCGGTACGCACGACAAGGACCCGTCAACTTACTGGTTGACTGGTCAGAATCAGTTTGCTGTTGGCATGAGCAACGGTAGCACTAAATGGGGTCAAACCTCTCTTTGGGTAAACTGGGGCAACGATTGGGAGAAACCTGGCGACTATGCTTGGTTTGTTAAACGTACAGGAGAAATGTTTTGTTACAATCGAGCTTACTTTTGGAATACACCAGTTATCAATGGTAATTTGCGTGTTACAGGCGAAATCTACTACAACAATGAGAACTCAGGAAAATCTGGTTACTGGATTTACTCTCCCCAATACAAGCAAATCTTTAGCGAAAATGGCTATATGTATTTTGTTTGGAGTGGTGGCGGTTCTAATTGGATCCCGATGAACAAAGAAATCTCAGACCGTCGCTACAAATCAAATATCCAAGATAGCCAAGTCTCAGGCATCGATGTAATCAAAAACTTGAAGACGTATAGCTATCGCAAAGAATACGATGGCAAAATAGAGGATATCTCCTGTGGTATCATGGCGCAGGATGTCCAGAAATATGTTCCTGAAGCATTTTACAAAAATCCTGACGGTGCATACTCATATCGCACATTTGAACTTGTGCCTTATCTCATTAAGGCCATTCAAGAACTCAATCAAAAAATAGAAAAATTGGAGAAAACAGCATGAACGAACAAAACCAACAAATCAGCAGTCTAGCGATTAAGTCGCTTAGTGAGAAAATCAGCAAAGAGGCCACTCAATCGGCTACGCTCGAAGCCCTCTACACAGTAACTGCGATGGAGCTTGAGCAAATGAAGCAGGTCATCGAATCTGACGAAGAGCTCAAAGCGAAATTTGAAGAAGCGAAAGGAAAAATGACAAATGGCAATTAACAACTATGAACTGGCAAGCAAACCTTATACACGAGGTTTTGGCGATAATATCAAGACAGTAGTTGAAATTCGTCTGTCGGATGGCAGTCGCTACAGTACGAATATGCGTGAGTTGGCAGGAGACCGGACGAATGAGCAAGAGGATGTCTTAATTCAAGCAGTACTGGATATTATCAAGGCAGAATTAGACCCAGGATCCGCAATCGTGAAGGCTCAAGCTGAGATTGAACAAGCGGTTCAATCTTTGGCAAAAGCTAAGACTGATCTCTCAGCGAACAAAGAGAACATTGATAGTGTATCAGCGATTACTGAGGTTCTCATTGCTCTAGCGATTGGCCAGAATGGTGGGATGCCAACGAATACTTATGAAAAGGTTGCTCAATTCATCAAGCCTCTTGTTAAGGACCGTCGTTATGTAAACGGTGATATCGTATCAATGCCTTATCCGTACGACACGAATCCGAAGTGGCCGAAGGAAACACTTACCATCCTGAAATTCCAGATGCAACCATCTGAAGGGTACACTTACAAGGAGCAGGCTCTTGCTGAAATGCTACAGAAGGGTATTCTGACTGTGGTCATGCCACGAATTGAGTAGAGGGTGGTTATATGCCAATTGAAGAAGCTGAAAGAATCGCTCAAAGTCAAGTAGCTTGGGCGATTTTGTTTATCTTGCTTTTCTTTATTATCATTCGATATCTTATCAAGACTTCAGACAAGCGAGAAAAGAAGATTATGGATTTGCATGAGCAATCAAAGGCCGACTCTAACAGACGAGAAGAGCGTTTGATGACTCATCTGGAAAAGACAACTACAGAATTAACCACAATTACTCACACGGTCGGTGACATTCAAAAAGAAATGGTCCGCATGAACGACCGCATGGACGAAATCGAAAAAGGAGAATAACATGCAACAAATCAATGAAATCATCGTAAATGGAGCAATCAGCATTCTTGTAATTTTGGCAGGTATCGCAGTCAAGGCGGTCAAAGAATACCTTGTAAAAAAAGGTGGAGAAAAGACCATCAAGATTGTCGAAATCTTAGCTAAGAACGCAGTTAATGCCGTTGAGCAGGTAGCTGCTCAAACTGGCTACAAAGGCGAAGAGAAGCTTGAGCAAGCACGTACTAAAATCCGTGCTGAACTTACCAAATACAACATCAGTATGACTGATAAAGACTTAGACACATTTGTCGAGTCAGCGGTCAAGCAAATGAACGAAGCCTGGAAAGGGGAATAATCATGGATATTGATACAAGTAGACTAAGAACCGACCTTCCACAAGTTGGGGAACAACCATACAGACAAATTCATGCGCATTCAACAGGAAACCCGAACTCAACGGCACAAAATGAAGCAGACTACCACATGCGCCGTCCTGTTGATTCAGGATTTTTCTCACATGTCGTCGGTAACGGCCGTGTGATGCAGACCTGGTACACAGACATGGGGGCCTACGACGTAGGAGGTGGCTGGAACGTTGAAGGATACGGCCAAGTTGAGCTTATTGAAAGTCATGAAACCAAGGAAGAGTTCATGCGTGATTATAAGCTCTATGTTGAGCTTTTGCGGAACCTTGCAGACGAAGCTGGAATTCCGAAAACACTTGACTCTGACAGTCTAGCTGGTATTAAGACGCACCAATACTGTACTTATAACCAGCCAAGAAACTACTCTGACCATGTTGACCCATATCCTTATTTGGCCAAATGGGGCATCAGTCGTGAGCAGTTCAAGAAAGACATCGAAGGCGGTCTATCTGAAGCTGGTTGGAAACAAAATAGCACTGGCTGGTGGTGGGAGGAGTCAGACGGCTCTTATCCTACAAATCGCTGGAAACAAATCAACAACGAATGGTTCTATTTTGATGACCATGGCTATTGCTTAATCAATCGATGGTTCAATGATGGCAAAGATTGGTTCTATCTTGATAAACGTGGGGCGATGGTAACAGGCTGGATGTTCCTAAATAATCGCTGGTATTTCTTCAAGTCAGACGGCCGCATGGCCAAAGGCTGGGTTAAGTATCGTGAAACTTGGTATTTTATGGAAGAAAAAGATGGTTATATGCTATCTAAACAATTCGTCAAGTCTGGCGATGGCTGGTACTATCTAAAAGCAAATGGTGAACTTCATACTGATCCAGCATTCAAAACAGAACCAGATGGTCTGGTGACCGTCGTTGACAAACCAAAAGAAGAAAAATAAAACAGAAAGGATTTCAAATAGATTACACTAACCGCAGGCAATAGCTTGCGGTTTTTTTGTTTGCTCTGGAATGTTATTACTTAAAAGTGCGTTGCTATCAGTTTTGTTAATGCCAACAAAATTGGCCCGAAAGTAGTTTCAGAATAAAAAAACTTTAAATATTTTTATTAAAATACTTGACGAACGTCAAGTATAGTGATATACTATAATCAAGATAAGGAAACGAGGAAATCAAAAATGAAAAAAGAAGTTATGACACTGGCATGGGAAATAGCAAAACGTGGCGCTAAAAGATTCGGCGGTTCAACAGTTGAATACATCGCAGAAGCTATGAAAATCGCATGGGGAATCGTTAAATCAGAACAAGAAGAAACAGAACACTATAACTTAAAACAATGGCATGCAGTTGAAGCAAAAATGCGCCAAGCTGGTAAATATGGATACGCTAATATGCTCGGTGAAGCTAAAGAAGTGCACTTCAACGAAGTGATGCACAAAGCTGGCGCTTACTACGGCATCGAAGTTATTGCAGACGGTTCTAACTACGGAACTTACTATATTTCAGAAAAAATTTGGGGTTAAGGAGAAGAATATCATGGTTACTGAAGAACAATTAAAAGAAGTGCTTGTTGGCATTTATGAAACAGACTATAAGGATGAACAAACGTTTGAAGAGTACGCAGATGGCTGGGATTTTTGGATTGACAAAGATGGAGACATCTTAATTGAGGGGCGTGGCATGAAACCGATTGACGGAGTTCAAAAAGTAGGTCACGTAGATAACGGGGTGATATATGCTTATTAACACATCACGAGTTGAGATGGTCTTAATGAATAAGGCTATCTCAGCTTATCGTTTAGCAAAAGAAATAGGCATACAAGAGAGCTCTATCTCTCTCTTGAGAAATGGAAAAAAAGACTTTAACAAGTTAAGCCTTGAGTTCGCTATAAGAGTCCAGTCATGGATAAATGAAGGTAATTATTGTTTTAGCTATGATTACAGCGAATTGATTGAAGATTTAGAGGCTGATATAGCTGATGGATTGACAGACGAATATATTTATATTGCCCGTGGTGAATACAACGAAGTCATGGAGAAGTGCATGATTATCGACTATTATTATGATCCTGAAGAAATTGCAGAAGGCGATATTGCTGAAAAAGTCTTGACTAGCTCGGCGCTTGCTGAAATGAAGAAAGACAACGAGATATTTTAATTGAAATGAGGAAGATTGATTTAACAGGCAACATTTACGGCCGTCTGACCGTTATCACAGATGATGGTTCAAGAACTAAGACAGGAAGGGTCTTATGGTTGTGCGAATGCTCTTGTGGTAATAAAGTTCACGTCCAGTCTCAAAATTTAAAGAATGGTCGAACCAAATCTTGCGGATGCCTTAATGACGAGAAGAAGCGTGAGCGATTCAAAGACTTGTCAGGAACTGAAACAGATAACTTCAAGATTGTTGACAGAGCGTATTCTAAGAATCAGCGTGTGTGGTGGAATTGTATCTGTAAGCATTGTGGTCAGAGCGTGATTCTTAATAATAACCTTATCGGTCATCAGACCTCTTGTGGATGCAGACGTGGAGCATCTAAGGGCTATATGGACTCTATTCGGGATCCCGAGAGTCGAAAATCTACGAAACCAACTGCTAGGAGTAGCACTGGTGTTCGAGGTGTCTATTTCAACAAACTAAAGAAGAGGTATCAAGTATTCATCAATGTTGATAAGAAGCCGAAGTATTTAGGCAGCACCTCATCTCTTGAAGAGGCTACGAAAATGCGCCGTGAAGCTGAAGTGGAATATGGTTACAAATAAAACAGTGATTTTTTTCACTGTTTTTTTTCTACGAATAGATAAGTAGGAGGAAGAAAACATGAACGTTTTGAAGATTGAACTTGCGAGCATAGAGCAGACAGAATTAGGTTTTGAACATTGGGTAGATGTGACTTACCAGGGTCCGATTTTGAAAAATAAGTACACGGTCAAGCTATTGCTGTTCATGGAATGCAAGATAGAGGACCAAGAGGTTATCGAGTACTTGATATCGACTTGGAAGTATCGTGATCTCGTGCTGCATTCTGTGCGGATGGATGAGGTGGAGAGAGAAGGGGCAAAAAAGGGGCAAAAATGTCGTAAACGTCTGTAAAACGATGTAAAAACAATTATTTTAAAGATAAAAATACAGCTGATTTTTAAGGCATCGGAACTTGATGTAAATATATGTAATAGTATTTTTGAAAGCAGATGAATTATAAAACCACGGATTGTTGATCCGTGGTTCTTTTCTTATAAACTTGTTGAGTGTTTGGGTTGTACTTTTTGGTCAGGGTCGATGTAGTTGATAGCATTGTTGACGGCGGTTGGTGCTTCACCCAGTCCTGTGGCAATCAAATCAATCTTTCCTTCGTAGTAGCAGCAGTCTCCAATAGCGTAAATACCCGTTTGGCTGGATTCTTGCTTGCTATTGACGATAATCTTATGACGGTTGAGGTCCAGACCCCAATTTTTAAGATTGCCGACAGATGATTTGAAACCATAGTTGACAAAGAGGTGGTCTACCTCGATAGTTTCGGTTTCATCTGATTTGACTTTGGTGATTTCTAGTTTGTCGAGTGTTTTTCCATCTCCGAGAAGTTGGCTAGGGACGAACGGTGTCTTGATGGTTACAGATGATTCTTGCAGGGCTTGCACACTGTGTTCCAAGGCGCGGAAATTATCTCTGCGGTGAACAAGGGTAGTTGGCGCAATTTTTTCAAAAGCTAGAGCCCAGTCCACAGCTGAGTCTCCCCCACCAAGGATGGTTACTTTCTTCCCAGCGTATTGTTGGATATTGGAAACGTGGTAGTGGATATTTTCATAGTTTTCAACTCCATCTAATTCGAGCGGACGTGGTTTGAAGGCACCACCCCCCATAGCAATGATGACTGTTTTGGTCAGGTGGCTTCCCTTGTTGGTTGTGATAGTAAAACCTTGATCTTCTTTCTCGATTTCAAGAACGGTTTCGTTGAGGTGAACAGGTGTTTCAAAGCTATTTAGCTGTTCAATCAAGCGATTGGTCAATTCTTCTCCAGTTAAGTTTGGAAAACCTGGCACGTCAAGGATTTGCTTTTCAGGGTAGAGGATAGCTGGTTGACCACCGAGCTGGGGAAGGGAGTCGATGATTTGGACTTTGGCTTGGCGTAGGTGAGCGTAAAAGGCAGCAAAGAGCCCAACAGGACCGCCACCTACAATGGTAATATCATAGAGTTGAGACATGATTTCTCCTTTGTTTTTTCTAGTCAGTTTATTTTATCATATTTTTGCTTAATTTAAAATGAGGTAGGATAGGGAAAAAATGGGCAAAAAATGGTATAATGATGAGTAAAGTGTTTTGACAGGGAGGAGGCCAAGGATGAATTTTCAACAATTATCCAATTTACAATACTGGACGAGTTTGTTTTCAAGTCCTTGGAGTATAGTCACCAATCTGATTGATATTCTCATTGTGACTTATATTTTATATCATTTTACTAAAGCTATTGCAGGCACCAAGATTATGATATTGGTCCGTGGAGTCTTAGTTTTTATTCTAGCCCAGATTCTTTCCAATATGATTGGTTTAACGACTATTTCCTGGTTAATCAATCAGATCATCACCTACGGGGTGATTGCAGCGGTGGTTATCTTTTCACCAGAGATTCGGACTGGTTTGGAGCGATTGGGCCGGGCTACTGATTTCTTCTCCAATGCCCCTATTAGTGCGGAAGAGCAGATGGTTCGTGCATTTGTGAAATCAGTTGAATACATGAGCCCTCGTAAGATTGGGGCGCTTGTAGTGGTTCAGAGAGTGAGAACCTTGCAGGAATACATCTCGACAGGGATCCCTTTAGATGCCAAAATTTCGGCTGAATTGCTTATCAATATTTTCATTCCCAATACTCCCTTGCATGATGGTGCTGTCATTATCAAGGAAGACCGAATTGCTGTAACTTCAGCCTATCTACCCTTGACTGAAGATACCGGGATTTCCAAGGAGTTTGGAACGCGTCACAGGGCGGCGATTGGTTTGTCGGAAGTGTCAGATGCTCTTACCTTTGTGGTTTCGGAAGAAACGGGTGGAATCTCAATCACCTATAATGGAGTCTTTAAGCATGATTTGACCTTGGAAGAGTTTGAATCTGAATTGAGAAGAATCTTACTTCCAAAATCAGAGAAAAAGCAGGGTCTGAAAGAGCGCTTGCTAGGAGGATTGAAACATGAGAAAAAATAGTCTATACATCATTTCTTCCTTCTTTTTCGCCTGCATTCTCTTTATCTATGCAACATTGACAAACTATCAGAATAGCAACAGTGCCAGACAGGTGCGGACGGAGACTTATACAAACACAGTTCTTAATGTCCCAATTGATATTCAGTATGACAGTGATCAGTATTTTATCAGTGGTTTTACATCTGAGGTGACGGTCTTTCTAACAGGGTCAAATAGAGTTGCTTTGGCGAGTGAGATGCAGGAAAGCACCCGCAAATTTAAGGTGACAGCTGATCTTTCTGATGCCAGTGTAGGAACCATCGAAGTTCCTCTAACCATTGAAAATCTTCCGAGCGGTTTGACGGCTGTTGCGACACCGCAAAAGATAACAGTGAAGGTCGGTAAAAAAGCAAAACGGGACAATGTCATTGTTGTGCCGGAGATTGATCCTAGTCAGATTGATTCTCGCGTGAAAATTGATACAGTCACTGTGTCAGATGAAAAAGTAACGGTTATTAGTGATGAGGAAACCCTCTCCAAAGTAGATCGTGTCATTGCCATCTTACCGACGAGTGAACGGATAACTGGAAACTACTCGTCCTCTGTTCCTCTACAAGCAGTCGATAAAAATGGAAATGTCTTACCAAGCGTCATTATGCCATTTGACACAACTATGAAAATTACAACAAAAACAGCAACGTCTAGTTCAAGTAACTCGTCAACAAGTTCTTCAGAAGGCAGTTCGTCTTCAACGAGTTCAGAAACAAAATCAGATTCGTCTAAACAATAATAAATAATAGAAAAGGATGATAAATAAAATGGGTAAATATTTTGGGACCGATGGAGTCCGTGGAGAAGCAAACGTAGAACTGACACCAGAATTGGCTTTTAAACTAGGCCGTTTTGGTGGATATGTCCTCAGTCAACACGAAACAGAAGCCCCTAAAGTCTTTGTAGGACGCGATACACGTATCTCAGGAGAAATGCTAGAATCTGCCTTGGTGGCAGGTCTCCTCTCTGTAGGGATTCACGTCTACAAACTTGGTGTCCTTGCAACACCAGCAGTAGCTTACTTGGTAAAAACTGAGGGAGCCAGTGCAGGTGTCATGATTTCCGCTAGCCACAACCCAGCCCTTGATAATGGAATTAAGTTCTTTGGTGGGGATGGTTTCAAACTTGATGATGAAAAAGAAGCAGAAATCGAAGCCTTGCTAGATGCTGCTGAAGATACTCTTCCTCGTCCAAGTGCAGAAGGTCTAGGAACCTTAGTGGACTATCCAGAAGGCTTGCGTAAGTACGAGGGTTACCTTGTTTCAACTGGAACTCCTCTTGAAGGAATGAAAGTGGCCTTGGACACAGCAAACGGTGCAGCGTCTACAAGTGCCCGTCAGATTTTTGCTGATCTTGGTGCTCAGTTGACAGTTATTGGCGAAACACCAGATGGTCTTAATATCAACTTGAATGTGGGTTCTACACACCCAGAAGCTCTTCAAAAAGTGGTCAAAGAAAGTGGGTCAGCTATTGGTTTGGCCTTTGACGGAGACAGTGACCGTTTGATTGCTGTTGATGAAAATGGCGATATCGTTGATGGTGATAAGATCATGTATATCATCGGGAAATACCTTTCTGAAAAAGGCCAGTTAGCTCAAAATACTATCGTAACAACCGTTATGTCTAACCTTGGTTTCCATAAGGCCTTGGATCGTGAAGGCATCAATAAGGCAGTCACTGCAGTTGGTGACCGCTATGTCGTCGAAGAAATGAGAAAATCAGGCTATAACCTTGGCGGTGAACAGTCTGGTCACGTTATCTTGATGGATTACAATACGACAGGTGATGGACAGTTAACTGCCGTTCAACTAACAAAAGTTATACGGGAAACAGGTAAGAGTTTGTCACAATTGGCATCGGAAGTAACGATTTACCCACAAAAGCTGGTCAATATCCGAGTGGAAAATGCCATGAAAGAAAAAGCCATGGAAGTACCAGCCATCAAGACAATCATCGAAAAGATGGAAGAAGAAATGGCAGGAAACGGCCGTATCCTTGTCCGCCCAAGTGGAACAGAACCTCTCTTGCGCGTCATGGCAGAAGCCCCAACAACAGAAGAAGTTAACTACTACGTAGATACGATTGCTGCTGTTGTTAAAGATGAGATCGGTATTGACTAAAGCCTAGAAAACTAGATGAAATGATAAAAATGTGGTACAATTGCATAGTAAATTGTAGCAATGGGAGAGAAAAATGAATCTTAAACGAGAACAAGAATTTGTTAGCCAGTATCACTTTGATGCTCGTAACTTTGAATGGGAAAATGAAAATGGGGCTCCTGAAACCAAGGTAGACGTGAATTTCCAGTTGCTCCAATACGACCAAGAAAACCAAGTAACCTCGCTAGTTGTCATCTTGAGCTTTATGATCGTCTTTGACAAATTTGTCATCAGCGGAACGATTTCCCAAGTTAACCATGTGGAAGGTCGCATTGTCAACGAACCAAGTGAATTTAATCAAGAAGAAGTTGAAACCTTGGCACGTCCATGCTTGAACATGCTCAATCGTTTGACGTATGAAGTAACAGAAATCGCCTTGGATCTTCCAGGGATCAATTTGGAGTTTTAGTTATGAAATTAGCTGTCATTACAGATTCTTCAGCCTATTTAGAGGAGAAGACGCTGCAAAGAGAGAATCTATTTATCTTGGATATTCCTGTCAATATTGATGGGGAGGAGTATGTTGAAGGTATCAATCTGACTGCTGAGGAATTTTATCAAAAAATGGCTCAGTCTGCAGAATTGCCTAAAACCAGTCAACCAAGTCTTGCCAAATTGGATGAGATTCTAAGTTCTTTGAAAGATGAGGGTTATACCCATGTCTTGGGACTCTTTCTTTCGTCAGGAATTTCAGGCTTTTATCAGAACATCCAATACATGTTGGATGAGTATGATGGCTTGACCATTGCCTTTCCAGATACCCATATCACAAGTTCCCCTCTAGGATTTATGGTAGAGAGTGCCTTTGAATGGTCAGAACAAGGCGATGATTTTGCCCAGATTCAGGAGAAGTTGGGGATTCAAATTGCTGATAATTCAGCCTTTATCATAGTAGATGATCTCGACCACTTGGTTAAGGGAGGACGTTTGTCAAATGGGGCAGCCGTCTTAGGGAATCTCCTCAGTATCAAGCCTATCCTTTACTTTAATGACCAAGGTGTGATTGAAGTTTACGAAAAAGTTCGTACAGAAAAGAAAGCAATTAAACGTTTGGTGGAAATCATCAAGGAGTTGACAAAAGATGGGAACTACCGTATAACAGTCATCCATGGCAATGCTCCTCAAAAGGCAGCGGATTTACGTCAGCTTTTGATGGAGAGTGGTGTGACTGCTGAAATTCCAATTGAAACCTTTGGTAGTGTCATTGGGACCCACCTTGGAGAAGGTAGTATCGCCTTGAGCTATACACCAATCGTCTAAATTGTTCTTACAGGCTTTGTATCTTAGCAATTGAACACGGACTATCTTCCTCTTGAAAAAAGATGCCTGTCTTGCCTTTCATGGAAAGTCAGCGCCATTCCCTATTTTTCATGGGCAGCTAACGTCCTTTGTATCTTAATCAGGAGTAGAGATGAGTATTCGAGTAATTATTGCCGGTTTTAAGGGAAAGATGGGCCAGGCTGCTTGTCAGATGGTCTTGGCTGATCCAGACTTGGACTTGGTCGCAGTTTTGGACCCTTTTGAGTCTGAGTCAGAATGGCAGGGAATTCCTGTCTTCAATGATAAGGCTGACTTGGCTGGTGTTGAAGCGGATGTCTGGGTGGATTTTACTACACCAGCCGTTGCCTACGAAAATACACGCTTTGCTCTTGAAAATGGCTTTGCTCCAGTCGTAGGAACAACTGGATTCACTAGTGAAGAAATTGCAGAACTAAAAACATTTTCCCGTGAACAAGATTTGGGTGGTTTGATTGCTCCTAACTTTGCCTTGGGCGCGGTCTTGCTTATGCAATTTGCGGCGCAGGCTGCCAAATATTTCCCAAATGTGGAGATTATCGAGCTCCATCATGACAAGAAAAAAGATGCTCCGAGCGGAACAGCCATTAAAACGGCTGAGTTGATGGCAGAAGTGCGTGAGTCTATCCAGCAAGGTGCGCCTGATGAGGAAGAATTGATTGCAGGTGCCCGTGGTGCTGACTTTGATGGCATGCGGATCCACTCAGTTCGTTTGCCAGGCTTAGTAGCTCATCAAGAAGTTATCTTTGGCAATCAGGGAGAAGGATTGACCCTCCGTCATGACTCCTATGATCGCAGCTCCTTCATGACAGGGGTCAATTTGGGAATCAAAGAAGTTGTCAAGCGTCATGAGCTTGTCTATGGATTAGAACACTTATTATGAGATTAACGCAAATGCCTTCTGAATTTCAGAAGGCTTTACCAGTATTAGAAAAAATTAAAGAAGCAGGCTTTGAGGCCTATTTTGTTGGGGGCTCTGTTCGAGATGCCCTCCTCAATCGTCTCATCCACGATGTGGATATCGCGACTTCTTCCTATCCAGAGGAGACCAAGCAGATTTTTCCGCGAACAGCCGATATTGGAATCGAGCACGGAACTGTTTTAGTTTTAGATGGGGACGAGGAATATGAAGTGACGACCTTTCGGACCGAAGATGTCTATGTGGACTATCGCAGACCCAGTGCGGTTTCCTTCGTGCGTTCGCTAGAAGAAGACCTCAAGCGCCGTGATTTCACAGTCAACGCCTTTGCCTTGGATGAGACAGGCGAAATCATTGACTTGTTTCATGGTTTAGAAGATTTGAAAAACCAAGTCTTGCGAGCAGTTGGAGTGGCTAGTGAACGTTTCAACGAAGATGCTCTGCGGATTATGCGTGGTTTCCGTTTTCAGGCCAGTCTCGGTTTTAAACTTGAGTCAGAAACTTTTGAGGCAATGAAGACTTTGACACCGCTTTTGGAGAAAATTTCAGTGGAGCGCACCTTCGTTGAGTTTGATAAGCTCTTGTTGGCACCTTTTTGGCGAGTTGGTCTGGCTTCCATGATTGAGAGTCGAGCTTATGACTATCTTCCAGATATGGCAGGAAGCCAAGACAAGCTCAACAAACTGTTTGATTTGAAGACTGATTTCACTTTTGAGTCTTCCGAACAAGCCTGGGCGGCTCTATTGTGGGCTATGGAGATTAAAGATGCACAGCCATTTTTGAAAGCTTGGAAAACCTCACGACAGTTTGCCAAGCAGGTGCAGGATTTACTGACTATTTTGGCTTTGCGAGAAGAAGGTGAGCTGAGCAAGCGTGATTGTTACCGCTTTGACTTGGATTCCCTTCTACAAGCTGAAAGTCTTCGTCAGGCCCAAGGGAAAGAAGTCAACCCACAAACCATCAAAGAAACTTACCATAGTTTGACCATTCATGATAAGAAAGAAATCCAGATTAATGGTGGAATTTTGATTAAGGAATATGGTTACCAGCCAGGACCAGACTTGGGAGAGATTTTAACAGAGATTGAGTTTGCCATTGTCGATGGAGAGTTGGAAAATGATCGTCAAGCTATCCATGCTTACCTGAGGGAGAAAAATGAGTGATTTTATCGTTGAAAAACTAAGCAAATCCGTTGGTGACAAGACCGTTTTTAAGGATATTTCCTTTATCATCCATGACTTTGACAGAATCGGTCTAATTGGTGTCAATGGAACGGGTAAGACCACCCTTTTGGATGTTCTTTCTGGTGTTTCAGGATTTGATGGTGACGTCAGCCCTTTTTCTGCTAAGAATGACTATAAGATTGGCTACTTGACACAGGATCCTGATTTTGATGATAGCAAGACAGTCTTGGATACGGTTCTCTCCAGCGACCTCAAGGAAATCCAGCTCATTCGTGAGTATGAGTTAATCATGCTCAACTACAGTGAGGACAAGCAAGCTCGTTTGGAACGGGTCATGGCAGAAATGGACTCTCTCCAAGCCTGGGAAATTGAAAGCCAGGTCAAGACAGTCCTCAGCAAGCTGGGTATTCAGGACTTGTCGACTCCAGTTGGTGAATTGTCAGGCGGTCTAAGAAGACGGGTTCAGTTGGCGCAAGTTCTCCTAGGAAACCACGACCTCTTGCTTCTGGACGAGCCGACCAACCACCTGGACATTGCGACCATTGAGTGGCTGACTCTTTTTTTGAAAAATTCCAAGAAGACCGTTCTCTTTATCACCCACGATCGTTATTTCCTAGATGCACTATCAACGCGGATTTTCGAGTTGGACCGAGCAGGCTTGACCGAGTATCAGGGAAATTACCAGGACTATGTTCGCCTCAAGGCTGAACAAGATGAGCGTGACGCTGCCCTTCTCCACAAAAAAGAACAACTTTATAAGCAAGAACTGGCCTGGATGCGCAGACAACCACAGGCACGTGCGACCAAGCAACAGGCCCGTATCAATCGTTTCCACGATTTGAAAAAAGAAGTTTCAGGTGGCGTTGCTGATACAGACTTGACCATGAACTTTGAAACCAGTCGGATTGGGAAAAAAGTCATCGAGTTTCAGAATGTTTCCTTCGCCTATGAAAACAAGCCCATTTTGCAAGATTTTAATCTATTGGTGCAAGCCAAAGACCGTATCGGAATCGTTGGGGATAATGGTGTCGGGAAGTCAACTCTGCTTAATCTCATCGCAGGAAGTCTTGAGCCGACTAAAGGTCAAGTTATCATCGGTGAGACGGTTCGCATTGCCTATTTCTCTCAACAAATTGAAGGTTTAGATGAAAGCAAGCGCGTTATCAATTACCTGCAGGAAGTAGCAGAAGAGGTTAAGACCAGCGGTGGTTCTACGACTTCCATCGCTGAGTTGCTGGAGCAGTTCCTTTTCCCACGTTCGACACATGGAACCTTGATTGAGAAGTTGTCTGGTGGAGAGAAAAAACGTCTTTACCTTCTAAAACTGCTTTTGGAAAAACCAAATGTTCTTCTCTTGGACGAGCCAACCAATGACCTAGACATTGCAACCTTGACAGTCTTGGAGAATTTCTTGCAGAGCTTTTCAGGTCCTGTCTTGACAGTTAGCCACGACCGTTATTTCCTGGATAAGGTAGCGACCAAGATTCTCGCCTTTGAGAATGGCAAGATTCGTCCTTTCTTTGGTCATTACACCGACTACCTTGATGAAAAAAACTTTGAAACTGATATGGCCAATCAAGTGCAAAAGGCCGAAAAGGAAAAAGTGGTCAAGGTCCGTGAAGACAAGAAGCGTATGACCTACCAAGAAAAGCAGGAGTGGGGAAGCATTGAAGGGGATATTGAAGCCTTGGAAAATCATATTGCTGCTATTGAAGAAGAGATGCAGGCAAATGGCTCTGACTTTGGCAAACTAGCGACCCTTCAGAAAGAACTAGACGAGAAAAACGAAGAACTCCTTGAAAAATACGAACGCTATGAATACCTAAGTGACTTTGATAGTTAGGTGAATAGAAAAATCCTGTCATTACGACAGGATTTTTCTATTCTTCTTTTTTAGTTTCCTGGTGGAAGATATTTTGCCAAGTCTCATGGCGACGCCAGATACTGGTATGGATGATACCATCTAACACATAGCAAATGAGCTTGGTTTTCTGACTAATGGAGGTAATCTGAATGTCCTTAATTGCAGCTTTAAGTTCTTTTTCAGCCTTATAGGCCTCTTTATCCATCTGCTCTCCATCTTGACGGATATAGATAAAGTCCTCAGCAAGGAGTTCTTCTAGTTGGTTTCCTTGGTCAATCAATTGCTCGCGCATGAGTAGTTTTTTGTAGACATTGTCTAAAATTTCATCTTCAGGTATAGGAGCAGGTTCGATATGGACATCGGTGTCAAATACTCCAAAACGCTCTTCTAGCATGGATTCGACCTGGTCTGCAATTTCGTGACTTTCATAGACTGATAAATCAGGATTCATCTCCAGCGTGATATCAAGGTAGATATTGCTACCATAGGTACGCCCTCTTTGGGACTTGACCTTACTAATCTTTGGAATTTCCATTATGGCCTTTTGGTAGTCTTCTAGTAGCTGATCATCAAAACCATCTGAAAGACTGAAGGACGATTCGATAAAGATATCATAGGCTGTCTTTAAGATAAAGAAAGTGATGATGATAGCGACTAATTTATCCACAATCGGATAATTAAAACTGCTAGCTAGGATAGCAATGGAAGTCCCAAGCGAGGTGACAGCATCGGAAAGATTGTCCTTAGCAGCTGCCTTGAGAGCCTTGGATTTGGATTTCTTACTGAGGCGTGTGTTATAGAGATAAACAGCAAACATGACTGCTGCTGAAATGGCTCCTAGAGTTGCACCCAGAGGATCAATGGGTGTTTGTTCTCGACTGAGGATTTTCTGAATGGTGTCCCGAAGAACATCAAAACCAACATAGAACATGATGATGGAAGTAATCAAGCTAGCCAAATCTTCAATCTTCCAATGACCAAAGCGATGGTCACGGTCTGCAGGTTGGCGGGCCATTCGAATCCCAATCAAGAGAGCAACATTTCCGATAATATCGGATACGTTGTTGAAACCATCCGCCACCAAACTGGAAGAATGCAGGAGGTGACCAGTTGCCAATTTTGCTGCAGACAAGAGGAGGTAGGTTGAAATGCTGATAATGGCTCCACGTTCTGCCAATTTGAGATTTGACATGGATTGGTTCATCGGGCTTCCTTTCTAGTCATATAGTATTCTTACATTATACTGGTTTTCAAAGGAAAATTCAAATTTAGTCTTGTTTCATCTGATTTAAACCCTTGAAAATTGTTCAAATTTTGATATAATAGTACTACTCAAGGGAGTAGCTGGCAGAAACCTGTGATAGTGTCGTCATTCCGAATTGTGTACTGCAAAGTATACCTTCCGGCCCTATCTTAAACAGCGAGACTTGTTATGATTAACAGGTCTCTTTTTGTTTGTCATAAAACCAAAAGAGAGCTTGTTTTGCACACAAAGTCAAGGAGGAGACATATGTCAAAAGAACAAAAACGCCAAGCGTTTTATACTCAAAGTCCTGAAGAGGTCTTGAAATCAGTTGAAGCTACTGAGCAAGGTCTTTCGTCAAGCGAAGCGCAGAAACGCCTAGCTGAATATGGGCGCAATGAACTCGAAGAGGGTGAGAAAAAATCTCTCTTGGTTAAATTCATCGAACAGTTTAAGGATTTGATGATTATTATTTTGGTGACTGCAGCCATCTTGTCCGTCATAACTTCTGGTGGGGAAGATATTGCAGATGCCATTATTATTCTAGCCGTTGTTATCATTAACGCAGCCTTTGGTGTTTACCAAGAAGGAAAAGCAGAAGAAGCCATCGAAGCCCTCAAGTCTATGTCTAGTCCAGCAGCACGTGTTATCCGTGATGGGCATATGGCTGAGATTGACTCAAAAGAATTGGTACCAGGTGATATCGTTGCCCTTGAAGCAGGTGACGTTGTACCAGCAGACCTACGTTTGCTAGAAGCCAACTCTCTCAAAATCGAAGAAGCAGCCCTAACAGGTGAGTCTGTTCCAGTCGAAAAAGACTTGACCGTCGAGCTCTCTGCAGATGCTGGTATTGGTGACCGTGTCAATATGGCCTTCCAAAACTCAAACGTTACTTATGGTCGTGGTCTTGGTGTTGTTGTCAATACTGGTATGTATACGGAAGTGGGTCATATCGCTGGCATGCTCCAAGATGCGGATGAGACGGATACACCACTCAAGCAAAACTTGAACAACCTTTCTAAGGTCTTGACCTATGCAATTTTGGTCATTGCCCTTGTTACTTTTGTAGTCGGAGTCTTCATTCAAGGTAAAAATCCACTTGGTGAGTTGATGACCTCTGTTGCGCTTGCTGTTGCAGCCATCCCAGAAGGACTTCCTGCTATCGTGACCATCGTTCTTGCCCTTGGTACTCAAGTTTTGGCAAAACGAAACTCTATCGTTCGTAAGTTGCCAGCAGTAGAAACACTTGGTTCAACTGAAATCATCGCTTCTGATAAGACCGGTACGCTTACCATGAACAAGATGACAGTCGAAAAAGTCTTCTATGATGCAGTCCTACATGATTCAGCTGATGACATTGAACTAGGTCTTGAAATGCCTCTTCTTCGTTCTGTTGTTTTGGCTAATGATACTAAGATTGATGCAGAAGGAAACCTGATCGGGGATCCAACGGAAACAGCCTTCATCCAGTATGCCTTGGACAAGGGTTACGATGTTAAAGGGTTCATAGAGAAATATCCTCGTGTAGCTGAATTGCCGTTTGACTCAGATCGTAAACTCATGTCAACGGTTCATCCATTGGCAGATGGCAAATTCCTCGTAGCAGTCAAGGGAGCCCCTGACCAACTCTTGAAACGTTGTGTTGCTCGGGATAAAGCTGGAGATGTCGCTCCGATTGATAATCAAGTCAATGACATAATTCACACAAACAACTCTGAAATGGCTCACCAAGCCTTGCGTGTCCTTGCGGGTGCTTATAAGATTATTGATAGTATTCCAGAAAATCTTACTTCTGAAGAGCTTGAAAACAACTTGATCTTTACTGGATTGATTGGGATGATTGACCCTGAACGTGCCGAAGCTGCAGAAGCTGTTCGTGTGGCTAAGGAAGCTGGAATCCGTCCAATCATGATTACGGGTGACCATCAAGATACTGCAGAAGCTATTGCCAAACGTTTGGGAATTATTGATGCAAATGATACAGAAGGCCACGTTTTAACTGGTGCTGAGCTCAACGAACTGTCAGATGAAGACTTTGAAAAAGTAGTTGGTCAATATTCTGTTTATGCCCGTGTGTCTCCAGAACACAAGGTTCGTATCGTCAAGGCTTGGCAAAAACAAGGTAAGGTTGTTGCTATGACAGGTGACGGTGTTAATGATGCGCCAGCTCTGAAAACAGCCGATATCGGTATCGGTATGGGAATCACTGGTACAGAGGTTTCTAAGGGGGCTTCTGACATGATTCTTGCAGATGATAACTTTGCGACCATTATCGTCGCAGTTGAAGAAGGACGTAAGGTCTTCTCAAACATTCAAAAGACTATTCAGTACTTACTTTCTGCCAATACTGCTGAAGTATTAACTATCTTCTTATCAACCTTGTTTGGTTGGGACGTCTTGCAGCCAGTTCATCTTTTGTGGATCAACTTGGTAACCGATACCTTCCCAGCTATCGCTCTTGGTGTTGAACCTGCTGAGCCAGGTGTTATGACCCACAAACCTCGTGGACGTAAGTCAAGCTTCTTCTCAGGTGGTGTTTTGAGTTCTATCATCTATCAAGGTGTACTCCAAGCAGCTATTGTTATGAGTGTTTATGGACTTGCAATTGCTTACCCAGTTCATGTGGGTGACAATCATGCCATTCATGCGGATGCCCTTACTATGGCCTTTGCAACCCTTGGTTTGATTCAACTATTCCATGCCTACAATGTCAAGTCTGTTTACCAGTCTATTTTGACTGTTGGTCCATTTAAATCTAAAACTTTCAACTGGTCAATCTTGGTTTCATTTATTTTACTAGCATCAACTATTGTTATCGACCCATTAGAAAGCATCTTCCACGTAACCAAACTAGACTTGTCACAATGGGCCATTGTTCTGGCTGGAAGCTTCTCAATGATACTTATCGTAGAAATCGTTAAGTTTGTTCAACGTAAACTTGGTCTTGATAAGAACGCGATTTAAAAAGAAAGTCATCTTCGGATGGCTTTTTTGCATTTGAGGAGAATAGTTAGGAGTTATCCACTTTTATGCTATAATAAAGTAAAATGGCAAGGAGTGAAAGAAATGGAAAAGAAAATTGTCCGAGATGTCTTATTCCTATCGCAAGTTTCGAAAGCTGCAAGTCAGGAAGACCTTTATCTGGCTAGAGATTTACAGGATACCCTGCTAGCCAATCGCGAGACCTGTGTTGGTCTGGCGGCAAATATGATTGGGGTGCAGAAGCGGGTGATTATCTTTAATCTTGGCTTGGTTCCCATAGTTATGTTTAACCCCATTCTCCTTTCCTCTGAAGATCCTTACGAGACAGAGGAAGGTTGTTTGTCCTTGACTGGGGTACGGCCAACGACTCGCTATGAAACGATTACGGTTTCCTATCGCGATAGCAAGTGGCAGGAACAGACCATTACACTGACAGGTTTTCCAGCTCAGATCTGCCAACATGAACTGGATCATTTGGAAGGACGAATTATTTAGGAGGAACTCAGATGAAACGTATACTCTTTGAACTTGTTTTTATCGCAACGACCTGGTATATCTTTTTACCACCACTTAATCTTACGAGTTGGGAATTTATCTTTTTCCTATGCGGACATTTGGTGGTGATGGGAATTTTGTTTAGTTTTCGAAGGGATACCAATCCTTTCAAGACAGTTCATGTACGTCATGGCAAGGTTGCCAACGAACTCAATCTAGAAGGGCTTCATTTTAATAGACTAGGTGGAGGATTGTTGCTGGCCGCGGGACTTATCTTTGCCCTTGCTGGTCTGGTAAGCCTAGTAACTTCTAGCTTTTTCCAAGCAAAAAATTATGCTAATGTGGTGTCCATCACAGAAAAAGACTTTAAAGATTTTCCTAAGAGTGATACCAGTAAGGTTCCAATCCTAGATCGGAGCACTGCAGAAAAGATTGGTGACCGTTACCTGGGGTCTCTGACGGATAAGGTCTCCCAGTACGTAGCAGCAGATACTTATACCCAGCTGACAGTTGATGGCAAGCCCTATCGGGTGACACCTTTGGAATATGCTGATCCGATTAAATGGTTCAATAATCAGTCCAAGGGGATTGGCGAGTATATCAAGGTTGATATGGTGACAGGAAATGCGGAATTGGTGGATTTAAAAACACCGATGAAGTATTCAGACTCCGAGTATTTTAACCGAGACGTCAAACGTCATCTTCGGATCAAGTACCCAACCAAAATTTTTAAAACCCCATCCTTTGAGGTGGATGATGAAGGCAATCCTTTCTATGTAGCAACAGTTTATCAAAAGCAGTTTGGTCTAGGAGTTCCTCGTCCTTCATCTGTTATTATCTTAGACGCCACCAATGGAGAAACCAAGGAATACAGCTTGGATGAAGTGCCAGAATGGGTAGACCGTGTCTATCCTGCTGAAGAAACTATCGAACAAATCAACTACAACGGCAAGTATAAAGACGGCTTCTGGAATGCCTTGATTTCTAAGAAAAATGTTACCCAAACGACAGAGGGCTATAACTATCTTTCTATCGGAAATGACATTTATCTCTACACGGGTGTGACTTCAGCAAATGCTGACGAAAGTAATCTAGGATTTATCCTTGAAAACATGCGCACTGGTGAAATCACCAAGTACAATCTAGCTTCAGCAACTGAAGAATCAGCCCGTGCTTCCGCAGAAGGAGCAGTTCAGGAGAAGGCCTACAAGGCGACCTTCCCTATTCTTGTCAATCTCAATGACAAACCTCTCTATATCATGGGCTTGAAGGACAATGCAGGCTTGGTCAAGGAGTATGCATTGGTCGATGCAGTGGAGTACCAAAACGTCATCGTAGCAGCTACGGTAGATGAACTCCTCATCAAATATGCCAATAAAAATGACCTCGAGCTGGATAATGAAACGATAGAAAATATCAAGGGTGTGGTTGCGGATCTGAAATCAGCTGTTATCAAGGGTGACACCGTCTACTTCTTTAAAGTTGATGGCAAGATATACAAGGTCAAGGCTTCGGTATCAGACGACCTTCCTTACCTTGAAAATGGCCAATCTTTCGAAGGTCAAGTCGGTAAAGATAATTATCTCAAAACCTTTAAAGTCAAGTAAAAGAAACCTCGGTATGAGCCGAGGTTTTTAAGATGAAATTCTTGGTCGTGATTGAAAAATATGCTACACTAACAATATGAAAATTTTAATCCCAACAGCCAAAGAAATGAACACAAACCTTCCTCTTGTCGAAGCGCTACCCTTGAGTGAAGAAAGTCAGGCAGTCCTTGACTCACTGGCGCACTACTCAGCTAGTGAATTGGAAAGCTTTTATAAGGTATCTGCCGAGAAAGCAGAAGAAGAGTACGCTCATATTCAAGCTCTAAAAGATCAGAGCGCTAAGAATTATCCAACCTTGAAACTTTTTGATGGTCTCATGTATCGCCACATCAAACGAGATGGGTTAACCGAGGCTGAACAAACCTATCTTAAAAATCATGTCCTAATTACATCAGCTTTGTATGGCGTAGTTCCAGCCCTATCTCCAATGGCTCCTCACCGTTTGGACTTCTTGATGAAGTTAAAAGTCACTGGTAAGACTTTAAAGAGTCATTGGAAGTCAGCCTACGATGAGGCGCTAGAGGATGAGGACTTGATATTTTCTCTCTTGTCATCAGAGTTTGAAACAGTATTTTCTAAGGAAATCAGAGAAAATATGGTGACCTTCAAATTTATGGAGGACAAGGCAGGCCAGTTGAAAATCCACTCAACCATTTCAAAAAAAGCCCGTGGCGCCTTTTTGACAGCCTTGATAGAAGGGCAAGTTCAAACAGTCGAACAAACTCGTAAGCTCCGCTTCGCCGGCTTTGAATACCAACCTGATTTATCAAGTGACTTAGAACTCGTCTTTGTGAAACAAGCATAAAACCAGCTCGAATGAGCTGGTTTTTGCTGGATTAGTTGATGGCTGCAAGAAGGTTGTCAGCTTGTTTTTCAAGTGATGAAGCAGTTGCTTCTTCTAACACCAATTTTCCGTCTGCCCAAGCAGAGTCATTGACACGAGCGGCAGTAAAGTCACCAACGACTTGTGTGCGGATAAATGGCAAGAGGTCTTTATAAATCGCAAAGAGTTGTTCGTGACCGGCATTGGCTACAGATGAGACAGTAACAAACTTGTCTTGGAGGGCAGAAGCACCACGTGTATCAGACAAATCAATGGCACGAGAGAGCCAGTCAAGCAAGTTTTTCACTGTTCCAGGGATAGAGAAGTTGTAGACTGGAGAGAAGATCCAGATTGCATCCGCAGCAAGGACTGCTTCACGAGCAGCAGCTACAGCTGGATGAGTTGGAACTTCCAAATCTTGGCTGAAGAGAGGAACAGCTGAGTAATCAAGATAGCTGACTTCTGCTTTTCCGGCAAGTGCTTTCTCAGCTTCGAGGGCCATTTGGTGGTTGAAAGAACCTTGGCGTAGTGAACCGACGATAAATAATACTTTTTTAGACATGATGTGTCTCCTTTAGTTTAAAATTCAAAGAGCGAACTCTTTTGTTACCATCCATGTTACAACAAATGATACTAATTAGCAATAAATGTGCTCACAAATTTTTAAATTTTTTTAAAATGCGGATTAAGTCTTCCTTTTCGCCATCTTCCAAGATGCTGAGTGCTTCTACGATAGAATCAATATGGTCAGGAAGAACCTCTTCGATTTTTCTGCGTCCTGCAGGTGTTAATTTCAGGAAAAAGGATCGACGATCCTTGGGGTCGCAAGTTCTAGAAATCCACCCATCTCGAACCATATTTCGAATGACAACAGTCATGTTTCCAGAAGTGGCTAGCATTTTTTCAATCAAATCCTGAATGCGTAGTTCCCCCTTGCTATAGAGGGTTTCCAAAACTGAAAATTGAGTAGGTGTTAGCCCGTGTTCTTTAGCAGCCTTGGCTTCATATGGTTTAAAGGTTCGTATGGCTTTGTTGAGGATGATAGCTGTTTTTAAGTCTAGTTGATTATCGGAAATTTTCTCTTTCAAATATTGTTTCATAAGGTTATTTTATCAATAATGAGAGAGAAAAACAAGAACTTACATTTTATAGGAAAAGAATCTTAGAATGTTCCTGTCTTCACTTGTAATAAAAGAGGAGAGATGGTAAAATAGACGAGTGAAACTAAGACAGAAAAACGCAAAAAACAAGCTACTTTTACAGTATGGAATTGGCATTGCTCTGGTAGTACTAGTCATGACAACTTCCTTCCTTTATCTGATATCACTCAGCATGAAACCCTATCAAGATGCTAGGGTTGAAGGAGAAAAACTAGCCAAGCAGTATGCAGAATTGGAAAAGGCAGATCAGGTTGATTTCTACAATGGTCTAGAGGGCTATTACAGTGTTCTGGGACATAATAAAAAGCAAGAGGCCATTGCCGTACTGATTGAAAAGAATGACCACAAGATTTATGTCTATCAGCTTGATAAGGGGATTTCTCAAGACAAGGCAGCGACGATTTCGAGGGAAAAAGGAGCTAGCGACATTGACAAGATTACTTTTGGTCGCTATCAGGACAAGCCGATTTGGGAAGTTAAGTCAGGAAACCAGTACTATCTGGTCGACTTTGAAACAGGAGCAGTGATCCAATAAGGAGGGCATATGAAACTATCCAAACGTGTACTAGAAATGGAAGAAAGCGTCACTCTAGCTAGTGATGCAAGAGCCAAAGCATTAAAAGCTCAGGGAAAGGATGTTCTTTTCTTAACCTTGGGACAGCCTGATTTTCATACTCCTGAAAACATTCAGGATGCAGCGGTAGAAGCGATTCGTGATGGACGTGCTTCCTTCTATACAGTTGCTTCAGGCCTACCAGAGTTAAAAGCGGCTGTTAATACCTATTTTGAACGCCACTATGGGTATTCCGTAGCGGCTAACGAGGTTACCTTTGCCACTGGTGCCAAGTTCTCTCTCTACACCTTCTTTATGGCTGTGGTCAATCCAGGTGATGAGGTCATCATTCCTACACCATACTGGGTCAGCTATGGAGACCAGGTCAAAATGGCAGAAGGAGTGCCAGTCTTTGTCCAGGCAAAGGAAGACAATCACTTTAAAGTAACTGTAGAGCAGCTAGAAGCAGCCCGAACAGATAAGACCAAGGTCTTGGTTCTCAATTCGCCATCGAATCCGACTGGTATGATTTACTCTCGTGAGGAACTCATGGCTATCGGAAATTGGGCTGTTGCGCATGATGTCCTTATCCTAGCAGATGATATTTATGGTCGTTTGGTTTATAACGGGAATGAGTTTGTTCCAATTTCTAGTCTGTCAGAAGCCATTCGCAAGCAAACCATCGTGATTAATGGTGTATCTAAGGCCTATGCTATGACTGGTTGGCGGGTAGGTTATGCTGTGGGAAATCCTGAGATTATTGCTGCCATGAGCAAACTAACAGGACAAACGACCTCAAATCTGACAGCAGTATCCCAATATGCTACCATTGAAGCCCTAACTGGACCACAAGACTCTGTTGAAACCATGCGCCAGGCTTTTGAGGAACGTTTGAATACCATTTATCCTCTCTTGTGCCAAGTCCCAGGTTTTGAAGTTGTCAAGCCCCAAGGAGCCTTCTATCTTTTCCCAAATGTTAAAAAAGCGATGGAGATGAAGGGTTATACCGATGTGACAGAATTTACAACAGCTATCCTCGAAGAAGTCGGTCTTGCCTTGATTACAGGAGCTGGATTTGGAGCACCAGAAAATGTTCGTCTCAGCTATGCCACAGACTTGGATACTTTGAAAGAAGCTATTCACCGTTTGCATCAGTTTATGGAAAAATAAAACTTAGAATCTTCGCCTTTTTAGCGAAGATTTTTTGTAACGAAAATCTCGCGATTTTTCTCTAGTAGAACCTAGCTATCGCAGTCTATTTATGGTAAAATAGTGGGTAATGACGTCTTCGGACAAGTTAAACGAAAAAAGGAAGATAGATTATGACAAAACGTGTAACAATTATCGATGTAAAAGACTACGTTGGTCAAGAAGTGACCATCGGAGCCTGGGTTGCCAACAAATCTGGAAAAGGGAAAATTGCCTTCTTGCAATTGCGTGATGGAACAGCCTTCTTCCAAGGTGTAGCCTTTAAACCAAACTTTATTGAAAAGTTCGGTGAGGAAGTGGGACTAGAGAAGTTTGATACAATTAAACGCCTAAGCCAAGAAACTTCTGTTTATGTGACAGGAATTGTTAAAGAAGATGAGCGTTCTAAGTTTGGCTATGAGCTCGATATCACAGACATCGAAGTGATCGGTGAATCTCAAGACTACCCAATCACACCAAAAGAACACGGAACAGACTTCTTGATGGACAACCGTCACTTGTGGCTCCGCTCTCGTAAGCAAGTAGCGGTGATGCAAATCCGTAATGCCATCATCTATGCAACTTATGAGTTTTTTGACAAGAACGGCTTCATGAAATTTGATAGCCCAATTCTTTCAGGAAACGCGGCAGAAGATTCAACTGAACTCTTTGAAACAGACTACTTTGGAACACCAGCCTACTTGAGCCAATCAGGTCAGCTTTACCTAGAAGCAGGGGCTATGGCTCTTGGTCGTGTCTTTGACTTTGGTCCAGTATTCCGTGCTGAAAAATCAAAAACACGCCGTCACTTGACTGAGTTCTGGATGATGGACGCGGAGTACTCATACCTGACACACGATGAGTCACTTGACTTGCAAGAAGCTTATGTGAAAGCTCTTCTTCAAGGCGTTTTGGATCGTGCGCCTCAAGCCTTGGAAACCTTGGAACGTGATACAGAGCTCTTGAAACGCTACATTGCAGAGCCTTTCAAACGTATCACTTACGATCAAGCCATTGACCTTTTGCAAGAGCATGAAAACGATGAAGATGCAGACTACGAGCATCTTGAGCATGGCGATGACTTCGGTTCACCACACGAAACCTGGATTTCAAACCACTTTGGTGTGCCAACATTTGTCATGAACTACCCAGCAGCTATCAAGGCCTTCTACATGAAACCAGTTCCTGGAAACCCAGAACGCGTGCTTTGTGCAGACTTGCTTGCCCCAGAAGGTTACGGAGAAATCATTGGTGGATCTATGCGTGAGGAAGACTACGATGCCCTTGTTTCTAAGATGGAAGAACTAGGTATGGATCGTACAGAATACGAGTTCTATCTTGACCTTCGTAAATACGGTACAGTACCACATGGTGGATTTGGTATCGGTATTGAACGTATGGTCACTTTCGCAGCAGGTACAAAACACATCCGTGAAGCTATTCCATTCCCACGTATGTTACACCGTATCAAACCATAAACTAGAAAAAAGAAGATAATTTCATCTTCTTTTTTTCACTTTTATCTTGCTATCTATCAGTTTTTCTAGTATAATAGTTTATTGTGAGCAAACCTCACTTACCCCTTGCAAAGACTAGGGGTCATTAGACCAAAAGGAGGAACATATCAATGGCTAAATACGAAATTCTTTATATCATTCGTCCAAACATTGAAGAAGAAGCGAAAAACGCTTTGGTAGCACGTTTTGACTCTATCTTGACTGACAACGGTGCAACTGTTGTTGAATCAAAATCATGGGAAAAACGTCGTCTTGCATACGAAATCCAAGATTTCCGTGAAGGACTTTACCACATCGTTAACGTTGAAGCAAACGACGACTTAGCTCTTAAAGAGTTTGACCGTCTTTCAAAAATCAACGCTGACATTCTTCGTCACATGATCGTCAAACTTGACGCGTAAGAAGGTAAATTATGATTAACAATGTTGTACTTGTAGGGCGTATGACACGTGACGCTGAGTTGCGTTATACCCCATCAAATGTAGCAGTTGCGACTTTTACTCTTGCAGTAAACCGTACATTTAAGAGTCAAAATGGCGAACGTGAGGCTGATTTCATCAATGTCGTTATGTGGCGCCAACAGGCTGAAAATCTTGCTAACTGGGCTAAAAAAGGCTCTCTTATCGGGATCACAGGCCGTATCCAGACTCGTAGTTACGATAACCAGCAAGGACAACGTGTCTACGTAACAGAAGTCGTGGCTGAGAATTTCCAAATGTTGGAAAGCCGCGGAGTGCGTGAAGGACATTCAGGTGGAGCTTATTCTGCACCAACTGCTGGTCAATCAGCACCTGCAAACCCAGTACCAGACTTTTCACGTTCTGAAAATCCATTTGGAGCAACCAATCCATTGGATATTTCAGATGATGATTTACCATTCTAATGGACAATTAATACTATAAAGGAGAAAAAACATGGCTCAACAACGTCGTGGCGGATTCAAACGCCGTAAAAAAGTTGATTACATCGCAGCAAACAAAATTGAATATGTTGATTACAAAGATACTGAGCTTCTTAGCCGTTTCGTTTCAGAACGTGGGAAAATCCTTCCTCGTCGTGTAACAGGAACTTCAGCTAAAAACCAACGTAAAGTAACAACAGCTATCAAACGCGCTCGCGTAATGGCTTTGATGCCTTTCGTAAACGAAGATTAAAAAAGAGGTCCGAGGGACCTCTTTTTCAGACTCTGACGGGTCTTTTTTTCACGAGCATGGAAATGAGAAGGCGAGTTCGGTCTGGGTGGACCTCTTTTTCAGATTTTTATGGGACTTTGTTAGAAAGGATTCCCTGTTGATCTAGTAAGATTCTTTTATCTTACTAGGTTTTTCTTTTAATCTTTATTATCGTGCTATAATGGTAGGAGAAAGCTATAAAGGAGCAACTTATGAAGACGATATGTTCAATTAGAAAAATGCAAGAATCTGACATTAAAGATCTCTCTCGAGGATTTACTAGCCAAGGTTGGCCAAGTAGAGAGGAGATTTTAACTCGATATTTTAAGGAGCAGAAAAGTGGGGAGAGAGAGGTATTAGTTGCAGAGGTTGAGGGTGCTTTAGCGGGTTATATCACAATTTTGCCCTGCGCTAAGCAGGGGCCTTTTGCAGAAATCTATCCAGAACTCTCAGATTTCAATGTCTTTGAGCCCTTTCAAAATCAAGGTATTGGAAATCTCTTGATGGAAGAAGCGGAAAAACGAGTTAAGCTCATATCGGATAAGGTGACCCTTGGTGTTGGGCTCCATTCAGGGTATGGGCCTGCCCAGAGATTGTACATCAAACGAGGTTATATTCCAGATGGTTCGGGCGTCTGGTATCAAAATCACAGACCGGCTATGGATGCTATTTGTGAAGATATCGGTGACCTTGTTTTATATCTGTCAAAAGATTTGTTTTAAGACGGATTTTATAAGGTTTAACTTTAAAATAGCAAGAAGTCGTAAATTCCTTTTTCATTAGAGAGGGATTTTTTCGTATTAGAAAATGAGATGCATTCTATGAAACGCTAAAATATAATTATCTGAATTGTTAAGAAAAAATAAATATTTAGATAATGGTAAGTTTTAGAATGTTTAAAAAATACTTCACTCAAAAAAATTTTAAGGAAACTTTAAGGCATAAGGTTTACAAGCTGTAAATCACAGCGTTACAAAAATATTACGATTATTTAAAATTAAATTAAATGCAATAATATACTTGGAAAAATTTGACATATAAATTAATTAGCGGTAAAATAATTAAGATAATCAAATTAATTGATTTGCGCAATAATTCGATATAAAGATTAATCTGATGTGTCAAATTTTATTATAGTAGAAGGATACCATAATGAAGAAATTGAAAGTGATGGTTGTTTTTGGAACACGACCAGAAGCTATTAAAATGGCCCCTTTAGTGTTAGAATTGCAAAAACATAGTGATAGTATTGAGACGATCACAGTTGTGACAGCTCAGCACCGTCAAATGCTAGATCAAGTTCTTGAAACGTTTAGCATCGAGCCACATTATGACTTGGATATTATGGGGCAAAATCAATCCCTTTTAGATATTACTGGAAAAATTTTAGAAAAGTTTGATCCAATTGTTAAGCAAGAACGTCCAGATATGATTCTTGTTCATGGAGATACAACGACAACTTTTGCAGCAAGTTTAGTTGCTTTCTATAATCAGGTACGTATCGGCCACGTTGAAGCTGGTTTGAGGACCTTTGATAAGTATTCTCCTTTCCCAGAGGAAATGAATCGTCAGATGACAGATAACCTTGCGGATCTTTATTTTGCTCCAACAAGTGAGAGTAAGGAAAATCTCCTCAAGGAAAATCATCCTGAGTCTGCTATTGTCATTACGGGAAATACAGCCATTGATGCATTGAAACTAACCGTTCAATCGGATTACTATCATGAAGTTCTAGATCAATTGGATCCAAATAAGAAACTTGTATTGGTAACCATGCACCGTCGTGAAAATCAAGGTCAACCAATGAGAAATGTCTTTACAGCTTTACGTGAGATGGTCGATCTTCATCAGGAAATTGAAGTTGTTTATCCTGTTCACCTTAGCCCTGCTGTGCAAGAAGTAGCAAAAGATATCTTAGCTGGTCACGATCGTATTCACTTGATTGAACCTTTAGATGTACTCGATTTTCATAATTTGGCTTCAAGAAGTGATTTTATCATGACTGACTCTGGCGGTGTCCAGGAAGAGGCGCCTTCCCTCGGCAAACCTGTTCTCGTCCTTCGTGATACGACGGAACGCCCAGAAGGGGTTCGCGCAGGAACCTTGAAGTTAGTTGGTACGAATCCTGCACGTGTAAAAGAAGCGATGACAGCCCTCTTAACAGATGAACCCCTTTATAGACAAATGTCTCAGGCACCAAATCCTTATGGAGATGGAAAAGCCTCTGAACGAATCGTTCGTGCTATACAACATTATTTTGGTATTGCTGAATCTGTATCCGAATTTAAAGAGGGGGAAGAGGCGTAATGAAAAAATGGAATAAATTTAGAAATTGGCTCCTCGCTTTTCTGGGGTGCGAGTCACTTCTTTTAGGGCTTTCTTTTTTCTTTGCTCGAGAGATTATTTTAGAACAAATCTTGTTTTTAGCTTTAGCCTTGTTTGCAGTATTGGTATTATCTGACCTTTTGCTTACTTGGACCCTTATCTTAACATTTGGGCTTGGACTTATCGTTTTGGTTGCGGGTGTAGTTTATATCCCAATCACTCAACTGGTGTTCTTATTGATCAGTTTTCCACTTTTGATTGGGATTCTACTTAAAGTTCGTTATTATTTCTTCAAGGTAGCTTCAAAGGTCCAAGAACAGGAGGACGCAGCTCGAGCAGATTACCAGGCTATGGTAACTGCACAAAGTGATGTGACGGTTCAATCTCTATTGATTCATTGGGCACATGAAGATTTGTTCTTCCAGATAAAACCTAAAGAGTATAACCAGATGCTCAGTCGCATTCAAGAGGTCATTGCTCAGGAATTGAGTTACAATGATAAGCTCTATTATGTTTCAGAAGGTAATTTTCTCGTTCTATCTAGTAGTAATAAGCGTTCTTTAAAGGAAGTCTATCTGAGTGATTTGCAGGAGAAACTGAGCAGTTTAGTTTTTCATGGAGAAGATGGCAATCAAGGAATTCAGTTCCAAACAGGCTATTTGGTGATTAACTCTGATAATAAAGATAAATACCAAGACTATTCGGATATTGCCAGTCATCTCAAACGTCAATTAGAGACAGATGTAATTGTAGAATATTAGGAGGGAAACATGACTCTAACCAATATATTTTTTGGCATTGCTTTGGGACTCAGTCTTACCTTTGGCATTTGTTTTGTCATATTATTTATTGCATACAGTATTCTCTACCATCGAGTGAACAAAAATTTTAAGGCGGTGAATCATGATTAGTCAAATGTTAATGATTTTTACCCTGCTTACTATTTGGATTTCTCTAGCATGGGGCTTGGTAATTCTCTTTTCAGCTGTTCACTTTTGGTTCAAACATAGTGATTTTCGTGTAGATACCTCGCCACTTCCTTATTACCCTAAGGTTACCATTGTCGTACCTGCTCATAATGAGGATGTGGTTATTGCACAGACGGCAAAAGCTATCTTGGATATGAACTACCCTCACGACCGTGTGGAGTTGCTTCTATTTGCAGATAATTGTTCGGACAACACCTATGCAGAGTGTTTGTCTGTACAAGCTATGCCTGAATATGCAGAAAGAAATCTGACTATTATCGACCGTACTGGGACAGGAGGAAAAGCAGGTGTTCTAAACGATGCCCTGAAGATGGCAACGGGAGAATACATCTGTGTCTATGATGCGGATGCTATGCCTGAAAAAAATGCCCTTTATTTCCTTGTAAAAGAAGTGATGAAGGATCCAGAACGCCACGTGGCATCTTTCGGTCGCAACAAGACTCGAAATGCCAATCAAAATTTCTTGACTCGTTGTATCAACCAAGAAATCGTTGTTACTCAGCGCGTGCACCACGTTGGAATGTGGCATCTCTTTAAAATTGGGCGTATCCCAGGGACCAACTTTATTATTCAAACCGACTTTGTAAAGAGCATCGGGGGTTGGAAAAATGGTGCCTTAACCGAGGATACCGATATTTCCTTCAAAATCATGCAGAGTGGGAAATTGATTGCCCTTGCCTATAATTCAGAGGCTTTCCAACAAGAACCTGAGACCTTAAAGAGTTACTATATGCAGCGTAAACGTTGGGCTAAAGGAAATTATGAAGTAGTTCTCTCGAACTTTAAGCATTTATTTGGCAGAGCAAACTGGCGTGTTAAACTAGAAGTCTTTAACTATTCTTGTGTTTTCTTTTGGTTTAACTTTGCCATTGTCCTCTCGGATTTGATTTTCCTAGCGAATGTGCTAGCAATCTGTCTTAATCTTTTCTTCCCAGATGTCAGGGTTCCATTTGCTTTTGATGCGGACAATATCTACATCGCCCAGCTCATGCTCTTCAACTGGATTCTCATGATTGGTCTTTATTTGATGCAAATTATGACAGCATTGGCAAGTCAATTTGGACAAGCTACTACAAAGCAAATCTGGTTGGCTTTGGCTGCCTATTTCACTTATGCACAGATGTTTATCGTTGTTTCCATTGATTCCATTTCTTCAATCGTGCTGGACAAAGTACTCCGACGGAAAGAAACCAAGTGGGTTAAAACCAAGCGATTTGCAGGATAGGAGGTTCTATGAAAACGAATAAATTAAAATATGTCTGGTTTGTGCTCATTCTTTCTATCTTTTGTTTAGCCTTGTTTTTGGCAAGAGGAAGGACTAAAATCGAGATGCGGAATCGAATTTACAGCCAATGGAGCCAACAGTTTCTCGTTACAAAAGGCGATCAGTCTTATGTTCGTACGACGAGTGATTCGGAGGGAACAACAGTTCTATCTGAAGCCCAAAGTTACGGCATGCTCATAACGGTTTTAGCAGCCCAAAAAGGGCAAGCGACACAAGCAGATTTTGAGAATCTTTATCGCTATTATCAAAATCATCGTATTGAGGGAACGCAGTTGATGTCTTGGAAGCAAGTGATCACAAATGGTAGCGAAACGGTTGAGAAGCAAAACGCAACCGATGGTGATCTCTATATCGCTTATTCTTTGATTGAAGCTGCCAAGCAGTGGCCAGATAAAGCGCAGGAATACCAAGCGCAAGCTAAAAAAATCTTAGAAGATATTCTTCGATACAATTACAATGAAGAGACAGGTGTTTTAACAGTAGGAAACTGGGCAAACAAGGATTCCGATTATTATTACTTAATGCGGACGTCTGATACCCTTCCCCACTATTTCCAGTCTTTCTATGACCTGACTGGAAACCAACAGTGGTTAGACATTAAGGATAAGATGCTTGGGCAACTGGAGCAAATCAGTTCTCATTCTGATACGGGTCTTTTGCCAGACTTTATCTGGGCTGAGAAGTCAGGGGCACGTCTTGTTGATGCCAACACTATCGAATCTCAATATGATGGAGCGTACTCTTATAACGCTTGTCGTTTGCCTTATCACTTGTCACAGAGCCAGGATGAAAGAAGCCAAAAACTCGTTCAAAAGATGATGGATTTCTTTATGAAAGAGCAACGCATTTATGCTGGTTATGACTTGAACGGAACGGCCCTCAATCAATACCAGGCAGGTAGTTTCTTGGCACCGATTACCTATGCGTCTGACAAGGGAGAAGGTTATCTGAAACTTCTTCAGCAAAATAAATACATTTTCACACAAGATTTACCTTTGGACAACTACTATGATGCAACGATGATTACCATGATTGCTCTAGAGATGTTCTAGAATGAAAAGAGAGGGCTAGTTATACTGGCTCTCTTTTTGATAGGATTTTCATCTTTTTTCAAAAAAGGAATTTCCTAAGGTTTATGGTATAATGGAAGGAGTGATAAAAAAGAGGTAGAGAGATGGATGCAAAATTAAAATACAAGGCAAAGAAGATTAAAATCATCTTTTTTGATATTGATGATACCTTGCGTACGTCAAAGACAGGTTTTATTCCAGCTACAATTCCCACTGTCTTTAAACAGTTACGTGAAAAAGGAATTTTAACAGGAATTGCCTCTGGGCGAGGTATTTTCGGTGTTGTTCCAGAGATTCGTGAGCTCAAACCTGACTTTTTTGTAACCCTAAATGGGGCCTATATAGAAGATAAAAAAGGTCAGGTCATTTATCAACATCAGATTGACAAGTCAGATGTTGTGGAGTACATCTCTTGGACGAAGGAAGAGGGAATTGAGTATGGTTTGGTTGGCAGTCATGACGCCAAACTCTCTACTCGAACAGAACTGATCAGTGAGGCTATTGACCCGATTTACCCAAACTTGGATGTGGATCCTAACTTCCATGAAAAAGCGGATATATACCAGATGTGGACCTTTGAGGATAAAGGGGCTGATTTGCACCTACCAGATAGTCTCTCAGGTAAACTTCGAATGGTGCGTTGGCATGAACATTCATCAGATATCGTGCCTATTTCAGGTTCAAAAGCTACTGGTGTTGCCAAGGTTGTAGAATATCTAGGCTTGAAACCAGAAAATGTTATGGTCTTTGGAGATGGGCTCAATGACTTGGAACTCTTTGATTATGCTGGAATCAGCATTGCTATGGGTGTTTCCCACGAAAAAATCAAAGAAAAAGCAGATTATATTACAAAAACAGTAGAAGAAGATGGCATTTTTGATGCCTTAGAAGGATTTGGTATGGTAGAAAAAGAATTGCATTTCCCACAAGTAGAAATTGAAACAGTAGAAGGTCCGCTAGCGACCATTAAAACAAATCACGGAGACTTGCGTATCAAGCTCTTCCCTGAACATGCTCCTAAAACAGTGGCTAACTTTGTTGCTCTTTCAAAAGACGGTTACTATGATGGTGTCATTTTCCACCGAATTATCAAGGACTTTATGATCCAAGGCGGAGACCCAACTGGTACTGGTATGGGGGGAGAGTCAATCTACGGTGACTCTTTTGAAGATGAATTTTCTGAAGAACTCTATAATATCCGTGGTGCCCTTTCTATGGCCAATGCGGGTCCAAATACCAATGGCAGCCAGTTCTTTATCGTTCAAAACCAACATTTGCCATATTCTAAGAAAGAGATTGCGCGTGGTGGCTGGCCTGAACCAATCGCTGAGATTTATGCAGAACAAGGTGGAACTCCTCACCTTGACCGCCGCCATACTGTTTTTGGGCAATTGGTAGATGCAGAATCTTTTGCGGTCTTGGATGCCATTGCAGCTGTTGAGACAGGTGCAATGGACAAGCCAGTTGAAGATGTAGTAATTGAAACGATTGAAATTGAGGACTAGAATGAAAATTGGTGATAAGCTAACTGGGCGTATTATAGGAATTCAGCCCTATGGTGCCTTTGTCGAGTTAGAGACAGGGGTGACAGGGCTGATTCACATCTCGGAGATTCGGACGGGATTTATTGAAAATATCTATGACATTTTAAAAATTGGTGATGAAGTCCAAGTTCAGGTGGTGGATTTTGACGAATACACTGGGAAGGCCAGTCTTTCTATCCGTACCTTGGAAGAGGAAAAACATCAATTGCCAAGACGGAGACGTTTTTCAAATGATCGGATCAAGCACGGTTTTGCACCACTTGGACGAATGATGCCTGTTTGGACGCGTGAGGCACTAGAGCATTTAAAGAAGAAGCCATAAATACGATTATCTAAATCATTTGTAATATTAACATTGTTTGTTATAATAAAAGTATGAAAGAAGAACAATTATTAAAACCAGGAGAGCGAATCAACCAGCTCTTTTCGACAGATATCAAGATCATTCAAAATAGAGAGGTGTTTAGCTATTCGGTGGATAGTGTTCTCTTATCACGCTTTCCTCGCTTCCCTAAACGGGGCTTAATTGTGGACTTTTGTGCTGGAAATGGTGCAGTGGGACTTTTTGCAAGTAGTCGTACCAAGGCAAAAATTCTCTCTGTAGAGATTCAGGAGCGCTTGGCGGATATGGCAGAGCGTTCGGTTCGGTTGAATGGCTTGGAAGAGCAGATGCAGGTCATCTGTGATGATTTGAAAAATATGCCTGCCCACATTCAGGGAAGTAAGGTGGATATGATTTTGTGTAATCCGCCTTATTTTAAGGTGGATCCGCATTCTAATCTTAACGAGAGTGAACACTACCTTCTGGCCAGACACGAAATTACGACGAACCTAGAAGAAATCTGCCGAAGTGCTCAGAGTATTCTCAAGTCTAATGGCCGTTTGACCATGGTCCATCGTCCTGATCGGCTCTTGGATATCTTGGACATGTTGAAATGCCATAATTTGGCACCCAAGCGCCTGCAATTTGTCTATCCAAAACGAGAGAAGGAGGCCAATATGCTCTTAATCGAAGCTATCAAGGATGGCTCGACCAGTGGCTTCAAGGTCTTACCACCACTCATTGTTCACAATGATGATGGTTCCTATACCCCAGAAATTCAAGAGATTTACTATGGATCATAAGGCCTATATGTATGTGGTGGAGTGTCGTGATGGTTCTTACTATACAGGCTATACAACGGATGTGAAGAGGCGCCTTGCCGTTCATAATAGTGGTAAGGGAGCCAAGTATACCCGAGCTCGCTTGCCAGTCAAGCTTATCTATGTAGAGGGTTTTGCCAGTAAGGAAGAAGCCATGTCTGCCGAGGCTCTCCTCAAACGAAAGAAACGTTCACAGAAAGAACGATTTTTATCTGAAAATCAAGAGAAAAATCTAGTTAACGATATTGATGTCTAACGAGGAGTCCTTTGACTCCTCTTACTTTTGTCAAAAGAGGAAAAAAGTGCTACAATAAGATGAATAAATTTAAAGAGGTATTATCATGTCTAAGATTCTAGTATTTGGTCACCAAAATCCAGACTCAGATGCCATCGGGTCATCTGTAGCCTTTGCCTATCTTGCAAAAGAGGCTTATGGATTGGACACAGAAGCAGTGGCACTTGGAACTCCTAATGAAGAAACAGCTTTCGTTTTGAACTATTTTGGTGTAGAAGCACCACGCGTCATCACATCTGCTAAAGCAGAAGGTGCAGAACAAGTCATCTTGACTGACCACAATGAATTCCAACAATCAGTGTCAGATATCGCTGAAGTAGAAGTTTACGGAGTTGTGGACCACCACCGTGTGGCTAATTTTGAAACTGCAAGCCCACTTTACATGCGCTTGGAACCAGTTGGATCAGCTTCATCTATCGTTTACCGTATGTTCAAAGAACATGGTGTAGCAGTTCCTAAAGAAATCGCAGGTTTGATGCTTTCAGGTTTGATTTCAGATACCCTTCTTTTGAAATCACCAACAACACACCCATCTGACAAAGTCATTGCTCCTGAATTGGCTGAATTGGCTGGTGTGAACTTGGAAGAGTACGGTCTTGCTATGCTCAAAGCTGGTACTAACTTGGCTAGCAAATCTGCTGAAGAATTGATTGACATTGATGCTAAGACTTTTGAACTCAACGGAAATAAGGTTCGTGTTGCCCAAGTCAATACTGTTGATATTGCTGAAGTCTTGGAACGCCAAGCAGAAATCGAAGCAGCAATGCAAGCAGCTAATGCAGCAAACGGCTACTCTGACTTTGTCTTGATGATTACAGACATCATCAACTCAAACTCTGAAATTCTGGCTCTTGGATCAAACATGGACAAGGTGGAAGCAGCTTTCAATTTCAAACTTGAAAACAACCACGCTTTCCTTCCAGGTGCTGTTTCACGTAAGAAACAAGTGGTGCCTCAGTTGACTGAAAGCTTTAATAGCTAATAGTCTGAGAGATAATTAAAATGATGAAACGTTAGTTTCCTTATAGCTAAAGGGGTTTCGGCTCCTTTTTTTCTAGGAGAGAAAGATGTTAGAAAATGGTGACTTGATTTTTGTGAAGGATCTTTCAGATATGGGGCAGGCTATCCAGGCTTCTACTGGGAACTATAGTCATGTAGCTATCTTTTTAGACGGTTTGATCTATCATGCTAGTGGGCAAGAAGGTGTTATCTGTCAAGAACCAGCTGAATTTTTTGAACCGACTCATCTTTACGACCTTTATGTCTATCCAGAGCTGGAAGCTGACTTGGTAAAGGAGAAGGCTTGCCAGCATCTGGGTGCTCCTTATAATAGCTCGTTTTACCCAGATGGGTATGGCTTTTACTGCTCCCAGTACATCGCTGAAATCCTACCGATTTTTGAGACCATACCTATGAAATTTGGGGATGGGGAGCAGGAGATTAGTGATTTTTGGAGAGAGTATTATAGAGAACTAGGTTTGCCTGTTCCTCTGAACCAAGCTGGGACCAATCCTAGTCAGTTGGCAGCATCGCCTCTGTTAGAATGTAAAGAAAGGAATCTTCATGATTCAGATTTTTAATCCATCTCGTTTGACGAGACAGCCATTTTTTGGAGAATTGATCCGCTATCTAGACCAGCATGAGGATGTTATTTTGCGAGAAATTAAGGCCAAGTTTCCAGATGTAGCAGTTGACAAACTCATGGAAGAGTATATAAAGTCAGGCTTGATTCTACGAGAAAATAAGCGTTATTACCTTAATCTTCCTATGCTTGAATCACTCGATAGTCTCGAACTGGATCAAGAGATTTTTGTCAGCGAAGATAGTCCAGTCTATCAAGCTTTGTTAGAGAAGGATTTTGAGACAGAATTGCGCAATCAAACCAATGCAGCTATTTTAGTTGAAAAGACGGACTTTGCGAGATCAAAAATGACCCTGTCTAATTATTTCTACAAGGTCAAACATCAGTATCCTTTGACAGAAAAACAACAGAAACTTTATGCTATTTTGGGAGATGTTAATCCTGAGTATGCTCTCAAATATATGACGACTTTTTTGTTGAAATTTCTCAAAAAAGATCAACTGATGCAGAAACGCCGTGATATCTTTGTGGACAGTTTAGTTGTCCTAGGTTATATTATTCAAAATGAAGATGGAAAGTATGAGTTGGCTGTTGATTTCGACAAGGAACGGTTGACTTTCTATTTACTTTAATTGCTTCATTTTGAGCAGATTGTTTGACTTTACTAAAGAATAAGCATAAACTGAATGTAAGCGATAACGATTATCGTATTAAAAGCAAAGGAGACAGAGCTATGTCACTTGAAAATAAATTGGATCAAGCAACTGGTGCTATCAAAGAAGGATTTGGTAAAGTTACTGGCGATAGCAAGACAGAAGCAGAAGGTGCTGTAGAAAAAACAGTTGCGAAAGCAAAAGAAGTTGTAGAAGATGCTAAAGGTGCTGTAGAAGGTGCCGTTGAAGGTCTTAAAAATTCATTTAAAAAAGAAGACTAAAAAAAATCAAGGGAATGTTTCCCTTGATTTTTTATAGATAACGTTCTGCGATAGCCGCATCTCCAGGATAGTCTTCTTTCTTTCCTTGGACGATCTGGTAGCAATCAGCTCCCTTACCAGCAATAATCACGGCATCAAGTTCTTGATTTGTGATGGCCATAGCTGCCTTGATGGCTTGTTCACGATCGGCAATCTTTTCAACAGGATGACTGATATAGCTGCTGATTTCTTCAGCAATGGCCATTGGATCTTCATAGTTGGGGTCATCCGCTGTGAGAAAGACTTGAATCTCAGGATGTTGATTGAGGAGGAGACCAAAGTCTTTGCGACGACTTTCACCCTTGTTTCCAGTCGAACCGAGAACCAGAGCGATCTTTCCAGTTTGATGGGTTTCAACAACAGAAATCAGTTTTTTCAGACTGTCGCCATTGTGAGCATAGTCGATGAAGACCTTGGCTCCATTTTTCTGAGTGAGAACTTCCATACGTCCAGGGACGCGGGTTGCAGCGATCCCTTTTTTGATGTCCTCCAGACTGGCACCTAGACGAAGACAGGCAAGTCCTGCAGCAACTGCATTTTCTTGGTTAAAGTGGCCGATGAGTTGGATATCATAATCACCAGCGAGTTTACCTGTAGCGGAAAAGCTAAAGGCTTTGGAGTTCTCGATTTGGTTACTTGACTGGCTACCATAGAAGTCATGCTCTTGATCTTCCACTTGTTCTTTCAATACAGAAAAGTGGTCCATGTCGCTATTAATGACAACTGCTCGGCTATTTTTCATCAAGAGACGTTTGTGGTAGAAGTAATCTTCAAAGCTAGGATGCTCAATCGGACCGATATGGTCAGGAGTAATGTTAAGAAAGACACCTACATCAAAGGTCAGACCATAGACTCGATGAACAAGATAGGCTTGGCTAGATACTTCCATTACAAGATGGGTTCTTCCATTCTTAACAGCCTGGGCCATCATGTCGAAAAGATCGATGTTTTCAGGTGTTGAGAAGGAAGATTTAAAGAAGGTCTTGCCATCTAGAGTTGTATTCATAGTTGACAAGAGAGCTGTTGGGTAGCGTTGAGATAGAATGTGGTAAGCAAAGTAAGCAGATGTTGTCTTTCCTTTTGTCCCTGTGAAAGCGAGAATTTTTAGTTTCGCTTGCGGATTACCATAAAATTCCATCGCAATCAAACTCATGGCTTTCTTGATATCGTTCACAACGATAACGGGGATACCGACCTCGTAGTCCTTTTCTGCGACGTACCAGGCTAAGCCCTGAGTTATAGCAGAAAGAAGGTATTCTTTTTTAAAGGCAGCGCCTTTTGCAAAAAAAAGAGTGCCTTCTTTTACTTTTCGGCTGTCGTAACTGATGCTATCAAAAACAACTTCACTGTAGTTGTAGTGGTAGTGTCCTTGGTCGATAATCTCGCGGAAGAGATCATCTTTCTTTAATATATCTAATACGGTTTCAATCTTTATCATACTTTCTATTGTAAACCGAAAGTCTGAATTTTACAAGTAACAAGGAAAAGTTTATAATGGAAGATGAGGAAAATTTCCTAGTTATCAAAATTGAATGAGGAAGCTATGTCTAACGAAAACAATCACCAGCAAGCCCAGATGTTGCGAGGGACTGCTTGGCTAACAGCTAGTAACTTTATTAGTCGCCTCCTTGGGGCTATCTACATTATTCCCTGGTATATTTGGATGGGAACCTATGCAGCCAAGGCAAATGGTCTCTTTACCATGGGCTACAATATTTACGCCTGGTTCTTGCTGATTTCGACGGCGGGTATCCCAGTTGCGGTCGCCAAACAAGTGGCTAAGTACAATACCATGCGAGAAGAAGAGCACAGCTTTGCCTTGATTCGGAGTTTCCTAAGCTTTATGACGGGCTTGGGTCTAGTCTTTGCCTTAGTCTTGTATCTCTTTTCTCCTTGGCTAGCAGATTTGTCAGGTGTGGGGAAAGACCTGATTCCCATCATGCAGAGTTTGGCTTGGGCAGTTTTGATTTTCCCATCTATGAGTGTTATCCGAGGCTTCTTCCAAGGGATGAACAACCTGAAACCCTATGCTATGAGCCAAATCGCCGAGCAGGTGATCCGTGTTATCTGGATGTTGATGGCAACCTTCTTCATTATGAAGATGGGTTCTGGTGACTACTTATCAGCCGTTACTCAATCGACCTTTGCAGCCTTTGTGGGGATGGTGGCAAGTTTTGCAGTTTTGATTTATTTCCTTGCCCAAGAAGGTTTGCTTAAGAAAGTCTTTGAAACACGGGATAAGATCAATAGTAAGCGACTTTTGGTTGATACCATCAAGGAAGCCATTCCCTTTATCCTGACAGGATCAGCCATTCAACTCTTCCAAATCTTAGACCAGATGACCTTTATCAATAGTATGAAGTGGTTTACCAACTACAGCAATGAAGACTTGGTTGTCATGTTTTCTTATTTCTCTGCCAATCCTAATAAAATTACTATGATTTTAATCTCTGTAGGGGTTTCGATTGGGAGTGTCGGCTTGCCGCTGTTGACGGAAAACTATGTAAAAGGTGACTTGCAGGCAGCGGCTCGCCTAGTCCAAGATAGCCTCACTATGCTCTTCTTATTTTTACTGCCGGCAACGGTTGGAGTGGTCATGGTAGGGGAGCCTCTTTATACAGTCTTTTACGGTAAGCCAGATAGTTTGGCCATGGGCTTATTTGTCTTTGCAGTTTTACAGTCTACTATCCTAGGCTTGTATATGGTCTTGTCTCCTATGCTTCAGGCCATGTTCCGAAATCGCAAGGCAGTTCTTTATTTTGTCTATGGTTCCATTGCTAAGATCGTCTTGCAATTGCCAACCATTGCCATTTTTCACAGCTACGGTCCCTTGATCTCAACGACTATTGGCTTGATTATTCCGAATGTCTTGATGTACCGAGACATCTGCCAGGTAACGGGTGCTCGTCGAAAGATAATCTTGAAGCGGACTATCTTGATTACCATCTTAACCCTTGTCATGTTCATCCTAGTTGGCTTCTTGCAGTGGCTACTCGGTTTTGTCTTCCAACCAAGTGGACGTTTCTGGAGTTTCCTTTATGTGGCTCTCATCGGAGGGCTTGGAGGAGGTCTTTATGGTTTGATGAGCCTACGGACACGACTCTTGGACAAGATAATCGGCAAAGCTCAAGCAGACCGACTACGTACACGATTGAAAATATCGTAAAAAGATTTATAAATAAAAGTAATGAATTTAACCTTTCTTTAATAGAAAGGTTTTTATACTACATTTTTCTTAAAAAAAGAGAACTTTTTCTAAAATTAAGAGTAGAAAAATATGTTTTTTAAGTTTTTCTTCAGAAATTACTTGACTAAATAAAACCAAAGCTGTATAATAAGACAAATCTTTAAAACAGGAGGTTCTGGAAATGAAAAAGTCTAAGGCCAAGTATCTGACACTTGCAAGTGTCGTGTTAAGCGCAGGTATCTTACTGAGCGCATGTGGAAACTCAACTAGTTCTTCTAAAACATATAACTATGTTTATTCGAGCGATCCATCTAGTTTGAACTATCTTGCAGAAAACCGGGCAACAACCAACGACATCGTTACTAATTTGGTAGATGGATTGATGGAAAATGACCAATACGGTAACTATGTTCCATCGTTGGCAGAGGATTGGACTGTTTCTCAGGACGGTTTGACCTATACTTACAAATTGCGTAAGGATGCAAAATGGTATACCTATGAGGGTGAAGAATACGCCCCTGTAACGGCGCAAGATTTTGTCACTGGGTTGAAATATGCTGCTGATAAAAAATCCGAAGCCTTGTACCTGGTTCAAGACTCTGTAGCAGGTTTGGATGACTATATCAACGGGAAAACAACTGACTTTTCAACTGTCGGTGTTAAGGCGATTGACGACCAAACAGTTCAGTATACTTTGACACGTCCAGAACCTTATTGGAATTCTAAAACAACTTCAACCATTCTCTTCCCTGTCAATGCAGACTTCTTGAAATCAAAAGGGGATGATTTTGGTAAGGTAGATCCTTCTAGCATTTTGTACAGTGGACCTTTCTTGATGAAATCGTTTGTTTCAAAATCTGTTATCGAATACAAGAAAAATCCAAATTACTGGGATGCCAAAAATGTCTTTGTGGATGATGTGAAATTGACTTACTATGATGGTAGTGACCAAGATGCCCTAGCTCGTAACTTCGTAGAAGGAGTCTACAGCTACGCGCGTCTCTATCCAAATAGCTCAAGCTTTGAAGGAATTAAAGAGAAGAACAAGGATAACATCATCTATAGTATGCAAAACGCAACTTCTTATTACTTGAACTTCAACTTGGACAGAAAATCTTATAACTTCACGTCTAAGACATCAGATATCGAAAAGAAATCAACCCAAGAAGCAGTTCTGAATAAAAACTTCCGTCAAGCCTTCAACTATGCTTATAACCGTACAGCCTATGGAGCACAATCTCAAGGGGAAGAAGGAGCAACAAAGATTATTCGTAACTTGGTTGTACCTCCAACATTTGTAAGTATCAACGGAAAAGACTTTGGCGATGTTGTTTCAGAAAAGATGGTCAACTATGGCCAAGAATGGCAAGGAATCAACTTTGCAGATGCGCAAGATCCATACTACAATCCTGACAAGGCTAAAGCTAAATTTGCAGAAGCTAAGAAAGAATTGGAAGCTAAGGGTGTGCAATTCCCAATCCACTTGGATGTATCTGTAGACCAATCATCTAAAAAAGGTGTACTTGAAGCGAGCTCTTTGAAACAATCCATCGAATCTGTTCTGGGAGCTGAGAATGTGGTTATCGATATCCAACAGCTATCAACAGATGACTTTGACAACTCTAGCTACCTAGCTCAAACTGCAGCTCAAAAAGACTTTGATATCTATAATGGCGGTTGGAGTGCGGACTACTTGGATCCATCAAGTTATCTTGATATCTTAAATGTCAATAACGGTGGTATGTTGCAAAACATTGGTCTAGAACCAGGTGAGGTCAATGACAAGGCTAAGGCGGTTGGTCTGGATACCTACACTCAAATGTTGGAAGAAGCTAATAAAGAGCAAGATCCAGCAAAACGTTATGAAAAATATGCTGAAATTCAAGCTTGGCTCGTTGATAGCGCCCTTGCAATTCCAAACGTTTCCCAAGGTGGAACACCTGGCTTGAGAAAGACAGTTCCATTCTCAGCGCCATTCTCACAAGCTGGAAATAAGGGTGTCGAATCATACAAGTACCTCAAGTTGCAAGATAAGACTGTAACGACTGATGAGTATGAAAAAGCTAAAGAAAAATGGCAGAAAGAAAAAGAAGAATCAAATAAAAAAGCGCAAGAAGAACTGGCAAAACACGTTAAATAACCAGTCTATTCAACAGGAAAAACGATAGTTTCTTAAGGAACTATCGTTTTTATATAGTTTGAAACTATAACTAGCTCTTGAAAACAAGAAAATGAGTTGGCGAAAATAAATGATACAATAGTTACTATAGATTTGGAGGTATTGTATGAGCAAAGAACTACACATCAACACAATTTTGGCCCAGGCAGGGATCAAGTCAGATGAGGCAACAGGTGCCTTGGTGACGCCGCTTCATTTTTCAACCACTTATCAGCATCCAGAGTTCGGTCAGTCTACGGGATTTGACTATACTCGGACTAAAAACCCAACTCGCAGTAAGGCGGAGGAAGTCTTGGCGGCAATCGAATCAGCAGATTATGCCCTAGCGACAAGCTCAGGTATGGCTGCGATTGTACTGGCCTTTAGTGTCTTTCCGGTAGGAAGTAAAGTCTTGGCTGTGAGAGATCTTTATGGGGGTTCTTTCCGTTGGTTTAACCAAGTCGAGCAAGAAGGCCGTTTCCATTTTACCTATGCCAATACAGAAGAAGAGTTGGTTGATGAGTTAGAGAAAGATGTGGATGTTCTCTATATCGAAACACCAACTAATCCCTTGATGTTGGAATTTGATATTGCCAAACTAGCCAAACTGGCTCATGCCAAGGGTGCCAAGGTAGTGGTGGACAATACCTTCTACAGTCCGATTTACCAACGTCCGATTGAAGATGGTGCGGATATCGTTCTTCATTCAGCCACCAAGTATCTAGCAGGGCACAATGATGTCTTAGCTGGGGTGGTTGTGACTAATAGTTTAGAACTATATGAGCAACTTTTCTACAATTTGAATACGACTGGTGCGGTCTTGTCACCATTTGATAGTTATCAGTTGATTCGCGGTCTTAAAACTCTACCTCTTCGTATGGAGCGTTCTACAGCCAATGCTCAAGAAGTGGTTGCCTTTTTGAAGGCTTCACCTGCTGTCAAGGAAGTTCTCTATACTGGACGTGGGGGTATGATTTCCTTTAAAGTAGTGGATGAAAAGCGTATTCCTCATATTTTAAATAGCTTGAAGGTCTTCTCATTTGCAGAAAGTTTGGGTGGGGTAGAGAGTCTGATCACCTATCCGACAACTCAGACTCATGCGGATATTCCAGCAGAAGTGCGCCATTCCTATGGCTTAACAGATGACCTCTTGCGCTTGTCAATCGGGATTGAAGATGCTAGAGATTTGATTGCGGACTTGCGCCAAGCTTTGGAAGGATAAGATAGATATGGGAAAATATGATTTTACAAGCCTGCCCAATCGTTTTGGACACCATACCTATAAATGGAAAGAAGCGGAAGTTGATCGCGAAGTTCTACCAGCCTGGATAGCAGATATGGACTTTGTGGTTTTGCCTGAGGTTCGACAAGCTGTACAAGCCTACGCAGATCAGTTGGTCTATGGCTATACTTATGGAAGTGATGCTTTGATTCAGTCGGTTCAGGACTGGGAAGCCAGTCAACACGGGTATCACTTTGACAAGGATGCCCTCGTCTTTATCGAGGGAGTGGTACCAGCTATTTCAACAGCTATTCAAGCCTTTACAAAAGAAGGAGAGGCGGTTCTGATTAACACACCGGTCTATCCACCTTTTGCCCGCAGTGTCAAACTGAACAATCGCAGATTGATTACCAATTCTTTGGTGGAAAAGGATGGGCTGTTTGAGATTGACTTTGACCAGCTGGAGAAGGAATTGGTGGAAGAGGATGTGAAGCTTTATATCCTTTGCAATCCTCACAATCCTGGTGGACGTGTTTGGGAAAAGGAAGTGTTAGAAAAGATTGGGCATCTCTGCCAAAAACACGGTGTTTTGTTGGTTTCAGATGAGATTCATCAAGATTTGGCCCTCTTTGGTCACAAACACCAGTCTTTCAACACCATTGATCCTGCTTTTAAAGACTTTGCCCTTATTTTGAGTAGTGCCACTAAAACATTTAATATTGCTGGGACCAAAAATTCCTATGCAGTTATTGAAAATCAAAAGCTTCGTGTGGCTTTCCAAAAACGGCAGTTGGCCAATAACCAACATGAAATCTCAGGCTTGGGGTATTTGGCAACAGAAGCTGCCTACCGTTATGGTAAGGACTGGTTAGAAGAGTTAAAAGAAGTCATCGAGGACCACATTAACTATGTAGTGGATGTTTTGGGCAACGAAACCAATATTAAGGTCATGAAACCGCAAGGTACCTACTTGATCTGGCTTGATTTTTCAGCCTATGACCTAACGGATGACCGCTTGCAAGAGCTTTTGAAGAATGAAGCCAAGGTTATCTTGAACCGAGGTTTGGACTTTGGGGAGGAGGGAGCTCTTCATGCCCGCCTCAATGTGGCTATGCCGAAGTCAGTACTGGAAGAGGTTTGCCAACGCATCGTGACTACTTTTGCTACACTTTAAAAATCCAGCCTTCTAGGAGAAAAGTCTTCCTAGAAGGCTATTTTCATAGGGGAAAATGTGGTATAATGAAAAGATAAGATAAAGGGGTAACTATGGCTAAATTGATTCCAGGAAAGTTGCGCATGGAGGGTGTTACTCTCTATGAAACGGGCAACATTGAGATTATCAAGGAAAAAGGGAATCGCCTCTATACTCGTGTGGCGGGAGAAGACTTGCGCTACAGTTTAGAGGATGATCTTGTTTTTTGTGCTTGTGATTTTTTCCAAAAAAGAGGTTACTGTGTTCACCTAGCGGCTCTCGAGCATTATCTGAAGAACGACGAAGAAGGCCAGGTAATTTTACAAGCCTTAGAAAAAGGACATGAAGAGCAAGAAGAGGTCGAAACCAAGGTTAGTTTTGGCGGTAGTTTTTTGGAGCGTATCCAACCTCAGAAAAGAGAAAAAATCTACACTTTGTCGGCTCAAGGTCAGGTAGAGGCTGGAACCAATCGCCTCCTTTGGACTCTCCGAATCGGTTTAGTTGATAGTCAAAAATATTATGTCATTCGTGACATCCCACTCTTTTTGAAGGTCTTAGTCCATCGAAAGCCATATATGATTGGGAAACACTATGAAAATGACTTGTCTTGGGAGGCTTTTGATACAGCTAGTCAAGAAGTTCTTACTTTTTTATGTGGCTTGATTGAGGAGGGACTGAGTCAAGACCTCTTTTTCCCCAATCAAGGTCGTCACCTCTTTTTCCCTCTGACCTTTTTTGAGCAGGGAGTGGAGTTGCTGATGAATTTGGAGGATTTTCATTTTGAACACCAGATCGATAGTTATGAAAATCTTCTCTTTCATGATTTAGATCCCGATGCGAAACTGTTCTCTTTTTCCGTGCAGGAGTATCCCGATTATTTTGAGATGGAGATTTCTGAAAGTGAGCGAGTTAACGTATTCTATGGAGGGGCAGTTCTCTTTCGTAAGGGGAATCTTTATCTCTTAAACCCTAAACAAATCAGCCTCCTAAAGGAAATCAAAGAGCTCCCTCAGGAGGAAAGAGGGAGAAAATGCCTCCAGTTTGACAACAGTGATCGTGACCGTCTGGCCGCCTGTCTGCCTTTGTTTGGACAGCTGGGCACAGTTTCTGCTCCTGAGCGCTTGCAAATCAGACCCTTTTCACCAATCTTTTACTTTGATAGGGAGGATGACGGCCGTATCCGCTTGGATATCCAGTTTGACTATGGAGATGTTAAGGTGACTAGTCGTCAACAGCTGGAACAATTACCTTTTTCAAGCGATGCTGTCTTGGAAAACCAGCTATTTCAAGTCTGTCTAGGAGCTGGTTTTGAGGCCGATTTTCAGTCTTGGAGACAGGCTTTGAAGTCGGAAGTGGTTTATTCTTTCTTTCACCATACGATTCCAGCTTTTGAGAAGTTGGGTCAGGTTTTCTTGTCTGATGAGATGAATCAGCTCTACAGCGTCCAAGCCCCTCAGGTTCAGATTGAGTCCAAGGGAGGACTGTTGGAAATCCAATTTGATTTCCAAGGGATTGCCCAAGAAGAGATTGATCAAGCTCTCAAAGCCCTGACCAGCAATCAGGATTTCTATATCAGTTCTTCTGACCAAGTGTACTTTTTTGATGAGGAAACCAAGCAGATTCGTCAAAATTTACAGGAATTGGGGGTTGAGCTAAAAGATGGTTCTTTTCAGGCTCGGAAATCCTTAGCTTACAGTCTGTCTCAGCTTTTTGAAGGTCGAGATAGGATCTCCTTCACAGAGGAATTTCAGCATTTGGCTCATGATTTGACCCATCCAGAGGACTTTCCTTTGGGAGATATACAGGTGCAGGCGAGTTTGAGAGACTATCAGGAAAAGGGTGTCCGTTGGCTTCAGATGCTTCACCGCTATGGCTTTGGTGGTATCCTAGCTGATGATATGGGACTGGGAAAAACACTGCAAACTATCGCTTTTTTGACGAGTCAGGTGACAGAAGATAGTCGTGTCTTGATTATAGCGCCGTCAGGTTTGATCTATAACTGGGCAGATGAATTCAGGAAATTTGCACCACAGTTGGATTTGGCTGTCGTTCATGGTTTGAAAGCGAATCGAGAAGCAATTCTTTCTGAAAATCACCAAATCTATGTAACTAGCTATGCTACCTTTCGTCAAGACAGCGAGCTTTATCAAGAGATGGCTTTTGATTTTCTCTTCTTAGATGAAGCCCAGGTCATGAAAAATGCCCAGACTAAGATTGCTCAGAGTTTGCGCCAGTTTGTGGTGCCGGCAGTCTTTGCTTTGTCAGGTACGCCCATCGAAAATCATTTAGGAGAGTTGTGGTCTATCTTTCAAATTGTGCTTCCGGGGCTCTTGCCAAGTAAAAAGGAGTTTATAAAATTACCGGCTGACCGAGTCGCGCAGTTTATCAAACCCTTCGTCATGAGGCGTAAGAAAGAAGAAGTTCTTACAGAACTGCCTGACCTGATCGAAGTCGTCTATAAAAATGAACTGGAAGACCAGCAGAAGGCCATCTATCTGGCCCAGTTGCAACAGATGCGAGACCGTCTAGCCCAAGTGACAGACCAAGAATTCCAGAGAAGTCGGGTAGAAATCTTATCCGGTCTTATGCGTTTGCGCCAGATCTGCGATACGCCAGCTCTCTTTATGGACGATTATCAGGGATCCAGTGGTAAATTGGATAGTCTCCGAGATTTATTGCTACAAGTGGCTGATGGTGGGCATCGGGTCTTGATTTTCTCCCAGTTCAAAGGAATGTTGGAGAAAATCGAGCAAGAACTCCCAAATTTGGGCTTGACCTCCTTCAAAATTACGGGCTCAACTCCTGCTCAAGACAGACAAGAGATGACTAAAATATTTAATCAAGGGGAAAGAGATATCTTTCTCATCTCCCTTAAGGCAGGTGGTGTCGGTCTCAATCTGACAGGAGCTGACACCGTCATCCTAGTGGACCTCTGGTGGAATCCTGCTGTCGAGGCTCAAGCTATCGGACGAGCTCACCGAATGGGACAGGAGCGGAAGGTAGAGGTTTACCGTTTGATTACTAGAGGGACCATTGAAGAAAAGATTCAAGAACTCCAAGAACAGAAGAAACACCTGGTTTCCCAAGTTTTGGATGGAACGGAATCGCGTGCGAGTCTTAGTCTGGCAGAAATTCGAGAAATTTTAGGGATTTCTGAAGCCAGCACTTGAAAAATCAAGACAATACGCTATAATGAAGTGTTGAAAGGAAATACAAAATGAAACAAGATCGATTTCCACTGGTGTCAGATGATGAGATCATGCTGACTAAAATGCCAGTCATGGACTTGTACGATGAGTCAGACTTTATTAGCAATATCAAAGGTGATTACCGCGATAAGAACTATTTGGAATGGTCTCCTATCAATGAGGAACAGGCTGTAACTCCTTCGGTAGCTAGTAAGGAGTCAAAACCAGGCCCAGAACCTAAAAAAGTTGAAAAAACGTATGCTGAATTGGCTCGAGAAGAGGCGCGTGCGGATCTGAAGAAGAAACGTTCGGCCAAGTATTTGACTCAGGATGTTAGTCATACTAGACGACACAATGGTTCAACACTTGTTCGTCAAGGAAACCAACCAACAGCACCATTTCAAAAGGAAAATCCAGGTGAGTTTGCCAAGTTTAGCAGAAACTTGAGTCAGTCACACTATATCTTAGCTGAGGAGGTTGGCCAAGTGGCGAATCCAACTCCGAAATCTCAAACGGAAAAGGCTAAAAAGAACAACTATGATTTTCTAAAGAAGAGTCAAATCTATAATAAAAAGAATAAGCAAACAGAACAGGAACGTCAGGTTGCCCAAGAGTTGAATCTGACAAGAATTACTGAGTAAGGGAGAAAAGCATGTCAAAAACATATCATTTTATTGGAATCAAGGGATCAGGGATGAGTGCCCTAGCCTTGATGTTGCATCAAATGGGACACAAGGTTCAAGGTTCAGACGTTGAAAAATACTACTTTACTCAACGTGGACTAGAGCAGGCAGGAATTACGATTCTTCCTTTTGATGAAAAGAACCTGCAAGGGGATCTTGAAATTATTGCTGGAAATGCCTTTCGTCCAGATAACAATGTTGAAATCGCCTATGCCGACAAAAATGGTATCAGCTACAAACGTTACCATGAATTCCTAGGTAGCTTTATGCGTGACTTTGTCAGCATGGGGGTTGCAGGAGCGCATGGAAAGACATCAACGACTGGGATGCTGTCTCACGTTTTGTCTCACATCACAGACACTAGCTTCTTGATTGGGGATGGAACGGGTCGAGGTTCTGAAAATGCTAAGTATTTTGTTTTTGAATCTGACGAATATGAGCGTCATTTCATGCCTTACCACCCAGAATACTCTATTATCACCAATATTGACTTTGACCATCCAGACTACTTTACGAGTCTAGAGGATGTATTCAATGCCTTTAATGACTATGCTAAACAAATTACCAAAGGTTTATTCGTCTACGGTGAGGATGCTGAGTTGCGTAAGATTACAGCCAATGCGCCAATCTATTACTATGGCTTTGATGCTGAGGGAAATGACTTTGTAGCTAGCGACCTTCTACGTTCTACAACTGGTTCGACCTTCACAGTTCATTTCCGCGGACAAGAGTTGGGTCAATTCCACATTCCAACCTTTGGTCGTCACAATATCATGAATGCGACAGCCGTTATTGGTTTACTTTATACAGCAGGGTTTGACTTGAACTTGGTACGTGAACACTTGAAAACATTTGCTGGTGTCAAGCGTCGTTTCACTGAAAAGGTTGTCAATGGTACCATTATTATTGATGATTTCGCCCACCATCCAACGGAAATCATTGCGACCTTAGATGCGGCTCGTCAGAAATACCCAAGCAAGGAAATTGTTGCAATCTTCCAACCACACACTTTCACTAGAACCATTGCCCTATTAGACGACTTTGCTAAAGCTTTGAGCCAGGCAGATGCTGTTTATTTGGCGAAAATCTATGGATCAGCCCGTGAGGTGGACCATGGTGACGTCAAGGTAGAAGACCTAGCAGATAAAATTAAGAAGAAAAGCCAAGTCATCACAGTTGAAAATGTATCACCACTCCTTGAGCATGATAATGCAGTCTATGTCTTTATGGGAGCAGGAGATATCCAAACCTATGAGTACTCATTTGAACGTCTTTTGTCTAATTTGACAAGTAACGTCCAATAAGAAAAAAGAATGGAAATTCCAATCACCATAGGACGGGCTACTTTATCGGATTTAGAAGAAATTGTAGCAATTGAAGAATCTTGTTTATCCTCAGAAGAAATAGTGAGCTACGAATTTTTAGAAGAGAGTATCCGTAAGATTGCGGATACCTTTCTTGTAGCTAGAGATGAAAACCAGCTCGTGGGCTATGTTTTAGGAGAATCTCAGTCTCTTCATCCCACATGGATAGAAATAAGATCATTTGCTATTCATCCTGACCGTCGCGGGCAAGGTTTGGGGACCCTTCTTCTTGCTAGCTTGAAACAAGTGGCGGTGGAAGGAGGGTATGAGTATCTTCGCTTGACTTGTCCTGATGACTTGCTCTCTTATTTTGAGATGAATGGCTTTGTTGAGGAAGAAGTGCCAGAAGCTTCATGCGCAAGATTTTCGGGATGGAATCTGATTTGGGCCAATCCTTTTTATCAGGAGGAAGTATGAAAATCAGACAAGCAAGATTTTCGGATTTAGATCAAATTTTAGAGATAGAGCTGGAGAATTTCTCCCTTGAAGAAGCCATTCCTCGTGCGGTCTTTGAGGCGCACTTACGTGAAATTCAGACCAGTTTTCTCGTAGCCGAAAAGGAGGGACGTATCCTTGGGTATATCGAAGGTCCAGTCGTCCCACATCGTCATCTACAAGATCAGTCCTTTACAGAAGAGATAAAAGACTATAGCCATCGACCTGGAGGTTATATCTCTGTGACCTGTCTCTCCATAGCTAAGGAGGCACAAGCCTTAGGCGTGGGGAAAAGACTGTTAAGGGATCTGAAAGAAGTTGCTTTAGAACATGAACGAGAAGGTATCAATTTGACCTGTCATGACTATCTCATTCCTTATTATGAAAAAAATGGATTTGTGAATGAAGGAGTATCCCAGTCAAGCTTTGCGGGTGAAAGTTGGTATGATATGGTTTGGCAACCTTAAAAAATGAGAATCATAGCTATAGAAAGGGATGTTTTGTTGCTTTTCTGTAACTTTTAAGATATAATATTATGGATTGTCAACAAGGAGGTAATGCTTTTGACTGAAAAATCAAGAGAAGAAGAAAAATTAAGCTTTAAAGAGCAGATTCTACGTGATTTAGAGAGAGTAAAAGAACAAGATAGAAAAGAGAAAGAAGTAGACATTCCAAATCTGACAGCTTCATCATCTCAAGCTAGTTCAGTAACTCCTGCAAATCCTGAATCTGATACTTCAACAGAAGAGTTGATGGCTGATTCCCTATCTGTTGTCGATAAAATTCTAAAGAATGCGCCGAGTGTTCCTCCACTTTCGAGTGCTGAAGCTGATAAAACGGATGAAAAAGGAGAGAAAGAGATTAGACAACCTATCATTGACAAGATTGAAGTTGTAGAATCTGAAGAACCTCTAGTAGAACCGATTCATCCAGCTGAAGAACCTGTAGTGGAGTCCGTTCAACCTAAGGTGGAACCAGTTGAACTTGAACCTGAAGAAAAAGAATTTAACGATACTCCGACCAAGATAGATGTGACTTATAAGACAGAAGAGGCCAATACATCAATTCCTTCTTCTGAGAATAAAGCTGAAGCGCTAGCTTCAACTGGATCCTCAGACAGATTAACGGAAGAATCACGTCGTAACCGTCGCCGTAAAGGTAAAAAACCAACCAAGAAAAAGAAAAAATCAAAAGCCAAAGGTTTCCTAGTAACCTTTTTAGTTCTTTTGGTGCTTGTGGCTGCTGGTGGATACTTTGGGTACGGTTATGTTCAAGACTCTTTGAAACCTGTTGATGCGAGCTCTAAGGAGTATATGACAGTTCAAATTCCAGAAGGATCAAATGTGCAACAAATTGGGAGCACTTTGGAAAAATCTGGTTTGGTCAAACATGGACTTATCTTTAGTATTTATGCTAAGTATAAGGGTTCAGACTTGAAGTCAGGTTATTACAATTTGAAGAAGAGCATGAGTACGGATGACTTGATTCAAGAATTGCAAAAAGGTGGAACTCCTGAACCTCAAGAACCAGTGCTTGCAAACTTAACTATTCCGGAAGGTTATACCTTAGAGCAAATTGCTCAGACAGTAGGTCAACTCCAAGGTGATTTTAAAGAACCTCTTACAGCGGATGCTTTCATGGCAAAAGCTCAAGATGAAACCTTCCTCTCCCAACTAGTAGCCAAGTATCCAAACCTTCTTGGAAGTCTACCAACAAAAGACAGTGGCGTTCGTTATCGCCTTGAAGGTTACCTTTTCCCAGCAACCTACACTATCAAAGACAGCACCACAGTTGAAAGCTTGATTGATGATATGTTAGCAGCTATGGACAAGGCCATGTCACCGTATTACACTACGATCAAAGAAAAGAATCTGACAGTTAATGAATTGCTCAGTATTGCTTCTCTTGTCGAAAAAGAAGGTGCTAAGACCGAAGATCGTAAATTGATTGCGGGAGTCTTCTATAACCGCTTGAATCTTGGTATGCCACTTCAAAGCAACATTGCTATCTTGTATGCTGAAGGAAAACTTGGCCAAAAGATTAGCTTGGCTGATGATACTGCAATTGATACTACGATTGATTCACCTTATAATGTTTATACACATCTTGGCCTCATGCCCGGACCAGTTGATAGTCCAAGCCTCGATGCGATTGAAGCAAGTGTAAATCAGACAAAGAGTGAGTACTTATACTTTGTAGCCAATGTTGAAGACGGTAAAGTGTACTTTGCAACGACAAAAGAAGAGCATGATCAAAACGTTGCAGAGCATATCAATAGCAAGTTACCTCAAGCAAGTAGTTCAAACTAAAATTATGTGGTTTTCCACATAATTTTGTTTTAAAAAAGTAAATAGAAAAGAAAGTTAAAAAAATGGCAGAAAAAACTTACCCAATGACCCTTGAAGAAAAGAAAAAGTTAGAAAAAGAATTAGAAGAATTGAAACTCGTTCGTCGTCCTGAAGTCGTAGAGCGTATCAAAATTGCTCGTTCGTACGGGGATCTTTCAGAAAATAGTGAGTACGAAGCAGCTAAGGATGAACAAGCTTTTGTTGAAGGACAAATTTCAAGTCTAGAAACCAAAATTCGCTATGCTGAAATTGTTAATAGCGATGCAGTTGCCCAAGATGAGGTAGCTATCGGTAAGACCGTAACCATCCAAGAAATCGGTGAAGAGGAAGAGGAAGTCTACATCATCGTCGGTTCTGCAGGTGCGGATGCTTTCGCTGGGAAGGTATCAAATGAAAGTCCGATTGGACAAGCTTTGATCGGCAAAAAAACAGGCGATATTGTTACGATTGAGACACCTGTTGGTAGTTACGATGTCAAAATTTTAAAGGTTGAAAAAACAGCCTAAATAGAATGAAAATGGAGTAGTGGAGGTCTTGACTTGCTCAACTCCTTTTTGATTTTTTGAATAAATAGGAGACTATATGAGTTCAAATAAGAAAAAAAATAAAATGGAGCGTGGTTTAACCAATCGCCATGTTCAGGTGATGGCCATTGCGGGGACAATCGGAACAGGACTTTTCCTAGGTGCTGGTCGTTCTATCAGCCTTACTGGACCTTCTATCATCCTGATTTACATGATTACAGGAGCCTTTATGTTTTTGATGATGAGGGCTGTTGGGGAGATGCTATATCAGGATCCAGAACAACATACTTTTATCAACTTTATCACCCGTCATTTGGGGAAAGGCTGGGGGTATTTCTCGGTTTGGTCTTATTGGTTGTCTGTTGTCTTTATCGGTATGGCAGAAATCACTGCCATCTCAGACTATGTCCGCTTCTGGTTCCCTACCTGGCCTAGCTGGATGATTCAGCTTGTCTTTTTAACGATTTTGGCTTTGGTCAATCTGATTGCGGTTAAGCTCTTTGGAGAAGTCGAGTTTTGGTTTGCTATGGTCAAGATTGTGGCGATTTTAGCCATGATTGCCACTGGGGTCTTTATGGTTTTGACAGGCTTTAAGACACCGCATGGTGTTGCAAGCTTGGCAAATATCAGCGACCAGTTCTCTCTTTTTCCAAATGGAGTTATGAACTTTGTCATGGCCTTTCAAATGGTATTTTTCGCCTATCTGATGATTGAGTTTATCGGGGTGACAACTTCTGAAACAAAGAACCCTCGTCAGGTCTTGCCCAAAGCTGTTAAGGAAATTCCTCTCAGAATTATCTTCTTCTATGGGGGAGCTCTTATTGCGATTATGGCCATTATTCCTTGGTCTTATCTTAATTCTTCAGATTCTCCATTTGTAACGGTTTTTGAACTGGCAGGGATCAAGTGGGCAGCGGCTCTAATCAACTTTGTTGTCTTGACCTCAGCAGCGTCTGCTCTTAACTCAACTCTCTACTCAACAGGGAGACACTTATATCAGATTGCCCATGATTCGCCCAATCGTTTCTTAAAGGCCATCAAGGTCGATACCCTTTCTCGCCACAATGTTCCACAAAATGCCATCATTGCCTCAGCAATCTTGATTGCTCTCGCCGCCTTTATCAATGTGTTGCCAGGTGTTTCAGATGCCTTTGCTTTGATCACAGCATCCTCATCAGGTGTTTATATCGCTATTTATATCTTGATTATGGTGGCTCATCTAAAATACCGCAAGTCACAAGATTTCATGGCTGATGGCTACCTCATGCCTCAGTATCGCTTGCTTAATCCCCTAACCATTCTCTTTTTTGTCTTTGTTTTTGTGACTCTCTTTTTGCAAGAGTCGACTTTCATGGGGGCAGTTGGTTCTGCTATCTGGATCCTTGTTTTTGGGGTTTATAGTCAGTGGAAATTTAGAAAATAACTCATGAACTCATCAACTCTGCTTGGTGAGTTTTTCTAGTTTGACAGTCTATTGAAATAGGATTATAATCAAGCTGTAGCAGTTTATTAGGAGGTTTGAATGCACGTTAGATTGGAAAATAAGGAATCGCATAAAGCGCAAGAAATAGGGGATTTGATTCGTGCTTATAATCGCTCTAAAAGAGAAGAGGCTGAAAGCGAGCCGCTGAACCTTTATGTCGAAGACGAAATGGGCAATCTCATGGCAGGCTTAGTAGCTGAGACTTTTGGAAATTGGCTGGAAATCGAATATTTGTTTGTGAAAGAGGAATTGCGAGGACAGGGAATCGGTTCAAAACTATTGGAGCAAGCTGAAAATGAAGCTAAGAATCGAAACTGTCAGTTTGCTTTCGTGAATACTTACCAGTTTCAAGCACCAGATTTTTATAAAAGGCATGGCTACAAGGAAGTCTTTACCTTGCAAGACTATCCCTACACAGGGCAAAGATTTTATTACCAAAAGGATTTGTAAGCTGAATATGAAAGTATAAAGCAAAGAGGAAATCTTCACATCACTATGGAGGTGGGCTGATGGATATCATACTAGATATGGGCAACGTTTTATTAGAATGGAACAAGGATAAGATTTTACAAAGTGTTTCGAATACGAAGAAAGATTATCTCATTTTAGATAAGAGCATTTTTCAGTCGGGGCTTTGGGAAAGATTAGATCTTGGGACTATGACGAGAGAAGAGTTGGTGCTTAAACTTGTGTCGATGATTGGAAGGGGCTATCAAAAGAAGGTTGAAGAAGTTATCTGGAATTGGCCTAGCTACATTGATATTTATAGGGAAGTCTTTCCTGTCTTGTCAGAACTAAAGAAAAAGGGGCATCGCATCTTCGTCTTGTCCAATACCTCAAAGGTATTTTATGACTTGCTGGAAGAGCAACTGTCTCCCTTAAAAGAACTTTTAGATGGCTTTGTCCTATCCTGTGATATAAAAGCTATAAAGCCTGATTTGGCAATGTTTAAGGGGATTCTCGATAAATACCAGCTAGATCCTACAAATTGTGTCTTTCTAGACGATATTGAGGACAATACAATAGCAGCTGAGAAATTGGGCATCAAGTCCTATCAGGTCAAGAAAAGAAGTGATGTCGTCGATATTTTGAAATCCTATATTTGAACTCAACACTCTCTATTTTTTGTGGTAGAGAGTTTTTTTGTTAATAAAATCTTACAAAATGACATTTATATGTTGCATTAAGTTAGATATATGGTATAATATTTTTAAAAGAAGCGCAACTTTTTAAAAATGTGAAGGAGGACGCTAGTGGCTAAAAATTTAAAATTAAAACTAGCTCGTGTGGAGCTTGACTTGACACAAGGGGACTTGGCAGAGGCTGTGGGTGTTACTAGGCAGACCATAGGCTTGATTGAAGCTGGGAAATACAATCCTAGTCTCTCGCTCTGCCAGTCCATTTGCAGATGCTTAGGCAAAACTTTAGACCAACTATTTTGGGAGGAAGAAGATGAAAAATAGATTTTTTTATTATCAATTATTAGACGAAAGAGAAGAACAACTGATTAACAAAGCTGGGACAGAGTCTTTTCATGTGTTTATCGGGCTCATTCTTCTAAGTTATTTGGTGGCTGTATTAGCACCTGCTCTTTTTAATCCTGATATTCTTCTGGTTACCCTTCTTTTAGGAATTTTCTTCTTTTTCAATCGTGCACGACAACTTGGAGTGACCTACTATAGTCGTTTTCATTTTACGATTGTAGGGTGCTTGCTGGTGACTCTCGCTATTACGACTCTCTTGATGTTGCAGAATTATCAATTCAATATCGAAATTTATCAGCACAATCCTCTGAACGTTAAATACTTGTCTGCTTGGGTCATTACTTATCTGATTTACCTTCCTTGGGTTTTTATCGGCAATCTCGGCCTTAAAAGTTATGGCGAATGGGCTCAAAAAAAGTTTGAGCAAGATATAGATGAACTGGAGAATGGAGAATAGCTTGTTAGCTTTTTATCAATCTCGGTAAAATGTGTTATAATAGTACTGATTTATCGGATGGTGTGAAAGTGGTAGAATACGTTCATACCTTTATAAAGAAGGAAGAAGGAAAACAGATGTATCCAGATGATAGTTTGACATTGCACACGGACTTGTACCAGATTAATATGATGCAAGTTTACTTTGACCAAGGGATTCACAATAAGAAGGCGGTCTTTGAAGTTTACTTCCGCCAGCAACCATTTAACAACGGTTATGCGGTTTTTGCTGGTTTGGAAAGAATTGTACATTATCTTAAAGACTTACGCTTTTCAGATAGTGATATTGACTACTTGGAGTCGCTAGGCTATCATGGAGCATTCTTGGATTACCTTCGCAATTTCCAGTTGGAGTTGACCGTTCGTTCTGCCCAAGAAGGGGATTTGGTCTTTGCTAATGAACCGATTGTTCAAGTTGAAGGCCCTCTAGCCCAATGCCAGTTGGTCGAAACGGCTCTCTTGAACATCGTTAACTTTCAAACCTTGATAGCGACAAAGGCAGCACGTATTCGTTCAGTCATTGAAGATGAGCCTTTGATGGAATTCGGGACACGTCGTGCGCAAGAAATGGATGCAGCTATTTGGGGAACACGCGCAGCCGTGATTGGTGGAGCCAACGGAACTAGCAATGTGCGAGCAGGTAAGCTCTTTGATATTCCAGTCTTGGGGACTCATGCCCATGCCTTGGTACAGGTTTATGGAAACGACTATGAAGCCTTCAAGGCCTATGCGGCGACCCATCGTGATTGTGTCTTTTTAGTAGATACTTATGATACACTTCGCATCGGTGTGCCAGCTGCTATTCAGGTGGCGCGTGAACTGGGTGATCAGATTAACTTTATGGGTGTGCGGATTGACTCTGGGGATATTGCCTACATTTCTAAGAAAGTCCGTCAGCAACTGGACGAGGCTGGATTCACAGAGGCTAAGATCTATGCTTCTAATGACCTAGATGAAAATACCATCCTCAATCTCAAGATGCAAAAGGCTAAAATTGATGTCTGGGGTGTGGGAACCAAGCTGATTACAGCCTATGACCAGCCAGCTCTTGGGGCAGTTTATAAGATTGTTGCCATCGAAGATGAAAATGGTCAGATGCGCAATACCATCAAACTGTCTAATAATGCGGAAAAAGTGTCTACGCCAGGTAAGAAGCAGGTATGGCGCATTACCAGTCGTGAAAAAGGCAAGTCAGAAGGTGACTACATTACTTATGATGGTGTGGATGTGAGTGACATGACGGAAATCAAAATGTTCCATCCAACTTATACCTACATCAAAAAGACCGTTCGAAATTTTGATGCCGTTCCTCTCTTGGTGGATATTTTCAAAGCAGGAACATTAGTTTACAACTTGCCTAGATTGACTGAGATTCAGGCCTATGCTCGCAAAGAATTTGACAAGCTTTGGGATGAGTATAAACGGGTTCTCAATCCGCAACATTACCCAGTAGACTTGGCGCGTGATATTTGGCAAGATAAGATGGATTTGATTGATAAGATGCGCAAGGAAGCTCTTGGTGAAGGAGAAGAAGAATGAGTTTGCAAGAGGCCATTATCCAGCAACTGGGTGTCAAGCCAGTGATTGACGCTCAGGAAGAAATCCGTCGTTCGATTGATTTCTTAAAGAGATACTTGAAAAAACACCCCTTCCTTAAAACTTTTGTACTAGGAATTTCTGGAGGTCAGGACTCAACCTTAGCAGGGCGCTTAGCGCAATTAGCTATGGAAGAAATGCGAGCAGAGACAGGAGATGACAGCTACCAATTTATCGCTGTCCGCCTGCCCTATGGCGTGCAAGCTGATGAAGTAGATGCTCAAAAAGCCCTCGCTTTCATCCAGCCAGATGTCAGCTTGGTTGTGAATATCAAGGAATCAGCTGATGCCATGGCAGATGCAGTTGAAGCGACAGGAAGTTCTGTTTCAGACTTTAACAAGGGCAATATTAAAGCTCGTAGTCGTATGATTGCCCAATATGCCCTTGCAGGTGCCCATAGCGGAGCGGTCATTGGAACAGACCATGCCGCGGAAAATATCACAGGCTTTTTTACCAAGTTTGGTGATGGTGGTGCAGACATTCTCCCACTTTATCGCCTCAATAAACGCCAAGGGAAACAACTCTTGAAGGAACTTGGTGCAGACCCAGCTCTTTATGAAAAAATCCCAACAGCAGACCTAGAAGAAGACAAACCTGGACTTGCTGACGAAATAGCCCTCGGAGTCACTTACAATGAAATTGATGACTACCTCGAAGGTAAAACAATCAGCCCAGAAGCCCAAGCGACTATTGAAAACTGGTGGCACAAAGGCCAACACAAACGCCACCTACCAATCACCGTATTTGATGACTTTTGGGAGTAAAAAGGTCCGGGGGACCTTTTTAGCTTCTTGCCTTGAAACTCGAGAGCAAGAATAACCTCCAGTGGAGGTTTTTACCCTGAGCCTAGAAATGAGAAAGCGAAGAAGGCCCGGGGGACCTTTTTAGCCCGAGTCTAGAAACAGGAAAACGAGGTAGATTCGGTAACTCGAAGAGTTTGATTTTCCTTGTCTCACCCCCGCAAGGATGACTAGGTTTGAAAAAGCTTGGTAAAGCGCATTTCAAACCAGACAGCGACTGCGTCAAGTAACTAGATGAAAAACTTGTTTTCTAGCTGTTACTGAGTATAGTCTTTTTACCATGAGCCTTAAGCTTAGAAAGCGAGGTAACATTATGAAAGCAATCGGTACGCAAATGTTACAGACAGAACGTTTGATTTTGAGAAGATTTGTGGAGAGTGATGCGGAAGCCATGTTTCAAAATTGGGCTTCATCTGCTGAGAATCTGACCTATGTCACCTGGGATCCTCATCCTGATGTTGAGGTGACTCGGAATTCGATTCGAAATTGGGTTGCATCCTATACCAATCCCAACTATTACAAATGGGCCATTTGTCTCAAAGAAGATCCTGAGCATGTGATAGGAGATATCAGCATCGTTGAGATGAATGAGTCTGATTCAAGTTGTGAAATTGGGTATATTTTAGGAAAAAATTATTGGGGTCGTGGTATGATGACGGAGGCCTTGAAAGCTGTGCTAGACTTCTGTTTTACTCAAGTTGGTTTTCAAAAGGCCAGAGCTCGATATGCTAGTCTCAACCCAGCTTCAGGCCGTGTTATGGAAAAAGCGGGAATGTCTTATCTAAAAACCATTACCAATGGTGTGGAGAGAAAAGACTACGTTGCGGACCTTATTTATTACCAGATAAGCAGGGAAGACAGGTGATTCTCTTTTCTGTTTCTACCAAAGTCAGACCTTGTCTGGCTTTTTTTGTGCCAGATTTCTAAATAAACTGATTAAATTCCTATTTTTCCCTATCATGTTCCCTGTTTTTTCTGGAGTTTTGGGGATATAATATACCTATCAAATCAAAGAATGGAGGAAGGCAATGGACAATGTAATCTTTTTTATCAGTGTTTTTCTTGCTGGAATTCTTTCCTTCTTTTCTCCTTGTATTTTACCCTTGTTGCCAGTCTATGCAGGAGTCTTATTGGATGATAAGAATGATGCTCAGGCTTCTAGCGGAAAATTTTCAATCTCAGTTGTAAGTTTATTGCGAACTCTGGCCTTTATAGCGGGGATTTCCTTTGTTTTTATCTTACTGGGTTATGGAGCTGGTTTTTTAGGCAATTTGCTGTATGCTTCTTGGTTTCAGTATGTGACGGGTGCGATTATCATTCTCTTGGGCTTGCACCAGATGGATGTTTTACATTTGCAGGGACTCTACAAGGAAAGAAGGCTACAATTAAAGAGACAGGGTCAAAATGCTAACGGCTATAGTCAGGCATTTTTACTGGGGTTGACCTTTAGTTTTGCTTGGACACCGTGTGTAGGGCCGGTTTTGGGCTCTGTTTTGGCTTTGGCGGCTTCAGGTGGTTCAGGAGCTTGGCAGGGAGCTGGTCTCATGTTAGTCTACACGCTGGGTTTGGCGCTACCATTTTTGGTTCTAGCTCTTGCTTCCAGCTATGTTTTGAAACATTTCCGAAAACTCCATCCTTATCTCGGAACCCTCAAAAAAGTGGGTGGTCTTCTCATTATCGTGATGGGAATCTTGGTGCTTTTGGGAAATGCTTCCATTTTGACTACATTATTTGAATAGAGAGGAAAAAGAAATGAAAAAATGGCAAACATGTCTCCTTGGAGTAGGCTCAATTTGTTGCTTGGCAGCCTGTTCGACTAAAAACATGTCAGACGAGTCTACTATGAAGGAGCAATCCAAAACAGAACAAGTTAGTTCGAAAACTGCGACTAAAGGTCAGGAAGTCGCTGATTTTGAACTGATGGGAGTAGATGGTAAGACCTATCGTTTATCTGATTACAAGGGCAAGAAAGTCTATCTTAAATTCTGGGCTTCTTGGTGTTCCATCTGTCTAGCTAGCCTTCCAGATACGGATGAAATCGCTAAGGATGCTGGTGATGACTATGTAGTTTTGACAGTGGTCTCTCCTGGACACAAAGGTGAACAAGCAGAAGCGGACTTTAAGAATTGGTACAAGGGATTGGATTATAAAAATTTTCCAGTTTTAATTGATCCATCAGGTAAACTCTTGGAAAGTTATGGTGTCCGTTCTTATCCGACTCAAGCCTTTATAGACAAGGAAGGCAAGCTGGTCAAAACGCAACCAGGTTTTATGGATAAGGAAATGATTTTAAAAGAATTGAAAGAAATGGGGTAGAGAAAGGCTATGAATGATAAAGTAAAACTTTTTGTCTTGGCAGGAGTCATTCTCCTAGCCATAACCGGTTTTTATTTTCTATTGATGCGAAATACAGGGCAGACAGATAGCTCGCAAATTGAGAAAGCATCCGTTAGCCAAGGAGGAAAAACAGTGAAAAAAACAGAAGTGAGTAAAGACGCAGACTTGCACGAAATTTATCTAGCTGGGGGATGTTTCTGGGGAGTGGAGGAATACTTCTCACGCGTGCCTGGAGTAACCGATGCCGTTTCAGGCTATGCAAATGGTAGAGGGGAAACAACCAAGTACGAATTGATTAACCAAACAGGCCATGCAGAGACTGTCCATGTTACTTATGATGCTAAGCAAATTTCCCTCAAGGAAATTCTGCTTCATTACTTCCGCATTATCAATCCAACCAGCAAAAATAAACAAGGAAATGATGTGGGGACCCAGTACCGTACTGGTGTTTATTACACAGATGAAAAGGATTTGGAAGTAATCAACCAAGTCTTTGATGAAGTTGCTAAAAAATATGACCAACCTCTGGCAGTTGAAAAGGAAAACTTGAAGAATTTTGTGGTGGCTGAGGATTACCATCAAGACTACCTCAAGAAAAATCCAAATGGCTATTGTCATATCAATGTCAATCAGGCTGCCTATCCCGTCATCGATGCCAGCAAATATCCTAAACCAAGTGATGAAGAATTGAAAAAGACCTTGTCACCTGAGGAGTATGCAGTCACACAGAAAAATCAAACAGAACGAGCCTTTTCAAACCGCTACTGGGATAAATTCGAATCTGGTATCTATGTGGATGTGGCCACTGGCGAACCCCTCTTTTCATCAAAAGACAAGTTTGAGTCTGGTTGTGGTTGGCCTAGTTTCACCCAACCAATCAGTCCAGATGTTGCTACCTACAAGGAAGATAAGTCTTACAATATGACACGCATGGAAGTGCGGAGCCGAGTTGGAGATTCTCACCTTGGCCATGTCTTTACAGATGGGCCTCAGGACAAGGGTGGCTTACGCTACTGTATCAATAGTCTCTCTATCCGATTTATTCCCAAAGACCAAATGGCAGAAAAAGGCTATGCCTATTTACTAGATTATGTTGATTAAGAAGTCTTTCCTAAGCAGTTAGAGGAGAATTTTGCTATACTGATACTAGTAAGTGGTAAAGGAGCAGAGCATGACCTACACAATCTTAATCGTAGAGGATGAATATCTAGTAAGACAAGGCTTGACCAAGCTGGTCAATGTAGCAGCCTACGATATGGAGATCATCGGTCAGGCTGAAAATGGAAGACAGGCTTGGGACTTGATTCAAAAGCAGGTGCCAGACATCATTTTAACCGATATCAACATGCCTCAGCTAAATGGCATCCAGTTGGCCAGTCTGGTACGAGAAACCTATCCACAAGTTCATTTGGTCTTTTTGACAGGTTACGGTGATTTTGATTATGCCTTGTCTGCTGTCAAACTAGGTGTGGATGACTACCTGCTCAAGCCCTTTTCTCGTCAGGATATTGAGGAAATGTTGGGGAAAATCAAGCAAAAACTAGACAAGGAAGAAAAGGAAGAGCAGTTACAAGATTTATTGACTGATAAGTTTGAGGGAAATATTGCTCAGAAGATCCAGTCTCATCTGGCTGATAGTCAATTTAGTTTAAAGTCTTTGGCCAGTGACCTAGGTTTTAGTCCGACTTATTTGAGTTCCTTGATTAAGAAAGAGTTGGGCCTGCCTTTTCAGGATTATTTGGTGAGAGAGCGTGTCAAACAAGCCAAGCTCTTGCTTCTGACCACAGATTTAAAGATTTATGAGATAGCCGAAAAGGTTGGTTTTGAAGATATGAACTATTTTACTCAACGTTTTAAACAGATTGCAGGTGTGACACCTCGTCAGTTTAAGAAAGGGGAAGGCCGATGAAGCGTTCTTCTCTTTTAGTCAGAATGGTTATCTCCATCTTTCTGGTCTTTCTCATTCTCCTAGCTCTGGTTGGAACTTTCTACTATCAATCTAGTTCTTCAGCCATTGAGGCTACCATTGAAGGCAATAGTCAAACGACTATCAGTCAAACTAGCCACTTTATCCAGTCTTATATCAAAAAATTAGAAACCACCTCGACCAGTTTGACCCAGCAGACGGAAGTCCTAGCCTATGCTGAGAATCCCAGTCAAGACAAGGTCAAGGGAATCCGAAATCTGTTTTTGACCATCTTAAAGGCAGACCAGGACCTGAAAACTGTTGTGCTAGTGACTAAATCCGGTCAGGTCATTTCTACAGATGATAGTGTGCAGATGAAAACTTCCTCTGATATGATGGCTGAGAACTGGTACCAAAAGGCCATTCATCAGGGAGCTAAGCCAGTTTTGACACCAGCTCGTAAATCAGACAGTCAATGGGTCATTTCTGTTACTCAGGAACTGGTTGATGCAGAGGGGGCCAATCTTGGGGTGCTTCGATTAGACATTTCTTACGAAACCTTGGAAGCTTATCTCAACCAACTCCAGTTAGGCCAGCAGGGTTTTGCCTTTATTATCAATGAAAACCATGAATTTGTTTACCATCCTCAACACACAGTTTATAGTTCGTCTAGCGAAATGGAGGCCATGAAACCTTACATTGAGACAGGGCAGGGTTATACTCTAGACCACCAATCCTATGTGAGTCAGGAAAAGATTGCAGGAACTGATTGGACGGTTATAGGCGTGTCTTCACTGGAGAAGTTAGACCAGGTTCGGAGTCAACTCATGTGGACCTTGCTTGCTGCTAGTGCCTTATCTCTTCTTGCCTGTCTCTGCTTGGTGTGGTTCAGTCTCAAACGATGGATTGCCCCTTTGAAGGACCTAAGAGAAACCATGCTGGAAATTGCTTCTGGTACACAAAATCTGCGTGCTAAGGAAGCTGGTGCCTATGAACTGAGAGTAGTAACTCGCCAGTTTAATGCCATGTTGGATCAGATTGATCAGCTGATGGCAGCTATTCGCAGGCAGGAAGAAGCGACCCGTCAGTATGAACTTCAAGCCTTGTCAAGCCAGATTAACCCCCATTTCCTCTACAATACTTTGGATACTATCATCTGGATGGCTGAATTTCAGGATAGTCAGCGAGTGGTTCAGGTGACCAAGTCTTTGGCAACCTATTTCCGCTTGGCGCTCAATCAGGGAAAGGATTTGATTTCTCTTTCTGATGAAATCAATCATGTCCGCCAGTATCTCTTTATCCAGAAACAACGCTATGGTGATAAGCTGCAGTATGAGATTGATGAAGATCCTGCTTTTGCTAACCTAGTCTTGCCCAAGCTGGTGTTACAACCTCTTGTAGAAAATGCTCTTTACCATGGCATTAAGGAGAAGGAAGGTCAGGGCCATATTAAAGTCTCTGTTCAGAAAAAGGATACAGGGCTTGTCATCCGCATTGAGGATGATGGTGTTGGTTTCCAAGCTGCTGGCGATAGTAGTCAAAGTCAGCTCAAACGTGGGGGAGTTGGCCTTCAAAATGTCGACCAACGACTCAAACTTCATTTTGGAGACAATTACCAGATGAAGATTGATTCTGCACCCGAAAAAGGAACGATAGTTGAAATATACCTCAATAAAATCGCAACAAGCTAACTCCCAGTCTATTCTGGGAGTTTTGCTTTTAAAAATCAGAATGATTAGTTGGTCTTGATAAAATCAGTAAAAAAAGATATGATAGATAGTGACAAAAGAGGTATCAAGTATGACGGAAAAAGACATTCAAAGAGCAACAGGCCAGATTGTAGAAGATGTAATAGAAAAGGCTAATTTGAAGCAAGGGGCTATCTTTGTTTTGGGCCTTTCTTCTAGTGAGGTGATGGGTGGTCAGATTGGCAAGGGATCCAGTCAAGAAATTGGGGAAATCATCGTGAAAACCATCCTAGATATCCTAGAGGAAAAAGGAATTCATCTAGCTGTTCAAGGTTGTGAACATGTCAATCGAGCCCTCGTTGTTGAACGTCAGGTGGCAGAGCAGTTTGGTCTGGAAATCGTCAGTGTCCTTCCTACACTTCATGCAGGAGGTTCGGGTCAGTTGGCAGCCTTTAAGTTTATGCAGGATCCAGTTGAGGTCGAATTCATCAAGGCTCATGCTGGATTGGATATCGGAGACACTGCAATTGGCATGCATGTCAAGCATGTTCAGGTTCCGATTCGCCCTCTTTTGAGAGAAATTGGGCATGCTCATGTAACGGCTCTTGCAAGTCGTCCCAAACTAATCGGAGGTGCGCGTGCGCAGTATCCAGAAGATTCTATCAGAAAGTCGTGAGAATGAGAAAAACAAAACAACAACTAGAAAAAATCACCAAATATTCGATTCGTAAGCTAACTGTTGGGGTAGGTCCTGTAGCCATCGGGGCCTTCCTTTTTGGTGCTAGTACCCTTTCAGTAGATAAGGTGCAAGCCAATGAAGTTGGCGGAGCTCATAGCGTTCATTACCGTTATCTGGCGGAGCAGGAATTGACTGAGTCTGAAAAAGCCTTGATTCACCATGAGGTTCCAACAGAATTTCAAGATGATGATATTCTTTATGTAGTTTATCGTAAGAAGGCAACTAACAGTCAACAACTTCCTTACACAGGAAGTAAGGAACTAGCTTTGGCAGGTCTTGGCTTGGCAACTGCTTCTCTAGCAGTCTTTTTGGTGTCCAAAAAAGGTCGTAGAGAAGTTCTAGGTGTTCTCTTGATTAGTTCTTTAGGAGCTAGCACCTTTGTTCCTTATGGGACATTTGCTTTTGAAAATAAGGAATTGCTTTCTTATAACCAAACTATTTCAGCCTCTACACATGAAGGCTTGGCTGAAGGGATTATTCATATTGATGGCTATGAGTACATCGGTTACTTCAAGGAAGCGGAACTCCATCCATCAAGACCAGCTTCAGCTGAAAAGTCTCAGTTGCCAGTAGAAAAGCAAAGTTCAAAAGAAATCGAGAAAACAGAAGTAGCTCAGGAAAGACCTGCTGTTGCTTCGGAAATTGCCGTCGAAAAATCTGTAGTAGAGAATCCAGTTGCGCCTGCGGTTGAAGAAAAACCAGTTTCTGAGAAGCCTCAGGCTAGACAGGAAGAGAGCTTGGTAGAGATTCCTTTTGAAACGGTCACAAGCCCAGATGCTAATCTAGCAGAAGGACAGACTCGTATCGTCACAGCCGGAGTAAATGGTCAGCGTCGTCTTGTAACCAAAGTTTCGATGGTTAACGGTCAAGAAGTTAGAGAAGTCATCGAAGACCAAGTGGTTCGAAAACCTGTGTCGCAAGTCATTGCAGTCGGAACTAAGAAAGAGGTGCAACCTGCTCCAACTCCAGTACCACAAGCTGAACCAACTCACCAAGTAGCTAAAGGTACGCAAGAAGAAGGCAAAGAAGGTCAATCTTTAACGCAACCCGAATTACCAGAGGTTACAGTAGAGTCTAAAGGAACTCAAGAGGCAGGTAAAGTAGGTCAATCCTTAACACAACTATCCTTACCAGAAGCTACGATAGATGCCAAAGGAACTCAAGAATCTGGCAAAGAAGGTCAAGCTTTAACTCAACCTGTATTACCAGATGCTCCAGTAGAAGTAAAAGGTACACAAGAGGAAGGTAAAGTAGGTCAAGCTCTTGTACAAGAACAGTTACCTGAGTACAAGGTAACTGAGGGAACCCTTGTTGAAACATCGACTACAGACCTAGACTACAAAACTGAAACGACTGAGGATCCAACCAAGTATACGGACGAAGAAACTGTCGTAAGAAATGGTGAAAAAGGTAGTCAAGTTACTAAAACAACTTATAAAACAGTAGAAGGTGTTAAAACTGACCAAGTTCTTTCAACTAGCACAGAAGTTACCAAGGAGCCTGTAAACCAACAGGTAAGTCGTGGGACTAAACCAATTGAAGGAACTCTTGTAGAAGAAAGTCTTGAAAAGATTCCATTTAAGGAAGTTGTTAAAGAAGATGACCAACTGAAAAAAGGCTTAGAAGTTGTAGCTCAAGAAGGAAAAGAAGGCCAGAAAAAAATCACCAAGACCTTTAATACCATTAAGGGAGTTAAAATAGAGGACGCTCCAAAAGTTACAGAGGAAATTCTTGAGGCACCTCAAGACAAAATTTTGAAACGTGGTACCAAGACCTTTGAAAAACCAGTATTGACCATCACAGCAGTTGAGCCTAAGGATTTGAAGCGTACTTCAGATGTTAAGTATAGTCTAGAAAATCCAAGTAAGGCAGCCATTAAATCTATTACCTTAACTCTGAAAAAAGGTGATGAGATTGTCAAAACCTTGAATGTTTCACCAGACGACTTGACAACTACCCTGACAGATTTACAGTACTACAAGGATTATAAACTTGAAACGAAGATGGTTTATGACCGTGGTGAGGGTGATGAGGAAGAAGTTCTGAAAGAAGAACCGCTAAGACTTGACCTTAAAAAAGTTGAAATCAAAAATATCAAAGAAACAAGCTTGATGAGTGTGGATGATGCTGGTGTTGAAACAGATAAGAGCTTACTTACTGAAAAACCGACAGACGTTGCTCCACTTTACTTACGAGTGACAACTCATGATAATAAGACAACAAGACTTACGGTAAGTTCTGTTGAAGAAGTGGTTGTCGATGGAAAAATATTGTACAAAGTGGTAGCAAAAGCTCCAAACTTAGTTCAACGTAGAGCAGATGATACTTTCAGTGAAGAGTATGTTCATTACTTTGAAAAACAAAAATTAAAAGAAGGTAATGTATATTACAACTTCAATGAGCTTGTAAAAGATATGCAAGCTAACCCAACGGGTGAGTTTAAACTTGGTGCGGATCTTAATGCAGCAAATGTTCCGACTCCGAATAAACAATACTTGACGAACATTTTTAAAGGTAAGTTGTATAGTGAAGGTGATAAACGTTATACCATTCACAATCTAGCTCGACCATTGTTCAACCGTGTTGAAAATGCTTATATTCATGACATCAACTTTGGTAATGTGAATATCAATATGCCGTGGGCTGATAAAACAGCTCCACTTGGAGATGTGTTTAAGAACTCAACGATTGAGAATATTAAGGTTACGGGTAATGTGGTTGGTAATAACGACGTTACAGGTATGGTCAACAAACTAGATGAATCCAATATGCGTAATGTAGCCTTTATCGGTAAAATCGAAAGCGTAGGTAACAAAGGTTGGTGGTCTGGTGGACTCGTAAGTGAAAGCTGGAGAAGCAATGTAGATAGTTCTTATGTTGAAGCTGACATTAAAGCCAACAATGCTAAATTTGGTGGATTGATTGCCAAAGTCAACCATGGTGGAAATCCAAATGATGTTAAACAAAAAGGTCGTTTAACTAAATCTGTGGTCAAAGGGACATTGACACTCAAAACCAATAATCAAAGCGGTGGTTTAATTCACGAAAACTATGACTGGGGTTGGGTTGAAAATAACGTCAGCATGATGAAAGTGACAAATGGTGAAATGATGTATGGTTCAGGGTCAGTTGACTCAGGTGACCCATACTTCGGATTTGATTACTTCAAGAACAATGTGTATGTGAACGATGTTGCATCAGGTAACGTTTCTTATAACCGTTCAAAACAGATTAAGGGTGTCGACCAAGCAGAAGCGGATAAACGGATTGCTTCGTTCAATATCACAGCCGATAAATATGAAATCACACCATATTTGACTGATAAATTAAATCACGTAGCGTATAAAGAAGACACGTACAAAACTACTCAAGATTATAATGCAGAACGTGAACTTGCTTACCGAAATGTTGAAAAACTTCAACCGTTCTACAATAAAGAGTGGATTGTGAATCAAGGTAATAAGACTCCTGAAGGATCTAAATTATTAACTACAGAAGTATTATCTGTGACAGGTATGAAAGATGGGCAATTTGTAACTGACTTGTCAGATGTTGATCATATTATGATTCATTATGCTGATGGTACTAAGGAAGAAAAAGTTGTCACACGTAAAGCTGATTCTCAAGTCCAACAAGTTCGTGAATATAGTATCGAAGGTCTTGGTGACGTCGTTTATACACCGAATATGGTTGTTAAAGATAGAACACAATTAATCAACGATATTAAAGCAAAATTAGCAGGTGTTGAATTGATTTCACCTGAAGTGCGTGCGTTAATGGACAAACGTAACAAACCAGCTGAGAATAGTGACAATCATAAGAACAATTACATTCGTAACTTGTTCCTTGAAGAAAGCTTTGAAGAAACGAAAGCTAATTTAGATAAATTAGTCAAAGCTTTAGTTGAAAACGAAGACCATCAATTGAATAGTGATGATGCGGCTATGAAAGTTCTTCTTAAAAAAGTGGAAGACAATAAAGCTAAGATTATGATGGGTCTTACTTATTTAAATCGTTATTATGGATTTAAATACAATGATATGAGCATTAAAGACCTTATGATGTTCAAGCCTGATTTTTATGGTAAGAACGTTAGCGTTATCGATAGATTGATTCAAATTGGTTCACGTGAACATTTCTTGAAAGGGGATCGAACTCAAGATGCTTATCGTGATGTGATTGCGGGAGCAACAGGTAAAGGTAATTTAAATGACTTCTTAACATATAACATGAAACTCTTTACAGAAGATACTGATATGAATGTATGGTATAAGAAAGCTATTTCTCATACTAACTATGTAGTTGAGAAACAATCATCTAACCCTGATTTTGCTAATAAGAAATATCACTTATATGAAAACTTAAATAACGGTGAACATGGTCGATACATTTTACCACTTCTTAATACGAAGAAGGCTCACATGTTCTTAATTTCAACGTACAATACGCTAGCGTTTAGTGCATTTGAGAAATATGGTAAGAATACAGAATCTGAACGTGAAGCGTTTAAGAAAGAAATCAATTTACGTGCACAAGAGCAAATTAATTACTTAGACTTCTGGTCAAGACTTGCTGCTGATAATGTACGTAATCAATTGTTGAAATCTGAAAATATGGTTCCATCAGCAATTTGGGATAACCAAGATGTTCCAGGTAATGGATGGGCTGACCGAATGGGTCATAATAAGAATGGTGACTATGCTCCAGTTCGTGAGTTCTATGGACCTACAGGTAAATGGCACGGATATAACGGTATGGGTGCGTATGCTTATATCTTTTCTAACCCACAAAATTCAGAAGCTGTATACTACATCATTTCTAGTATAATTAGTGATTATGGTACATCTGCATTCACTCACGAAACGACTCATATCAATGACCGTATGGCCTACTTAGGAACATGGCGTCACCGTGAAGGGACAGATATTGAATCATTTGCTCAAGGTATGCTACAATCACCATCTCTTACAAACTATAATGGTGAATATGGTTCACTTGGATTAAATATGGCGTACGAACGTAAAAATGATGGTACACAAATTTATAACTATGATCCTAATATGTTAAGTAGTCGTGAGAAGATTGATCACTACATGAAGAACTATAACGAATCAATGATGATGCTTGATTACTTAGAAGCAGAATCTGTCATCAAGAAAAATACTGGAACTAACGATAAGTGGTTCAAGAAAATCGATAAGAAATATCGCGAAAAAGCGAGCTATAATAAGTTAGAAGGTGCACCACACCAATGGGATTTAGTTCGTGATTTAAATGATGATGAGAAGAGTATGAAACTGACAGCTATTGATCAACTTGTAGATAACAACTTCGCTACTAAACACGGGCTACCAGGTAATGGTCATTACCGTACTGAAGGATTCGATTCTGCTTATACTGTTGTGAATATGATGACTGGTATTTACGGTGGTAACACAAGTAAGAGTACGGCTGGCTCAATCTCATTCAAACACAATACATTCCGTATGTGGGGCTACTACGGTTACCTTGATGGATTCTTAGGGTATGCATCTAACAAGTATAAACAAGAATCTAAAGCAGCCGGTAACGTAGGTCTAGGTGATAACTTTATCATCCAAAAAGTTTCTAAAGGTAGATTTAATACATTAGAAGAGTGGAAGAAAGAATGGTATAAAGAAGTCAGAGCTAAAGCTGAGAAAGGTTTTGTAGAAATTGAAATTGATGGTCAAAAGATTTCAACATATGAAAAACTTCAAGAGCTATTCGATGCTGCAGTTGAAAAAGACCTTCAAGGTAATAAATTTGATAATACAGTGAATCTTAAATGGAAAGTTTACAAACAACTCTTGCAGAAATCAGACGGATTTACTGGAGATTTATTCACTAAATAGTAGATAGGACTAGTAAAATGAAAAAAGGTAGATCAGCTTTGTCTGTATCTGCCTTTTTGTGCTATACTTAAGATATGCATAGAAAAACAGTGATTGATTTTAAAGCTTTGGGCGAGAGATACATCTTTACCCAGCCGATCAAAGAGTTAAAAACGAGAGATTTAGCAGAAGTGACGGACCTGCTGGCACAAGTGGAAAGCTACCAAGAACAAGGCTATTATGTGGTGGGCTACGTCAGTTACGAGGCTGCACCTGCTTTTGAGGAGAAATTAGCAGTTCATAAAGCTCCTTTACTGGCAGAGTACCTGCTTTACTTTACCGTTCACGATAGGGTGGAAACATCCCCTATTCCTCTGACTTATGAGGAAGTAAATCTGCCTTCAAAGTGGCGAGAACAAACATCTGCAGAGAACTATGAAAAAGCTATTTCCCAGATCCACCATCATTTGCGACAGGGAGACACCTATCAGGTAAATTACACTGTCCAACTCAAGCAAGACTTAAGTGCCAATCCTTTTGCTATCTACAATCGCATGGTGGTAGAACAGGAGGCGGGTTACAATGCCTATGTTGAACATGATGAGATGGCAGTGATTTCCATGAGTCCAGAACTCTTTTTTGAGCAAAATGACCGGGAATTAACGACTCGCCCAATGAAGGGAACAACCCAGCGGGGACTGACTGACCAAGAAGACCTTGCCCAAGCTAGCTGGTTGGAGCAAGATCCTAAAAATCGCTCTGAAAATATGATGATTGTGGATCTCTTGCGCAATGATATGAACCGTATTTCTGAAGTGGGTAGTGAGCATGTGGAGCGTCTGTGCCAAGTGGAGCAGTATTCGACTGTTTGGCAGATGACTTCGACCATCAAGAGTCAGTTGCGAGAGGATGTGGACTTGGTTGCCATTTTTCGCTCTCTCTTTCCTTGTGGATCAATAACGGGAGCTCCGAAAATTGCGACCATGGAAATCATCAAGGACTTGGAGCCACAACCTCGTGGAGTTTACTGTGGAACGATTGGTCTCTTGCTTCCAAATGGGCGACGGATTTTTAATGTCGCCATTCGGACCATTCAACTCTACAAGGGCCAAGCAATCTATGGAGTTGGCGGAGGGATTACTTGGGATAGCACCTGGGAATCTGAATACCGTGAAGTTCATCAAAAAGCAGCTGTTCTCTATCGTAAACAAGCTCGTTTCAAACTGATTACAACGGGGAAAATCAGCCAGAAGAGCCTGCTGTTTGAAGATCAACATCTGGAAAGACTGATAAAGGCGAGTCGTTATTTTGCTTATCCTTTTGATCCAGAAGACTTGATACAAAAAATAGATGAAGAGTGTCAAGCTTGTGATTTCCACCACGACTACCGCTTGCGAATTTCTCTCAGCAAATCTGGAGAGATTGAACTCAGTAGCCAAATCTTAACACCCCTCAGTCCGATCTTCTGCCAAGCCAAACTTTGCCTTCAAGAAGCTGATTTGCAACAAGCATTTACCTACTTCAAAACCACTCACAGACCACATTTAAGCCTAGGTAAACAGGAAATCATTTACCATAATGCAGCAGGAGAACTGCTTGAGACCTCTATTGGAAATCTGGTCTTAAAAATTAATGGTAAACTCTACACACCACCCATCAGTCAAGGAATTTTACCAGGAATCTACCGCCAGCATTTGTTGGAAACAGGACAGGTAGAGGAAAAAGTTCTGACTTTGGCAGACTTGAACCAAGCGGAAACTATCTATGGCTGTAACGCAGTCAGAGGTTTGTATGAGTTGGAAGTGAATTCTAAATAAACTTCATAAACTAAAAAACATAATGGATATGTTGAATTGTTGAATTAAGTTTGATAAAATATAAAGAAAACGATGTCATTTTATTAGGAGGAAATGATGAAAAAAACAATTTTGCTGAAAGCGATTTTTACTGTTCTTCCAGTTTTAGGTTTGTTTGCTCAACCGGTTAGTGCAGAAGAAAATATTCATTTTTCTAGTTGTAAAGAAGCATGGGAAAATGGTTATTCTGATATTCATAGAGGAGAGCCTGGCTACTCATCTAAACTAGATCGTGATGGTGATGGGATAGCTTGTGAACGTGCAAATGCACCTCGGGGAGTCTTTAAACCACGCCAGTCTAGTCCACAGAATAGAGTTTCTTCTAGTGGATGGGTTAAGCAGGATGGATATTGGTATTATTATTCTGACAATGGTAATCCAGTAACAAATTCTTGGAAGGGAGACTACTATCTCAAATCAAATGGTACAATGGCTCAGAGTGAATGGATCTATGACTCATATTATAAAGGCTGGTACTATCTCAAATCGGATGGTTCATATGCACGAAACACATGGATAGGAAGCTACTTCCTTAAACCAAATGGTAAGATGGCACAAAATGAATGGATCTATGACTCATCATATCAAGCTTGGTATTATTTGAAATCAAATGGATCCTATGCAAGAAATGCTTGGCAAGGAGATTTTTACCTCAAATCGAACGGTAAAATGGCACAAGGTGAGTGGATATATGACTCTTCTTATCAATCCTGGTACTACTTGAAATCAGATGGTTCATACGCTCGTAATACTTGGCAAGGGAATTACTATTTGAAATCAGATGGTAAAATGGCAAAGAATGAGCGAGTTGATGGTGGCAGATACTACGTAGATGGTTCTGGCCTTTGGAAACCATAAATCAGAATAATTTCTAGGAAGTTAATGCAAACCTTTGCACAAAACAGACGATTTTGTTATACTATATCTGTAAGCATTTTCAATTAAAAAGGAGAAGACGATGAGTCAAAAGATTATTGGGATTGACCTTGGTGGAACATCTATCAAGTTTGCAATTTTAACTCAAGAGGGAGAAATCCAAGAAAAATGGTCTATCAAGACCAATATTTTGGACGAAGGAAGCCATATTGTAGATGATATGATTGAGTCTATTCAACATCGTTTGGACTTGCTTGGATTGTCAGCTACGGACTTTCGAGGCATTGGAATGGGGTCGCCTGGTGTGGTTGACCGTGAAAAAGGGACTGTTATCGGTGCCTACAACCTAAACTGGAAAACCCTTCAACCAATTAAAGAAAAGATTGAAAAAGCCTTGGGTATTCCATTCTTCATCGACAATGATGCCAATGTAGCTGCTCTTGGTGAGCGCTGGATGGGTGCTGGTGACAACCAACCGGACGTTGTCTTTATGACACTCGGTACCGGTGTTGGTGGCGGTATCGTGGCAGAAGGAAAATTGCTCCACGGTGTTGCTGGTGCAGCAGGTGAGCTTGGCCACATCACTGTTGACTTTGACCAACCAATCGCATGTACCTGTGGTAAAAAAGGCTGTCTTGAGACAGTTGCTTCTGCAACGGGGATTGTCAACTTGACTCGTCGTTATGCAGATGAATACGAAGGCGATGCAACCTTGAAACGCTTGATAGACGACGGTGAAGAAGTAACAGCAAAAACTGTTTTTGACCTTGCAAAAGAAGGGGACGACCTTGCTTTGATCGTTTACCGTAACTTCTCACGTTACTTGGGAATCGCTTGTGCCAACATCGGCTCAATCCTCAACCCATCAACAATCGTTATCGGTGGTGGGGTGTCAGCTGCAGGAGAATTCCTTCTCCAAGGTGTTCAAAAAGTCTACGACGAAAATACCTTCCCACAAGTACGCACATCTACTAAATTGGCTCTTGCAACTCTAGGAAATGACGCTGGAGTTATCGGAGCAGCATCACTTGTATTGCAATAAGATAATAAAAAGGAGAAAACACTACTTTAAAGCCAGTGATTTTCCTCCTTTCTTTTTTTATGCTATACTAGTTAGGACAATAAATGAGGTGAGAGTAAATGACAAAAGCTGATACGATTTTTAAAGAAAATATTGAACGAATCCTCAAAGACGGTGTCTTTTCTGAGCAGGCTCGTCCCAAGTACAAGGATGGGACCGTAGCCAACTCCAAGTACGTAACGGGTTCCTTTGCCGAGTATGATTTATCTAAGGGCGAATTTCCCATCACAACCTTGCGTCCCATTGCGATCAAATCCGCCATCAAAGAAGTGCTCTGGATCTACCAGGATCAGTCTAATAGCCTAGAAGTGCTGAATAACAAGTACAATGTTCACTACTGGAATGACTGGGAAGTGGGAGATACGGGAACCATCGGTGAGCGCTACGGTGCGGTCGTTAAGAAACACGATATCATCAACAAGATACTCAAGCAGTTGGAAGCCAACCCTTGGAATCGTCGCAATATCATCTCTCTCTGGGATTACCAAGCATTTGAGGAGACGGACGGCCTCCTTCCATGCGCCTTTCAGACCATGTTTGATGTCCGTCGCGTTGATGGGGACATCTATCTGGATGCGACCTTGACTCAGCGTTCTAATGATATGCTGGTGGCCCACCACATTAACGCCATGCAGTACGTAGCTTTGCAGATGATGATTGCCAAGCATTTCGGCTGGAAGGTTGGGAAGTTTTTCTATTTTATCAACAACCTTCATATCTATGATAATCAGTTTGAACAAGCTCAGGAATTGCTCCGTCGTGAGCCGTCAAACTGCCAACCACGCTTGGTCTTGAATGTTCCTGATGGGACTAATTTCTTTGATATCAAAGCGGAAGACTTTGAGTTGGTTGACTATGATCCGGTTAAGCCACAGCTGAAGTTTGACCTAGCTATTTAATACTCTTCGAAAATCTCTTCAAACCACGTCAGCGTCGCCTTACCGTAGATATGGTTACTGACTTCGTCAGTTCTATCCACAACCTCAAAGCAGTGCTTTGAGCTGTC
>NZ_JATS01000019.1:0-95013 GCF_000526095.1 Streptococcus sp. CM6 | reverse complement strand
AGAAAAAGTAAGTGCGACTGAATTGAAAGCAACGGTTTCAAAAGAAGCAAAAGATCTTGTATTTACAAACAAATACACTCCGAGCTAAGAAAGTTCTTGAAGGTAAAGATCTTGAAGCTGGTAAATATAGCTTTGTTCTGAAAGAAGGCGATAAAGAGCTTGAAACAGTGACAAACGCTGCTGATGGAACGGTGACCTTCTCACCAATCTCATATGATGAGAGCCAAGTGGGAACTCACAAGTACACTATCTCAGAAGTTGTTGGATCTGAAGCAGGAATCACTTACGATAAGACAGTTCAAGAAGTTGAAGTAACGGTTGAAAAAGTAAGTGCAACTGAATTGAAAGCAACGGCTTCAAAAGAAGCAAAAGATCTTGTATTTACAAACAAATACACTCCAGCCAAAACTTCAGTTTCTGTGACGAAAAAATGGGATGATAAGGACAACCAAGATGGTAAACGCCCATCTTCTGTCACAGTTAAATTGCTTGCAGACGGTCAAGATACTGGTAAAACACTTGAACTCAATGCCGCAAACGGTTGGACTGGAAGCTTCACAGACCTTGATGCTGATAAAGGCGGCACACCTATTAAGTACACAGTAGTAGAAGTAACTGTTCCTGGTTACACTTCTAAGGTTGCTGGTGGCGCTGCATCAGGATTCACTATCACAAATAGCTATTCACCAGAAACAGTTGATGTAAAAGCAACTAAGAACTGGGATGACGCTAATAACCAAGACGGCAAACGTCCGACTAAGATTACAATCAATCTTTTAGCAGACGGTCAGAAAGTCGCATCAAAAGAAGTTCAAGCAGCCACAGACGGAACTTGGACTGCTACATTCGAAAAATTAGCAAAATATAAAGCTGGTAAAGAAATCAAATACACTGTAACAGAAGAAGCCGTAGCAGAATACGAATCAACTATTACAGACTTTACCATCACAAACAAATATGCACCAAAAGAAATCGACTACAAGGTAACAAAAGTATGGAACGACGCGAACAACCAAGACGGCAAACGTCCTGAGTCCGTAACGGTTCAACTTTTCAAATCTGTAGATGGATCTAAACCAGTAGCCGTTGAAGGTAAGAAATTGACCTTGACAGCTAAGGATAAGACAGACGCTAACACTTGGGTAGCATCCTTCACCAATCTTCCACAATACGAAGCTGGAAAAGAAATCACTTACTCAATCAAGGAAGTGGATGTACCAGCTGGTTATGAATCCTCTGTGACTGGTCAAGTAGTGACAAACACCTATAATCCAGATACAGTTATCCTTTCAGGAACTAAGGTGTGGAAAGATAACAACAACCAAGACGGCAAACGTACAACATCTGTGAAAGTTCAAATTCTTAACGGCGACAAAGTCGTTCAAGAAATTGAAGTTTCAGAAAAAACTGGCTGGAAGTTCGAATCTAAAAAACTTCCTAAGTATGAGAATGGTAAAGAAATCAAGTACACTGTCAAAGAAACTGCTATGACAGAATACAAAGCAACCATCACTACAGATAAGGATGGCAAGTACACCATTACCAATGAATATACACCAGAAAAAATTGCTGTAAGTGGACAAAAGACTTGGATTGATAATAACGACCAAGATCGTATCCGTCCAGCATCTATCACTGTCGCTCTTCTTGCCAATGGTAAAGAAACTGGCAAGACAGCAATCGCAACAGCTGAAACAGGTTGGAAGTATGAATTCACTGAACTGGACCGTTACCAAAATGGTAAAGCAATCGAGTACACAGTCAAAGAAGTTGGTGTTCCTACAGGTTACACAGCTACTGAAACTGGTATGAATGTGACCAACACCCACACACCAGAGAAAACCGCTGTAAAAGGTCATAAGATCTGGAAAGATGAAGATAACAAAGATGGCATCCGTCCAGCATCTATCACCGTAAAACTTCTTGCAGATGGCAAGGAAACTGGTCAGACAGCTACAGTGTCAGAAACAAGTGGCTGGACTTATGAGTTTACAGGTCTTGATCGTTATCAAGAAGGTAAGGAGATTGCCTACACTGTTGAAGAAGTGAATGTTCCAGATGGTTATACAGCTTCAGTAGAAGGTTACAACATTACAAATACGCACACTCCTGAAAAACCAACACCTGGCAAACCAAATGAACCAGGAAAACCAGGACAAAAACCTCAACTTCCTAACACTGGTGAAAAAGCATCTAATGTAGCAGTAGTTGCAGGACTTGCTTTGATGTCAGTGACTAGTGGATTGTACTTTGTAAGCCGTAAAAATAAATAATCTAGCGTGAGAAAGATAGTTTCCATTTGTTTTTCTTAGGTTTAATCTGTGATAAAAAGGCCAGAGGATTCCTCTGGTCTTTTTTAGATATAAGAGTAAAAGAAAGACCCAGCATTTAATACTGGGTTGGTAATTATTTTACCATCATCAATTCGACAATCATTGCTATATAGATGATTAAGGTAAGGAGAAAACCGGCTCTCCAGAAGAATTTGATGAATTTAGGGTAATAAAAACTTCGTTTTTTGACAAGGAAAAAGATTACAAGGAGGATTGCTAGGAGAGAAAGTGCGACACCAAGTCGCGGTAGAAAGTTGTGGGTAAAGGCTTTAGCAGTAATCAGATAGTACTCAAATACCAAAAGTGGAAAAGCTAGATCCGCGAAATTAAATCCTATTTTCCTAAGTCCGAAAAGCTTGGTGACAATAAAGCAAACCACCAAGGTTAATATCAATAATAAAATAGATGCTATTTTCATTAAAATCATACCCATATTGTATCATAAAAAAACGCTAAAGGAAATGAGAAACAAGGGAATTTGTAGGAAAGTCAGGCTTTTGAGATTGTAGGTGTTTTTTGTTATAATGGAAGTTATGAAATCTTATAATACCTTGAATGATTATTATCGAAAACTTTTTGGAGAAAAGACTTTCAAAGTTCCTATTGATGCGGGATTTGACTGTCCCAATCGGGATGGAACTGTAGCTCATGGTGGTTGTACTTTTTGTACAGTTTCAGGTTCGGGAGATGCTATCGTGGCACCGGATGCTCCTATCCGCGAGCAATTTTATAAGGAAATTGACTTTATGCACCGCAAGTGGCCAGAAGTTAAAAAGTATCTGGTTTATTTTCAAAACTTTACCAACACCCATGAAAAGGTGGAAGTGATTCGGGAGCGATATGAGCAGGCTATCAACGAGCCAGGTGTAGTAGGGATCAATATCGGAACACGGCCAGACTGTTTACCCGATGAAACCATCGAATATTTGGCTGAGTTGTCGGAGCGTATGCACGTGACGGTTGAATTGGGCTTGCAGACTACTTTTGAAGCAACCTCTGACCTGATTAACCGTGCCCATTCTTATGAATTGTATGTGGAAACGGTCAAACGCTTGAGGAAATATCCTAAGATTGAGATTGTTTCCCATTTGATTAACGGTTTGCCCGGTGAGACTCATGAGATGATGGTCGAAAATGTCCGTCGCTGTGTTACGGATAATGATATTCAAGGAATTAAACTGCACTTGCTTCACCTCATGACCAATACACGGATGCAGCGAGATTACCACGAAGGACGCTTGCAACTGATGAGTCAGGATGAGTATGTCAAGGTCATTTGTGACCAACTAGAAATCATTCCCAAGCATATCGTCATCCATCGAATTACAGGAGATGCGCCTAGAGATATGCTGATTGGTCCCATGTGGAGCCTCAATAAATGGGAAGTTTTGAATAGCATAGAGAATGAGATGCGACGCCGCGGAAGTGTGCAAGGATGCAAGGCTGTAAAACAGGAGTTTAAAAATGAAAAGACCACTTGAGATGGCACATGATTTTTTGGCGGAAGTTGTGACAAAAGAGGATATCGTAGTGGATGCGACCATGGGCAATGGCCATGATACCCTTTTTCTAGCCAAGTTAGCCAAGCAAGTCTATGCCTTTGATATTCAGGAGCAGGCTTTGGAGAAGACGCAAGAGCGTTTGGATCAGGCTGGAATGAAAAATGCCCAGTTAATCTTGAAAGGTCATGAGACACTAGACCAGTTTGTGACAGAAGCTAAGGCAGGGATTTTTAATCTTGGTTATTTACCTTCTGCTGACAAATCCGTCATCACCCAACCTCAGACTACTATCGAAGCCTTAGAAAAGCTGTGTCACTTGCTTGTCAAAGGGGGACGGATTGCAATTATGATTTACTATGGTCATGAAGGAGGAGACACCGAGAGGGATGCTGTATTGGATTTTGTTAGCCAGTTGAACCAACAAGAGTATACAGCTGCCATTTATCGGACTCTCAACCAAGTTAATAATCCACCGTTTTTAGTTATGATTGAAAAATTAGAAAGGTATAGACATGGATAAACAATACCTTCGTGAGAAGCTTGAGGCAATGCGCCAAAATTTTGTCGAGTCAACGCATCACGAGCGAGCAGTCGGGGTGCTCGACGAAGCACATATGAGCAAGAAAATGCTTAAAATCAAGAAAAAATTAGTGGCTCTTGAAATGGAACGATGCCAGAAAAAAATTGAGCACAAAGACTGTTCTAAGATTGATCAGAAAATCCAAGAGCAAAAGGAGATTTTTGAATCTTGTTGTAAAAAAGATTAAGGAGGAATTGTGTGGAATTACTCATTTACTTGATTCTATTTTTATTTGTCTTAATCATTTCAACTACGACCAATAAACTTCTCCCTTTTTTGCCCCTTCCTCTTGTGCAAATCCTTTTGGGGGTTGGGATTGGTTTATTCGTTCCCGATGCGGACTTTCATCTCAATACAGAGCTGTTTCTGGCCATGGTTATTGGTCCCTTACTTTTCCGGGAGGCAGAAGAAGCGGATATTACGTCCATTTTGAAGCATTGGCGGATTGTCGTCTTTCTGATCTTTCCTGTGATTTTTATCTCGACCTTAAGCTTGGGGGGCATGGCTCACTTCCTTTGGATGACTCTTCCTTTAGCTGCCTGTTTAGCAGTTGGAGCGGCACTTGGGCCAACAGATTTGGTTGCCTTTGCATCTCTTTCTGAACGTTTTCGTTTTCCTAAACGGGTTTCTAATATTCTAAAAGGGGAAGGGCTCTTAAATGACGCTTCTGGGTTGGTTGCATTTCAGATGGCCCTGGCTGCTTGGACAACAGGAACTTTTTCTTTCAGCCAAGCTGGGACTTCCCTAGCACTTTCCATCCTTGGTGGTTTTGTAGTCGGTTTTGTGACGGCTATGGTCAATCGTTTCTTGCATACCTTTTTACTGAGTGTGCGAGCGATAGATATAGCCAGTGAACTATTGCTAGAGCTAAGTTTGCCACTCATGACCTTTTTCATCGCAGAAGAGTTTCATGTTTCAGGGATTATCGCAGTAGTGGTTGCAGGTATTTTGAAGGCTAGTCGATTCAAAAAAATTACGCTCCTTGAGGCTCAGGTTGACACCGTGACGGAGACCGTCTGGCACACCGTGACCTTTATGCTAAATGGATCAGTCTTTGTTATCCTGGGAATGGAATTAGAGTTGATAGCAGAGCCAATCTTGTCTAATTCTCTCTACAATCCCCTTCTTTTACTGATTTCGGTTGTCGTTCTGACCTTCTTGCTTTTTGCGATCCGCTTTGTCATGATTGCTGGTTTTTACTTTGTGAGGACGCGTCGACTTAAGAAAAAAATTCATAAGTACATGAAAGATATGCTTCTTTTGACCTTCTCTGGTGTCAAAGGGACAGTATCTATCGCGACCATTCTCCTCATACCAAGTCATTTGGAGCAGGAATATCCTTTATTACTCTTCCTTGTAGCAGGCGTTACACTGTTGAGCTTTTTAACGGGTTTACTAGTCCTCCCTCACTTATCTGAGGAACAAGAGGAAAGCAAGGACCATTTGATGCATATTGCGATTCTGAATGATGTGGCTGCAGAATTAGAAAAAGAGCTGGACCATCACAAGAACAAACTTCCTCTTTATGCAGCTATTGATAATTATCATGGTCGGATTGAAAACCTCATCCTTAGTCAGGAAAATAAAAGAGTCCAAGAGGACTGGGAGTCCCTCAAGCTTCTTATCTTGAGTATTGAGAGTGACGGTTTGGAGCAAGCCTACGAAGAAAATAGAATCAGCGAGCGTGGCTATCGAGTTTACCAACGTTACCTAAAAAACATGGAGCAGAGTATCAATCGGAATTTCGCTTCTAGAGTGACTTATTATTTCCTTGTTTCTTTACGGATACTGCGCTTTCTACTCCATGAAATGTTTACCTTTGGCAAAACTTTCCGTAGTTGGATGAATGAAGAATCTCGTAAACTACTAGCAGTTGACTATGATCAGATTTCAGAGTTGTATTTGGAAAATACAGAGCTGATTATCGAGAGTTTGGAAAACCTCAAAGGGGTTTACAAGAGTTCTCTGATTAGTTTTATGCAAGAGTCTCGTCTACGCGAGACGGCCATTATCGGAAGTGGTGCCTTTGTTGAGCGGGTTATCAATCGCATCAAGCCAAACAATATCGATGAAATGCTACGAGGCTACTATCTCGAACGTAAGGCAATCTTTGAATACGAAGAAGCTAAACTGATAACAGCCAAGTATGCCAAAAAACTACGCCAAAATGTGAATAATTTAGAGAATTATTCTCTGAAAGAGGCTGCAAATACTTTACCTTATGATATGCTAGATTTAATCAGAAGAACTTAGATGATGAAGAAAATGACGGAGGATGGAAGATGAAAAAGTGGTGGAAAGAGCTGATGGACAGGCCCTTATTGAAAGCTTTTTTGCATTATTATCAAGCATCTGATAGTGAGTTGACCAGTGTTGCGGTTGCCTACTATTGGTTGATTTCAATCTTTCCTTTGCTAATGATAATGGTCAATATTTTGCCTTATTTTCAGATTCCGGTCTCAAATTTCTTACTTACGATCAAGGAATTTTTGCCTGATACGGTGTATGATGTGGTCGCCAAGATTGTCCGAGAAGTTCTGACTCAACCATCAACTGGTTTGTTGAGTTTTGCCGTTTTATCTGCACTCTGGACCTTTTCAAAATCAATGGATTTCCTTCAAAAAGCCTTTAATAAAGCCTATGGAGTGACCAAGAGTCGAGGGATTATCTCCCATCAGTTGATGAGTTTGCTTGTTAGCCTTGGCTTGCAGATTCTTTTTGCCCTAGCCTTGTTTTTGAGTATGTTTGGTCGCATGTTGCTCAACCTCCTCAAAACTTACTGGCAATCAGACAGCCCGCTATTTTCCTACCTGCAAGATTTTACAGGCCCTCTGGTCTATGCCTTGATCTTTGCCATTCTAGTCATGATTTACTATTTCCTTCCAAAAGTAAAAACACCACGAATCCGCTATGTTTTACCAGGAAGTATCTTTGTTTTGCTAACTCTTATCGGTTTATTGAATATCTTTTCTGTTTATTTTAATAACTATGTTAATCACCTAGTTGATGTCCGTTTTTTCAGTTCCATTATCGTGGTAGTCATGATGTTCTGGTTTATTCTTATTGCTAAGATTTTGATTATCGGAGCAGTTATCAATGCCAGTGTTCAGAGTTTGAAAGATCCAAAGTTTAGTATGGAATGATTAGAAAAATCCCTATTAGGTTTCCTAATAGGGATTTTCTTAATAGATAAACATGGCATCACCGAAACTGAAGAAACGGTAGCGTTCTTGAATAGCGTGCTGGTATGCATCTAGGACTAATTCACGGCCTGCAAAGGCAGAAACCAACATGACGAGAGTTGATTTTGGCAGATGGAAGTTGGTTGAAAAGGCGTCCACAACCTTCCATTCGTAACCAGGTTTGATAAAGATATTGGTCCAGCCAGAATCAGCCTGGATTTGCCCGTCAAACTTGGAACCAATAGTCTCTAACGTGCGGATAGAGGTGGTTCCGACAGCGATGACGCGTCCACCATTTTCCTTAACAGAGCGAAGAGTGGCTGCTGCTTCCTCAGAAAGTTGGTAGAATTCGGAGTGCATTTCGTGTTCGTCCAGATTGTCCACAGAAACAGGTCTAAAAGTTCCTAAACCAACGTGGAGAGTCAAATAAACCAAATGGACACCCTTGGCTTGGATTTCTGCTAGCAGTTCTCTGGTGAAGTGGAGGCCAGCAGTCGGTGCTGCAGCAGAGCCACTTTCTTTAGCGTAGACGGTTTGATAACGTTCACGGTCATCCAGTTTTTCATGGATGTAGGGTGGTAGTGGCATTTCACCTAGACTTTCCAAGACTTCTAGAAAAATTCCTTGGTATTCGAAGCGGACAATGCGGCCTCCGTGGGTCAATTCTTCCGTAACGACAGCGCTGAGGCGACCATCGCCAAAGTTGACACGAGTGCCAACTTTGAGGCGTTTGGCAGGTTTAGCCAGAACTTCCCACTCATCACCACTAGTATTTTTGAGTAGGAGAAGTTCCACATGGCCTCCTGTCTCTTCTTTTTGGCCATAGAGGCGGGCAGGAAGAACGCGGGTGTCATTCATAACGAGTGCATCTCCAGGTTCCAGCATATCAATAATGGAGTGGAAGTGTTTATCCTGCATTTCTCCCGTTTCCCGGTTTACGATGAGGAGCTTGGAGGCATCTCGTTTTTCAAGGGGTGTTTGGGCAATCAATTCCTCTGGTAAGTGGAAATCAAAATCAGCTGTATTCATTTTTTCATCATTCTTTCTAAGTTCTAATCTTATCCATTATAACATGTTTCAAGTTTGGGCGCTCTTTTTTTAGAAATTAAATCGTTTTCACTTGACAAAAATTGGTCTATACCATATAATGAATATAGTTTAAAACGGAGGATGAAAAGATGAAAGTTATTAAAGTTGAAAATCAAGTTGAAGGTGGAAAAGTTGCTTTTGAGATTTTGAAGGAAAAATTGGCCAATGGTGCTCAAACATTAGGACTTGCGACAGGGAGCAGTCCGCTTGAGTTTTACAAGGAAATCGTTGAGAGTGACCTTGATTTTTCAAATCTAACCAGTGTAAACCTTGATGAGTATGTAGGACTTGACGGAGACAATCCTCAGTCTTACCGCCACTTTATGCAAGAACACTTATTCAACCAAAAACCATTTAAAGAGAGTTTCTTGCCTCGTGGGATTAAGGACAATGCTGAAGCAGAAGTAGAACGCTACAATCAAATTTTGGCTGACCATCCAGTTGACCTCCAAATCTTGGGAATCGGTCGCAATGGACATATCGGATTTAATGAACCAGGAACTGCCTTTGATAGCCAGACACACCTTGTAGACCTAGACCAGTCTACCATCGAAGCCAATGCTCGCTTCTTTGACAAGATTGAAGACGTCCCAACCCAAGCCATTTCAATGGGAATTAAAAACATCTTGGATGCCAAGTCAATTATTCTCTTTGCTTACGGTGAGTCGAAAGCAGAGGCCATTGCTGGCACAGTATCAGGCCCAGTGACTGAGAACCTCCCAGCAAGTAGCCTACAAAACCACCCTGATGTGACTATTATTGCGGATGCTGAAGCGCTCAGCTTGCTTGAAAAGTAAAATGACAAGAACCACTTGCTCTTTGGAGTGAGTGGCTTTTTACTTCAAATGTTCACTATCCTGCTAAAGTGGTATAATATAGCTATACGGGGAGGCTCGAACTTTGATTTATATAATCGGTTTTATTTGTTTTTTACTTTTAATGTTTCTGTTTAGTCGCTTAATTCAGCAATCAAAGAATCCTTCGGGCTTTCTAGGAAAACGAATGATGAAATTGTGGGATCGAGCCTATCTCCCCATGTTTGTATGGGCAATTCGTCATCTAGATAGGACATTTTACCCTGTAATCTTAGATGTAGGAGTTGGGAATGGTCGTTCAACCATCCTGCTGAAAGAAACTTTTCCGCAAAGTACCATAACTGGAATCGATATTTCAGATACTGCAATAGCTCAAGCCAAACAGGTAGAGATGACTAATCTAAATTTTGAACGAAGAGACGTTAGGGAGACAGGCTTTTCTGATGAAAGTGTTGATTTAATCACAGCCTTTCAAACTCATTTTCATTGGCAGGATCTAGAGGCTTCTTTTATGGAACTTCGAAGAATACTCAAATCAGACGGGATGCTCTTACTGGTTTGTGAATATAACAAGTTGTCTTACTTTTTACCAGAGGTTCAAAGCGAAGAAGCATTTAGACGATTCTTGTTATCGGTAGGGTTTGAGCTCGTAACTAGTCAAAGAAAGGGATCATGGATCCTTTATAAAATTGTTAAAAATTAATGGAGGTACATCATGAAACAATTATTTTTATGTTCATACTTTGCTGGAGTCAAAAAGCTTTTTAGCGATTATGCAAAGGAAAAGAATCTAGAAAACAAGGTTTTATTTATTCCTACCGCTGGGAACAAAGAGGATTATACTGCCTATATCGATGAGGCTCAGCAAACATTCAAAGATTTAGGATTTGAGATAGAGGTTCTAGATATTGCTTCTTGTGATCGAGAAACTGCACAGGCAAAGATTTTCCAAAGTAAGATTCTTTATATCTCAGGCGGAAATACCTTTTATTTATTGCAAGAATTAAAGAAAAAGCAACTTCTATCTCTCATCAAAGAGCAAATAAGAGATGGGCTGATCTATGTGGGAGAATCAGCAGGGGCTATCATTACAGCCAAGGATATTGACTACAATAAACTCATGGACGACAAGACGGTAGCGACAGAGTTATCTGATACAACGGGATTGGATGAAGTGGATTTTTACATCCTTCCACATTATGGTGAGGAACCTTTTACTGATAGTAGCAAAAATACCTTTGAAATGTATAAAAAGCAGCTTGAATTGCTACCGCTTCATAACCACCAAGCAATTATCGTTAACGATGAGCAAATAGATATCTTGACAATAGAATAAAAGTGTGGTTGGAAGAACATTGATATTTTACCACTAAAACGATTAGCGGTTGATAATTCACTTAGTGGGAATCTGCCATGGATAGATTAATTTTATGAATTCAAGAAGGGAAAAGTTATGAAAATAAAAACGTTAGATAAAATAGGTGGGATTGTTTTCTTGTTTCTAACGATTGCTACCATTGTCGTTTTTTTATCAGATACGAGCTTCTTTGAGTGGGCGTTTACTAGACACCAGAATACTCTGAGTTGGTATATTCGCCCTCTCTTTATTATTCCAATTGTAATGGGAGCTTATAAAAAATCCTATAGCCTGATTTTCTTTTCTATATTTTGCCTATTTACTAGCATGTTTTGGTTCCCAAAGCCGGAAATAGTTGATGTAAAAGTAATTGAGTTTTTGAATTTTGAGAAGACTTATTTTACGAGCGGATGGAGTATTGAAAAAGTTATCATTCTGGCGACGATTCTAGCATTTTTTACGGCGATTATATCCTTAACATGGAGTAGACGTTGGTATGGATTATTAGCAACAGTAGTGATCGGAGCGTTTCTGAAGGTTGCCCATAGTCTTTTATTTAGTGGAGGAAGTGGTATATCGATTGTAAAACCAGCTGTTTTGGGCTTGATTCTCTGCATCTTAGTGATTTATTTCATCTTCAAAAGAAGAAAGTAAAAATAATAGAAGTTTATGGTTGCTTTTCTCTTGACAATTATTCACTTTGTGTGTAGAATGGAATAGATCTTGAACTTGAAGGGAGTGAAAAAAATGTCTAAAACAGTAGTACGTAAGAATGAATCTCTTGACGATGCACTTCGTCGTTTCAAACGTGCGGTTACTAAAGCTGGTACTCTTCAAGAAACACGCAAACGTGAATTCTATGAAAAACCTTCTGTAAAACGTAAACGTAAATCAGAAGCAGCTCGTAAACGTAAAAAATTCTAATTTGAAATGAAAGGCTAGACTTGTCTAGCCTTTTTTCTTTCCAAATAAATACTGTAAATCCTGCAAAAAAAGGAAACTTCCTACCACAATTTGATATAATAGTAGGGAGAACTCGATTGAAGGAGGAAATTATGTCGGTTTTAGTAAAAGAAGTCATTGAAAAGCTCAGATTAGACATTGTTTATGGTGAAGGCGATTTACTTGAAAAAGAAATCAATACTGCGGACATTTCTCGACCAGGTCTTGAAATGACAGGCTATTTTGATTACTATACTCCGGAGCGACTTCAGCTGTTGGGAATGAAGGAATGGTCTTATTTAGTCTCCATGTCTTCTCACAACCGTTATAAGGTGTTGACCAAGATGTTTCAACCAGAAACACCAGTGGTTATTGTTGCGCGTGGTTTAGTAGTTCCAGAAGAAATGTTGAAAGCTGCCAGGGAATGTAAGATTGCGATTTTAACCAGTCGAACAGCTACTAGTCGCCTGTCAGGAGAATTATCTAGCTATTTGGATTCTCGTTTGGCAGAACGGACCAGTGTTCATGGTGTCTTGATGGATATTTATGGCATGGGTGTCTTGATCCAAGGGGATAGCGGTATCGGTAAGAGTGAAACTGGTCTGGAACTTGTGAAACGTGGACACCGTTTGGTGGCAGATGATCGTGTAGATATTTTTGCAAAAGACGAAATGACCCTTTGGGGAGAGCCAGCTGAAATTTTGAGGCATTTACTTGAGATTCGTGGAGTGGGGATTATTGATGTGATGAGTCTCTACGGAGCAAGTGCAGTTAAGGATTCTTCACAAGTTCAACTAGCAGTTTATTTGGAAAATTATGATACGCATAAGACCTTCGATCGCTTAGGAAATAATGCTGAAGAAATCGAGATTTCTGGTGTAGCCATTCCACGTATCCGCATCCCAGTAAAAACAGGACGCAATATTTCTGTTGTCATTGAGGCGGCTGCCATGAACTACCGTGCTAAGGAAATGGGCTTTGATGCGACACGTTTATTTGAAGAACGCTTGACAAGTCTGATCGCTCAAAATGAGGTGAAAAATGATTAATCCAGTCGCATTTGAAATCGGTCCTTTTTCTATTCGTTGGTATGCTTTGTGTATTGTGGCTGGTTTGGTTTTGGCAGTCTACCTTGCCATGAAGGAAGCTCCTAAAAAGAAAATCCTGTCAGATGATATTTTGGATTTCATTCTGATTGCTTTTCCAGTTGCGATTTTAGGTGCTAGACTATACTACGTACTCTTTCGCTTAGATTATTACCTGCAAAATCCAGGTGAAATCATTGCCATCTGGAATGGTGGTTTGGCCATTTATGGAGGTTTGATAGCGGGCGCTATTGTCCTTTATATCTTTGCAGATAGAAAGTTGATCAATACTTGGGATTTCTTAGATATTGCAGCACCGAGCGTCATGGTTGCCCAGAGTTTAGGACGCTGGGGGAACTTCTTTAACCAAGAAGCCTACGGTGCAGCAGTAGATAGTCTGGATTATTTGCCAGGCTTCATTCGTGACCAGATGTACATTGATGGTAGCTACCGTCAGCCGACCTTCTTATATGAGTCGGTTTGGAATCTGATTGGATTTGCTTTGATTCTGATTTTTAGACGAAAATTAAAGGGAATCAGACGTGGTCATATTACGGCATTCTACTTGATTTGGTATGGCTTTGGTCGTATGATTATCGAAGGCATGCGGACGGATAGTCTCATGTTCTTTGGTCTGCGAGTTTCCCAGTGGTTATCAGTTGTTCTTATCGGACTCGGTATTTTTTTCATACTTTATCAAAATCGAAAGAAAGCCCCTTTCTATCATACTGAGGAGGAAAAATAAATGTTAGAAGTTGCATATATACTTGTTGCGATTGCTTTGATTGTCTGTTTAGTCTATTTGACAATCACGATTCAAAAAGCCGGTCGTATGATTGATGAGACAGAGAAGACCATCAAAACATTGAGCTCAGATGTGGACGTTACCTTGCATCAGACTAATGAATTGTTGGCTAAGGTTAATGTGTTAGCAGACGATATTAACGACAAAGTTGCGACTATTGATCCACTCTTTACGGCGGTGGCGGACTTGTCTGAGTCAGTATCTGACCTCAACCAACATGCACGTGTCTTAGGCAAAAAAGCTTCATCTGCTGGTTCAAAGACCATTAAAACAGGTGCAGGCTTGTCCGCTCTTCGTGTCGCAAGTAAATTTTTCAAAAAATAAAAAAGGAGAAATCTTATGGGAAAACTATCCTCTATCCTTTTAGGTACGGTTTCAGGCGCGGCTCTTGCTTTGTTTTTGACGAGTGACAAGGGTAAGCAAGTTTGTAGTCAAGCTCAGGATTTTCTAGATGATTTGAGAGAAGATCCAGAATATGCTAGAGAGCAGGTTTGTGAGAAACTAACTGAAGTGAAGGAACAGGCAACGGACTTTGTTCTGAAAACAAAGGAACAAGTAGAATCTGGTGAAATCACTTTTGATAGTGTCCTTGGCCAAGCTAAAAACTGTGCTCGACAAGCGACAGAAGCGTCAAAGGAAACCTTTAACAACCTCAAGGAGCAGTGGCAGGAGCAGTCAGAAACTCCAGACGTCGCTGAAAGCCAAGAAGAAATTATCATTGATATTACTGAAATATAATGCATCACCATCTCTGGTTTTTGGAGATGGTGATTTTTATCTGCAAGCCTGTCTTTGTGGTATAATAAGTACTATGCAGAAAAAACCAACGTCCGCCTATGTGCATATTCCCTTTTGCACACAGATTTGTTATTATTGTGACTTTTCAAAGGTCTTTATCAAGAATCAACCAGTAGATAGTTACCTGGAGCATTTGCTAGAGGAGTTTCGTTTTTATGATATCCAAAAGTTACGAACTCTCTACATTGGAGGTGGGACGCCAACGGCTCTGTCCGCTCCGCAATTAGAAGTACTCTTAGATGGCTTGACTAAAAACTTGGACTTGTCAGTTTTGGAAGAGTTGACTATTGAGGCCAATCCTGGTGATCTGGACGCGGATAAAATCGCGGTTTTGAGGCATTCGCCAGTCAATCGTGTTTCCTTAGGTGTGCAGACTTTTGATGACAAAATGCTGAAAAAGATTGGGCGCAGTCACTTGGAGAAGGATATTTATGAAAATATCGACCACCTCAAACTGGCCGGTTTTGACAATATTTCCATCGATTTGATTTACGCTCTACCTGGTCAAACTATGGATCAGGTCAAGGACAATGTCGCTAAGGCTATCTCGCTTGATATTCCTCATATGAGCCTTTATAGCTTGATTTTGGAAAACCATACGGTCTTTATGAACCGCATGCGACGAGGGAAGTTGCCCCTACCCAAGGAAGAGTTAGAAGCAGAGATGTTTGAGTACATCATCGCAGAACTGGAGCGAGCTGGTTTTGAGCATTATGAGATTTCCAATTTCTCTAAGCCTGGCTTTGAAAGTCGCCATAATCTCATGTACTGGGATAATGCCGAGTATTATGGTATCGGTGCGGGTGCTTCAGGTTATGTGAACGGGGTGCGTTACAAAAACCACGGCCCTATCCGCCACTATCTCAATGCGGTAGAGGCAGGAAATGCTCGGATAACAGAAGAACACCTGAGTCAAAGGGAGCAGATGGAAGAAGAAATGTTCCTAGGCCTCCGGAAAAAATTCGGGGTTTCTATGGCGCGATTTGAGGAAAAATTTGGACGGTCCTTTGATGGACTTTATGGCGAAATCATCAGAGACTTGGTTCAACAAGGACTCATGCAGATCGACGGTGATCGTGTCCGAATGACAAAGAGGGGTCTCTTCTTGGGAGACACTGTAGCAGAACGATTTATTTTGGAGTAGTACAATGGGCTTAACTTATCAAATGAAAATGAAAATTCCTTTTGATATGGCGGACATGAACGGTCATATCAAACTTCCAGATGTGATTTTGCTGTCCTTGCAAGTATCAGGTATGCAGTCCATTGAGCTGGGAGTCAGTGACAAGGACGTCTTGGAATGTTACAATCTGGTCTGGATTATTACAGACTATGCGATTGACGTGGTTCGCTTGCCTCGCTTTGCTGAGGAGATTACGATTGAAACAGAAGCATTGACTTACAATCGTCTTTTTTGCTACCGCCGTTTCACTATCTATGATGAAGCAGGTCAAGAAATCATTCGCATGGTAGCAACCTTTGTTCTCATGGACAGAGATAGTCGTAAAGTTCATGCTGTCGAACCGGAGATTGTTGCGCCTTACCAGTCTGAGTTTGATAAAAAACTCATCCGTGGGCCAAAGTATGCTAACCTAGAAGACCCGATCAGTAAAGACTACCATGTTCGTTTTTACGACTTGGATATGAATGGTCATGTCAATAACAGCAAATATCTGGATTGGATTTTTGAGGTTATGGGAGCAGACTTTTTGACCAAGTATATTCCAAAGAAAATCAATCTCAAATATGTAAAAGAAGTGCGACCAGGTGGCATGATTGCTTCAGCTTATGAACTCAAGGGACTAGAAAGCAAGCATGAGATTATCAGTGATGGCGAGATAAATGCCCAAGCTATGATTACGTGGCAAGAAATTGAAGGCAATTAGAAAGGGCGATATGGCTTATAAAGGTTATTTAATTGATTTAGACGGAACCATTTACAAGGGGAAAGACAGAATTCCCGCGGGTGAGGCTTTTGTCCATGAGTTACAAAAAAGAGAAATTCCCTACCTCTTTGTGACCAATAATACAACCCGAACTCCTGAGAGTGTTCAAGAGATGTTGGTTCAGAATTTTAATATCAACACGCCTCTATCGACTGTATACACAGCAACCTTGGCAACCATCGACTATATGAATGACTTAGGACTGGAAAAGACAGTCTATGTCATCGGCGAAGCGGGGCTCAAGGAAGCTATCAAGGCTGCTGGTTATGTGGAAGACAAGGAAAGTCCAGCCTATGTGGTAGTTGGACTGGACTGGCAAGTTGACTATGAAAAATTTGCGACAGCAACTCTAGCCATTCAAAAGGGGGCTCACTTTATCGGAACCAACCCTGACCTCAATATCCCGACGGAACGAGGTCTCTTGCCTGGTGCTGGTTCACTAATTACACTTCTTGAAGTCGCTACACGGGTCAAACCAGTATATATCGGAAAACCGAATGCGATCATCATGGAAAAGGCCGTGGAACATCTGGGTATAGATCGAGAAGACTTGCTCATGGTCGGGGATAACTACTTGACTGATATTCGAGCAGGGATTGACAATGGCATTCCAACGCTCTTGGTGACCACAGGTTTTACCAAAGCAGAAGAAGTGGCGGACTTGCCAATCGCACCAACTCATGTAGTTTCTAGCCTTGCGGAGTGGAATTTTGATGAAAACTAAACTGACCTTTTGGGGAAGTATGCTCTTTCTCCTCTCCCTGTCTATTCTCTTAACCATTTATCTGGCATGGATTTTCTATCCTTTAGAAATTGAGTGGCTGAACTTAGCGAATCGAGTCTATCTAAAGCCCGAAACCATTCTGTATAACTTTCATATCTTGATGAATTACCTGACCAATCCCTTTAGTCAGGTCTTGGAGATGCCAGATTTTCGTTCATCAGCTGCAGGCTTACACCATTTTGCGGTGGTGAAGAATCTCTTCCACTTGGTTCAGCTAGTTGCCCTAGTGACATTACCAAGTTTCTATTTCTTTGTTAGAAAGATTGTGAAAAAAGGATTTCTACCCCTATATCGTAAAAGTATCTTGGCTCTAGTGCTACTGCCTCTAGTCATTGGGCTTGTAGGAGTGTTGATTGGTTTTGAGCAATTCTTTACTCTTTTCCATCAGATTCTCTTTGTGGGAGATGATACCTGGCTTTTTGATCCAGCAAAGGATCCCGTTATTTGGATTTTGCCAGAGACTTTCTTTCTCCATGCCTTTGTACTTTTCTTTGTTTTATATGAAGGAATGTTTGGTTTCCTTCTTGCTAAAGCTTCAAGGAAATAGTGGAAAAAGTTCTGTATTTTTAATAAAAAACGAGAGAAGTTGCCCTGCTCCCTATTTATTGTTAGGTTATCCTAAAGATAAGCTTGTAAAACAGGTAATTTTTACAGAAAACAGTCTATTTTCTATGAAAAAATAGGCTTTTTTTCTAAAAATACCTAGTCAAGCGCTTTATTTTTTTGTATAATAGAAATAGCAAGTATAGATAAAAGAAGAGAAAAGCATGATTACACTATTTTTATCGCCGAGTTGTACATCATGTCGTAAGGCAAAGGCTTGGTTAGAGACGCATAAAGTGCCCTTTCAAGAGCATAATATTATGACTAGTCCTTTAACAAGAAAAGAATTACAACATATTCTTTCCTTGACCGAAAATGGTACTGATGACATCATTTCAACTCGTTCAAAAATCTTTCAAAAATTAGATATTGATGTAGAGAGTATCTCGGTATCGGAGTTGCTTCAGTTGATTGAGCAATATCCTAGTCTTTTGCGTCGCCCAATTATTACAGATACCAAACGCATGCAGATCGGTTTTAATGAAGATGAGATTCGTGCTTTTCTCCCTCGTAGTTATCGTAAACAAGAATTGAAAGAAGCAACATTGAGAGCTGGTATTGGATAGATGAACAAACAGTATAGTTACCCACTAGATTTGTCGTGGAGCACTGAAGAACTTGCTTCAGTGCTTTCTTTTTTTAATGATGTTGAAGCTGCTTATGAAGATAAGGTAGAAGCAAAAAAACTGCTAGATTCCTATAAGGAATTTAAGTCTGTGGTTCCAAGCAAAAGTGAAGAAAAGCGCCTAGGTCGCGAATTTGAGACGGTTAGCGGTTATTCCTTCTATCATGCGGTTCAATTAGCAAAAGAAAAAAGAGAAGGGAAGATTTCTCTTGGAAACTAAATTTGAATTTGCCAAACAGATTGTGCAGGAAGCTGCTGCCTATATTTTGGCTCACATGAAAGAAGATTTGCAGGTTGAGCGCAAGTCTTCGCCTACAGACTTGGTGACGCGTTTGGACAAGGAGGTTCAGGAACTCTTGGTTGAACGGATCAAGTCCTCCTATCCTGAGGACTTGATTTGCGCGGAAGAGGGTTGTTTACGTGCTGCAGTCGGTCAAGGTTCCGTTTGGGTGATTGATCCCATTGACGGGACCAATAACTTTGTCGCCCAGCAGGAAGATTTTGCCGTGATGTTGGCTTATTTTGAGAATGGTGTGGGCAAATTTGGCATCATCTATGATGTTATGAAAGGTGATTGTTACCATGGTGGTGGTGCCTTTCCTCCTTGTCGCAATAATGAGCCCTTACCGCCTTTTAAAAAGAAGCCCCTCAGAGAATTCCTGGTTGCTGGTAACTCAGGTATGTTTGAAAGCAATGAGTGGGGCCTGGCGGATTTGGGGCGAGCAGCGTTGGGAGTTCGTGTCTACGGCAGTGCGGCCATTAGTTTTGCCAAGGTTTTATCGGGTCGTCTTCTGACTTATATTACCTACTTACAGCCATGGGATTACGCTGCGGCCAGTATCTTAGGGGAAAGTCTGGGTTATCGTCTTCTTACAGTATCAGGTGAGCCCGCTGATTTTAAAACGCGTCAGCCTGTCATGATGGTGCCAATCGAGATGCAAGAAGTGATTCAGTCTTATATCTACGAAAGGAAAGAGAACTAAATGCAATTTCCAGAAGGATTTGTTGAAAAATATGAAGCGATACTAGAAGATGAGGCAAGAGACTTTCTTGCCTCTTTTAAGCGGGAAGCGGTTTCGGCTTTTCGAGTCAATCCCTTAAAAGAAAGTCAATTGTCGTTTGCGGATGCTATTCCCAATACACCTTGGGGGTATTATGGTAAAGTTTCTGGGAAATCTCCAGAGCACGCGACAGGTCTTGTTTATTCGCAAGAGCCTGCAGCCCAAATGGTGGCCCAGGTAGCTCAACCAAGTCCTGGCATGAAGGTCTTGGACTTGGCGGCAGCACCAGGTGGAAAATCCACTCAACTAGCAGCTTATCTGGTTAATCAAGGAGTCCTTGTCTCCAACGAAATTTCAAGTAAGCGGGCTAAGATTTTAGTGGAAAATATGGAGCGATTTGGAGCGACAAACGTTGTCGTAACCAATGAATCTGCTGACCGCTTGGCCAAGGTTTTTAAAGGTTACTTTGATGTGATTGTCCTTGATGCACCTTGCTCGGGTGAAGGGATGTTTCGTAAGCAGCCAGATGCCATGGATTATTGGAGTACCGATTATCCTAGCCAATGTGCTAGTCTCCAAAGAGAAATTTTAGAAGATGCAGTGACCATGCTTGCAGAAGGTGGCCGTTTAGTCTATTCGACCTGTACTTGGGCACCAGAGGAAAATGAAGAAATCGTCCACTGGTTGCTGGATACTTATGAATTTGAATTGCTTCCAGTCGAGCATGTGAACGGTATGGTAGCAGGAATTGATCTTCCTGAAACGGCGCGGATGTATCCTCATCATTTCAAGGGAGAAGGTCAGTTTGTTGCCCACCTGCAGTTTAAGGGAGAAAATCCAGCACCCAAATTCAAAGCTAGCAAGAGCAATCTCAGTCGGGAACAGCAGAACTTGTGGCATGATTTTGCCCAAAAACATCTCAAAAGGTCCTTAACTGGTATCTTGCAGACTTTTGGAGATCAACTCTATCTCTTGCCAGAGATGCTACCTGATCTAGGGAAACTCAAAATTGCCCGAAATGGGCTCCATCTGGGGACGTTTAAGAAGAAACGTTTTGAACCAAGCTTTGCTCTCGGTTTGGCCTTGAAACCAAACCAAGTAAAACAAAGTGTCGAAATCAATGATGAGGACTTTGTAAAATATGTGGCTGGTGAGACCGTTCAATTGTCTGAAGCTCGACCAAATGGCTGGTACCAAGTTGTGGTTCAAGGAAACGGATTAGGCTTTGCCAAGGTAACGGGAAATGTTTTGAAAAATTATTATCCAAAAGGGCTCAGATTCAAGTGAAAAAGCTAGTCAAAGAGCCTATTCTATGTTATAGTGGAAGTATGAGTTTTTTCTGATAGTCTTTCATTATTGCTTATATTATACGATGGAATTGTCCGCTCCTAAGAATGTCTAGATAAAATAAAGCGGGACAATCATTGATGATAATTGGATGATCAGGACAAACGGAAGAAATCAGAACATTTATCATTATGTTCAAGGAGAATAACAGTGAAAAAAAGAAAAAAGCTCGTCATGTCTCTTGCAGCTCTTTTGATGGCAGGTTCTCTAGCAGGATGTGCTAGCTGGATTGATCGTGGAGAATCCATGACAGCTGTTGGTTCAACAGCTCTTCAACCTCTTGTTGAAGCAGCAGCAGATGAATTCGGTTCTAGAAACATCGGAAAAACAGTCAATGTTCAAGGTGGAGGATCGGGTACAGGACTTTCCCAAGTCCAGTCTGGAGCAGTTGACATCGGGAACTCTGACGTCTTTGCAGAGGAAAAAGAAGGAATCGATGCTTCGGCTCTAGTAGACCACAAGGTTGCAGTGGCTGGTCTTGCAGTGATTGTAAACAAAGAAGTGGATGTTGAAAATCTCACAACCGAGCAACTTCGCAAAATCTTTACAGGTGAAGTGACCAACTGGAAAGAAGTTGGGGGCAAAGACCTGGCAATTTCAATCATCAACCGAGCAGCAAGTTCTGGTTCACGAGCGACGTTTGATACGGTCGTTATGAATGGCCAAGCGGCAATGCAGAGCCAAGAACAGGATTCTAACGGGATGGTCAAGTCCATTGTATCCCAAACTCCTGGAGCCATTTCTTATCTAGCCTTTGCCTATGTAGATGATTCCGTGAAAAGCATGAAACTGAATGGGTATGAACCTACGTCTGAAAATGTAACGACCAACAACTGGCCTTTGTGGTCTTATGAACATATGTACACACTCGGTCAGCCAAATGAGTTAGCTGCTGAATTCCTGAACTTCGTCCTCTCAGATGAAGCCCAAAATGGGATTGTTAAGGGAATGGGCTATATCTCTATCAATGAAATGAAAGTCCAAAAGGATGCTTCAGGTACCGTTACAGCAGTAGAAGGAGGTCAATAATGAATCAAGAAGAATTATCTAAAAAATTACTCTCTCCTTCAAAGAACTCTCGCCTTGAGAAGTTTGGTAAAGGTTTGACCTTCACTTGCCTTTCTTTGATTGTCATCATTGTGGCGATGATTTTGATTTTTGTAGCCCAAAAAGGCTTATCGACCTTCTTTGTCAATGGGGTCAACATCTTTGATTTCCTCTTTGGACAAACTTGGAATCCTTCTGGGAAACAATTTGGTGCCCTTCCGATGATTTTGGGTTCCTTTATTGTGACGATTTTATCAGCCCTCATCGCAACACCCTTTGCTATCGGAGCTGCAGTCTTTATGACAGAAGTATCACCAAAGGGGGCAAAGATTTTGCAACCGGCTATTGAACTCCTCGTCGGGATTCCTTCAGTCGTCTATGGATTTATCGGTTTGCAAGTCGTGGTGCCTTTTGTTCGTAGCATCTTTGGTGGAACTGGTTTTGGGATCTTGTCAGGGATTTTCGTTCTCTTTGTCATGATCCTACCAACTGTAACCTTTATGACAACAGACAGTTTGCGTGCTGTTCCTCGTCATTACCGTGAAGCCAGTTTGGCTATGGGAGCCACTCGCTGGCAAACCATCTGGCGTGTGACCTTGAAAGCAGCACGTTCAGGTATTTTCACTGCAGTGGTCTTTGGGATGGCGCGTGCCTTCGGTGAAGCCCTTGCCATTCAGATGGTGGTCGGGAACTCAGCAGTTATCCCAACTTCGTTAACAACACCAGCTGCGACCTTGACATCTGTTTTGACAATGGGAATCGGAAATACCGTTATGGGAACGGTTGATAATAACGTTCTCTGGTCACTGGCCTTGGTCTTGCTCTTGATGAGTTTGGCCTTTAACAGTGTGATTAAATTGATTACGAAAGAAAGAGGAAAGAAAAACTATGCACGCTAAGAAATTAGATAAACTTGCAACAGCTGTCCTCTATACCATCGCGGGTATCATCGTTGCCATCTTGGCATCCTTGATTCTCTATATCTTGGTGAGAGGGTTACCGCATATCTCTTGGTCTTTCTTGACTGGGAAATCCTCCTCTTATCAAGCAGGTGGGGGTATCGGGATTCAGCTCTATAATTCCTTCTTCCTTTTGGTCATTACCTTGATCATTTCTGTTCCTCTGTCTATTGGAGCTGGCGTTTTCCTCGCTGAGTATGCCAAAAAAGGACCTGTGACAAATTTTGTCAGAACCTGTATTGAAATCTTGTCTTCTCTACCATCAGTCGTTGTAGGTCTCTTTGGTTACTTGATTTTTGTAGTCCAGTTTGAGTATGGATTTTCAATCATTTCAGGTGCCTTGGCCTTGACGGTCTTTAACCTCCCTCAGATGACTCGAAATGTTGAGGACAGTTTAAAACACGTTCACCATACACAACGTGAGGCTGGTCTGGCCCTTGGAATTTCTCGTTGGGAGACTGTAGTTCATGTTGTCATTCCAGAAGCCCTTCCAGGTATCGTAACGGGTGTTGTCTTGGCATCTGGCCGTATCTTTGGTGAGGCCGCCGCTCTTATCTATACGGCAGGACAATCCGCTCCAGCCCTTGACTGGTCTAACTGGAATATCCTCAGTGTTACCAGTCCTATCTCAATCTTCCGTCAAGCAGAAACCTTGGCGGTCCACATCTGGAAGGTCAACAGTGAAGGAACCATTCCTGATGCTACCATTGTATCTGCTGGTTCTGCCGCTGTGCTCCTCATCTTTATCTTGATCTTTAACTTTGGAGCACGCAAACTCGGAAGCTATTTACACAAGAAATTAACCGCTGCCTAAAGGAGAAGCCATGTCAAAATATAACTGGGATGAAAAGCATATCATCACCTTCCCTGAAGAAAAAGTGGCCCTCTCTACTAAGGATTTACATGTTTACTATGGTAAAAATGAATCCATTAAGGGCATCGATATGCAATTTGAAAAAAATAAAATTACGGCCTTGATTGGTCCTTCTGGATCTGGGAAATCTACTTATCTTCGCAGTCTCAATCGGATGAATGATACCATTGATATTGCCAAGGTCACAGGTCAAATCCTCTACCGAGGGATTGACGTCAATCGTCCAGAAATCAATGTCTATGAGATGCGCAAGCATATCGGAATGGTCTTCCAACGTCCAAATCCATTTGCCAAGTCTATTTACCGCAACATCACTTTTGCTCATGAACGTGCAGGTGTTAAGGACAAGAAAGTACTTGATGAAATTGTAGAAACCTCTCTAAGACAGGCTGCCCTTTGGGATCAGGTCAAAGACGACCTCCACAAATCAGCCTTGATGCTTTCTGGTGGGCAACAACAACGTCTCTGTATCGCTCGCGCCATCTCTGTCAAGCCAGATATCCTCTTGATGGATGAACCGGCGTCAGCCTTGGATCCGATTGCGACAGCCCAGCTGGAAGAAACCATGTTGGAATTGAAGAAGGACTTTACCATCATCATCGTTACCCACAGTATGCAACAGGCTGCGCGTGCAAGTGACTACACAGGATTTTTCTACTTGGGTGATTTGATTGAGTATGATAAGACATCCAATATTTTCCAAAATGCCAAGCTACAGTCTACCAATGACTATGTAACGGGACACTTTGGTTAGAAAGGAAGCAGTATGACAGAACCGATTTTGCAGGTTAAAGACCTGTCCGTTTATTACAATAAAAAGAAGGCTTTGAATAGTGTTTCCCTTTCTTTCCAACCTAAGGAAATAACAGCCTTGATTGGTCCTTCTGGATCAGGAAAGTCCACCCTGCTCAAAGCCATCAACCGCATGGGCGATCTAAATCCTGAGGTGACAACAACTGGAACAGTGATTTATAATGGTCACAATATCTACAGTCCGCGTACCGATACGGTTGAATTGCGTAAGGAAATCGGTATGGTCTTTCAACAGCCCAATCCTTTCCCTATGTCTATCTATGAAAATGTTGTCTACGGCCTACGTATCAATGGGGTCAAGGATAAACATGTTTTGGATGAAGCAGTAGAAAAAGCTTTGCAACGTGCTTCTATCTGGGATGAGGTCAAGGATCGCTTGCATGATTCAGCCATTGGTCTCTCAGGTGGCCAACAGCAACGTGTTTGTGTTGCCCGTGTCTTAGCAACCAGTCCCAAGATTATTCTCTTGGATGAACCGACTTCAGCTTTGGATCCTATCTCGGCTGGTAAGATTGAGGAAACCTTGTATGGTCTGAAAGATAAATACACCATGCTCTTGGTAACACGTTCGATGCAACAGGCCTCTCGTATCTCTGATAAAACAGGATTTTTCCTAGATGGGGATTTGATTGAGTTTAACGATACGAAGAAAATGTTCCTAGACCCACAAAACAAGGAAACAGAAGATTATATTACAGGAAAATTTGGATAAGGAGTTGAATGATGTTACGATCTCAATTTGAAGAAGATTTGGAGAAATTGCACAACCAGTTCTATGCCATGGGACAAGAAGTGCTCTCACAAATCAATCGTACAGTGCGTGCCTTTGTCACACATGACCGTGATTTGGCAAAAGAAGTTATTGAGGAAGATGCAGAAGTAAATGGATATGAAGTGAAACTCGAAAAGAAATCATTTGAAATGATCGCGCTTCAACAACCTGTTTCTCAAGACCTCCGTACTGTATTGACCGTTCTTAAGGCAGTATCAGACCTGGAACGCATGGGAGACCATGCAGTGTCAATCGCAAAAGCAACTATTCGTATGAAGGGGGAACAACGCATTCCTGCAGTTGAAGAAGAGATCAAAAAGATGGGACGCGATGTGAAAAACTTCGTCGAAGCGGCTCTAGATCTCTATCTGAACGGTTCGGTGGATCAAGCCTACGAAGTAGCAGCGATGGACGAAAAAATCAACCATTACTTTGATAGCATTCGTGATTTGGCTACAGAGGAAATTAAGAAACATCCTGAAGCCATCGTTACAGGTCGTGATTACTTCCAGGTCATTTCCTTCTTGGAACGTATCGGAGACTACGCTAAAAATATCTGTGAATGGGTTGTTTACTTTGAAACAGGGAAGATTGTCGAGCTATAAGAAACGGTTTAAATATACAGAATAAAAGGCTGATTGTGATAAATCAGTCTTCTTTTTATGAAAAGAATTATTTTACATTCAAAATCTCTAAAAGGGTTGACAAGTATTTTTAAAAGAGTTATAATTATTCAGAAATAATAGAAAGGTCGTTTATTTATGAAAATTAAGAAATGGATATTAGTTGTGTGTAGCATGCTGGCCAGCATGGTTTTGGTAGCTTGCCAGTCAGGAACGGATAGCTCCCAGTCTGCTGTGGACGCTATCAAACAAAAAGGAAAGCTAGTCGTTGCGACCAGTCCAGACTATGCACCATTTGAATTCCAATCCTTGGTAGATGGTAAAAACCAAGTGGTTGGGGCAGATATTGATATGGCTCAAGCGATTGCGGATGAGCTTGGGGTTAAACTTGAAATCTCTAGCATGAGTTTTGACAACGTTTTGACCAGCCTTCAAACTGGAAAGGCTGACTTGGCCATTGCGGGAATTAGTGCCACAGATGAGAGAAAGGAAGTCTTTGACTTTTCAATCCCTTACTATGAAAACAAGATGAGTTTCTTGGTTAGAAAAGCCGATTTAGACAAGTACAAGGATCTTTCAAGCCTTGCAAGTGCCAATATCGCAGCTCAAAAGGGAACCGTTCCAGAAACTATGGTGAAGGAACAATTGCCAAATGCCCAATTGACATCCTTGACCAATATGGGGGAAGCAGTTAATGAATTGCAGGCTGGGAAAGTGGATGCTGTTCATATGGATGAACCAGTTGCTCTTAGCTACGCAGGTAAAAACTCAGATCTTGCCGTTGCAACTGTTAATTTGACAATGAAAGATGGCGAAGCCAATGCTGTTGCTATTAAGAAGAATCAATCAGACTTGAAAGCAGTAGTCGATAAGGTTATCCAAAAACTAAAAGATGACGGAACCTATCAAAGCTATCTAGAAAAAGCAGCGAAACTAACAGAAGTTGAACAATAAGAAAAGAGCAGAGTTGGACTTTAATCCAATTCTGCTTTTAGGTATTCTAATAACTCTTCTAGATTTTCGAGAGAGACTTTGGCAAACTGATAAGGACAGGCGTCCAAATAAGCCTTCTCAAAAAAGTCTAGTTTGAGTGAGCTGTGTTTTAAACTGGTGATTTTAGGATAGTCTCTCAAATCAAGCAAAAGACCATCATGTAGAGGATAGTAAGGCAAGGGACAGGTGTTTTTTTCAAGTAGCTCCTTCATCCGAGTCTGATAGTTCTCTTGAAGGGTAAGACGGGCCAGTCGATTTTTTTCAAATAGCTGGCTATCGATGTAAAGAGAGAGAGCCTTTTGCATGATGAGATTGCTGTCATAGTCTAGGATATTTTTGTAGGAAACAAAGGCCTTTTTTAGGGCATTTGGGAGAATGAGAGCGGTAATACGAAGGGCTGGAAAGAGGCTGGTTGAGAAGGACTTGATATAAATGACCCGATCCTCAGTGTCCAGATAGTGGAAGGTCTGCCCTTTTTTAGGGTCTAAATCTCCTAGATAGTCATCCTCTACGATGTAAACACCATACTGGTTTGCTAGATCTAGAATAGCCCTTTTTTCCTGATCAGAATAGGAATGACCTAGGGGATAGTGGAAGCGAGGAATGGTATAGAAAAACTTGATTTTTCCAGATTTAAACTGTTCTTCCAGTTCTTCAAGGTTAATGCCATCAATTCGGCGTTCAATGGTCTGGTAGGCTAATCCCTGAGCGACCAAGAGGCGGTTCATCCGGTGGTAAGTCGGCTGTTCAACCAAAATCTCAGCTCCCTCGCTCGGAAAGTTAATCTGAGAAAGGATAAAGAGAGCTTGCTGGGTGCCAGAAGTTAGAACCAGTTGGTCGGGTTTGCAGTAGAGGGCTTGGTCAAAGAGGAGTTGATGGACAGATTGTCTGAGTTCCTCAAGGCCTTCTTGGTTATCATAGTAGTTGAAGAGGTAGTTTTCTCGGCCTATCAGGGTTTCGTTGACGCAGAGTCGGAAGTCGTCATAGGCACTAGCATGCTCGTCAGTGACTTCAATTTCCAAGTCTTGGTGCTGTCCTTGTTCTAGAACATAGTAGCCACTTTGGGGTTTGGCATAGAGGTATTGTTCATGGCGTAATTCCAGCAGGGCTCGTTGGATAGTGTCCTTGCTACAGTGAAAGTCTTGGCTCAGTTGACGGATAGAGGGAAGCCGGCTACCTGTTGGAAATTTTCCTGATTCGATACCTTTTTTGAGAAAGGAAACGACTGCTTGGTATTTACTTTCTTTCTTCATTCCAGACCTCCCTTGATTTTGTTACATTGTACCTTTTTTTTGCTTCCTTTGCAATGGGAAAAGTATTTCTCCCTTTCACAACTAGGAGCAAATGTGGTATACTTAGAAAGTATGATGATTCATTGAAAAGAAGTTAAGAAAGAGAATGGATAGAAAAGTGCAGGAACCGGTTAAATTATTTCAATACAATACTCTAGGTGCCCTAATGGCAGGTCTCTATGGTGGAACCATGACAGTGGGAGAATTACTGGAACATGGTGACCTCGGTTTGGGAACCCTTGATTCGATTGATGGGGAGTTGATTGTCCTTGATGGCAAGGCTTATCAAGCCAAGGGGTCTGGTCAAACGCCTGAAATCGTCGAGGTGGCAGCGGATGCTCTTATTCCCTATGCAGCAGTGGTCCCTCATCAGGCAGAAGTGATTTTTCGTCAGCGCTTTGAGATGACGGATAAGGAATTGGAAAAGCGAATTGAGTCCTACTATGATGGGGAAAATCTTTTTCGTTCCATCAAGATTCATGGTGAATTTTCACAAATGCATGTGCGGATGATTCCCAAATCCACACCTGATACCAAGTTTGCTGATGTCGCGACTCACCAACCTGAATATAGCCGTGAAAATGTATCGGGAACTATTGTTGGATTTTGGACACCAGAGATTTTCCATGGAGTGAGTGTTGCAGGCTACCATTTGCATTTTATCTCAGATGATTTGACCTTTGGTGGGCATGTGATGGACTTTGTTATCAAAGAAGGAATGATCGAGGTTGGGGCAGTCGACCAGTTGGACCAACGTTTTCCAGTCCAAGATCGCCAGTATTTATTTGCGAAATTTAACGTTGACGAGATGAAGAAAGATATTGATAAGTCAGAATAGGAGAAAAAGATGACAGTACATATTATCCTCACCATGATCGCTTTAGTTCTCATTCTAGTAGGTGGAACTTGGTATGCCAAAAAACGGTTTAAAATCTCTCTTGCAGTGATGGGCTTGGGGGCAATCGCATTTTTTGTTTCTTCTCAAGTGTTAGAGAAGATGGTTCATCTTCTGGTACTCCATCCGCAAAAAGATGGAGCCATTCCGCTCATGCAGGAGCAGCCTTTCTTATACGTCCTTTATGGAATCGCTATGGCAGCCCTCTTTGAGGAAACAGCTCGTCTTGTCTTTTTTAAATGGTTGGAGAAAAAGAGAAAGTTGGAAGATAGAGATGCTTTGGCTTATGGTTTGGGACATGGGGGCTTGGAAATGCTCTATCTCGGAATGGGAAGCTTGATCAGTCTTTTGATTCTCTTTTCACTCATCCAGTCTTCAAATACTGATGTAGCCAATCTCCTTCCAAAGTCTACACTCGAAACGGTTCAGTCTCTTTCTGTATGGCAGGTTTATCTACTAGGGGTTGAGCGTGTGCTTGCTCTGGTTCTCCAAATTAGCCTTACTGTCTGGGTCTATCAAAGTGTCCGTCAAAAGAAATGGATCTATCTCATTGCTGCCTATGGATTACATGCCTTGTTCGACTTAGCTCCAGCTCTATCTCAAGTGGGCTGGATTGCAAATCCACTTCTAGTGGAGGGCATTCTTCTTGTAGAAGTACTTGCCTTTGTCTGGCTTACAAAATCTACATTTTGGAAAAAATCATCATAAAAAGAGGTTCACCTCTTTTTTTATGCAATGCTTTGATACTTCCATTTTTCGGTTCGTCAAAAGCCTTTAAAAATGGTATAATGAAATGACTTTACAAAAGGATGAGAGATATGACATTAGTAACTAAAATACAAGAACAATTAGAAGGAATTGATATTCGTTTCAAGGAACCCTTGAAGACCTATACCTATACCAAGGTCGGAGGTCGAGCGGATTATCTGGTTTTGCCACGCAATCGCTATGAGATGGCGCGTGTCGTTCAATTTGCCAATCAAGAGAATATTCCTTGGATGGTGCTAGGAAACGCCAGCAATATTATCGTTCGTGACGGTGGAATTCGTGGATTTGTCATCTTGTGTGACAAGCTCAATAACGTTTCAGTTGATGGTTATACCATTGAAGCGGAAGCTGGGGCCAACTTGATTGAAACGACACGTATTGCCCTTCGTCATAGTTTGACTGGTTTCGAGTTTGCCTGTGGCATTCCAGGGAGCGTCGGTGGAGCAGTCTTTATGAATGCGGGTGCCTATGGAGGAGAGATTGCTCATATCTTGCAGTCTTGTCAAGTTTTGACCAAGGGAGGGGAAATCGAGACCTTATCTGCCAAGGAATTGGCTTTTGGTTACCGTCATTCAGCTGTTCAAGATTCTGGAGCTGTTGTTTTGTCAGCTAAATTTGCCCTATCTCCAGGAAATCATCAGATTATCAAGCAAGAAATGGAACGCTTGACGCACCTACGTGAACTTAAACAACCTTTAGAATATCCATCTTGTGGTTCAGTCTTTAAGCGTCCAGTCGGGCATTTTGCAGGTCAGTTGATCTCAGAAGCTGGCCTGAAGGGCTATCGAATCGGTGGTGTGGAAGTATCTGAGAAGCATGCCGGTTTTATGATCAATGTTGCTGACGGAACGGCCAAAGACTACGAGGACTTGATCCAATCTGTTATCAAAAAAGTCAAGGAACACTCAGGTGTCACTCTTGAAAGAGAAGTCCGAATCTTGGGTGAGAAGGAATAAGGTTGGGGTAGAAAAGTTGCTGCTATAACCATTGTAAAGGGGGTGAAAGCCTATCGTGAGTGAAGATGTATGTAGGCAGTTTAATCTCCTACACGAGGTAGTAGCGGCCTGACAGAGCCATGATCTGTTAATTTATGAAAAAGAAGGAATTTATGACAATTGAAAAAACCAATTATTGAATTCAAAAACGTCTCTAAAGTTTTTGAAGACAGCAACACCAAGGTTCTCAAAGACATTAACTTTGAGTTGGAAGAAGGGAAGTTTTACACTCTTTTGGGTGCATCTGGTTCAGGAAAATCAACCATTCTAAACATCATTGCAGGTTTACTGGATGCGACGACAGGGGATATTTTACTGGATGGGGTGCGGATCAATGACATCCCAACCAACAAGCGAGACGTCCATACGGTCTTCCAATCCTATGCCTTATTTCCACATATGAATGTGTTTGAAAATGTTGCCTTTCCACTCCGCTTGCGTAAAATCGACAAGAAAGAAATCGAACAACGCGTAGCGGAAGTTCTCAAGATTGTTCAGTTGGAAGGTTACGAGAAGCGTTCCATCCGTAAACTCTCTGGTGGACAACGCCAGCGTGTAGCCATTGCCCGTGCTATCATCAACCAACCCCGTGTGGTCTTGCTGGACGAGCCCTTGTCAGCGCTGGACTTGAAATTGCGAACAGACATGCAGTACGAACTGCGTGAATTGCAACAACGATTGGGAATTACCTTTGTCTTTGTCACTCATGATCAGGAAGAAGCTCTGGCTATGAGTGACTGGATTTTCGTTATGAATGATGGCGAGATTGTTCAGTCTGGAACGCCTGTGGACATCTATGATGAGCCAATCAACCACTTTGTTGCCACCTTTATCGGTGAGTCAAATATCTTGCCAGGAACCATGATTGAAGACTACTTGGTTGAGTTTAACGGCAAACGCTTTGAAGCGGTCGATGGGGGGATGAAGCCAAATGAGCCTGTTGAGGTTGTCATTCGTCCAGAAGACTTGCGCATTACCCTTCCTGAAGAAGGCAAGCTCCAAGTCAAGGTGGATACTCAGCTTTTCCGTGGGGTTCATTACGAGATTATCGCCTATGACGAGCTCGGAAATGAATGGATGATCCACTCGACTCGTAAGGCCATTGTGGGTGAGGAAATCGGTCTGGACTTTGAACCAGAAGACATCCACATCATGCGTCTCAACGAAACCGAAGAAGAGTTCGATGCTCGTATTGAAGAATACGTAGAAATCGAAGAGCAAGAAGCAGGTCTGATTAACGCGATCGAGGAGGAAAGAGATGAAGAAAACAACCTCTAAACTCTTTGTAGTGCCCTATATGCTTTGGATCGCCCTCTTTGTTCTCGCACCCTTGGTCTTGATTTTTGGACAATCCTTTTTCAACATCGAAGGCCAGTTTAGTTTAGAAAACTATAAATCCTACTTTGCGTCACAAAACTTGACCTATCTCAAAATGAGCTTCAACTCTGTGCTCTATGCTGGGATTGTGACCATGGTGACGCTTCTCATCAGCTATCCAACAGCTCTCTTTTTGACCCGTCTCAAGCACCGTCAACTCTGGCTCATGCTGATTATCTTACCAACCTGGATCAATCTGCTTCTTAAGGCCTATGCCTTTATAGGAATTTTTGGTCAGAATGGGTCTATTAACCAATTCTTGGAATTCATCGGAATTGGTTCGCAACAGTTGCTTTTTACGGATTTCTCCTTTATCTTTGTCGCAAGCTACATCGAGCTTCCATTTATGATTTTGCCGATTTTCAACGTCTTGGACGATATGGATAACAATCTTATCAATGCCAGTTATGACTTGGGGGCGACCAAATGGGAAACCTTCCGCCATGTTATCTTCCCTCTATCGATGAATGGAGTGAGAAGTGGGGTTCAATCTGTCTTTATCCCTAGTTTGAGTCTTTTTATGTTGACACGTTTGATTGGGGGGAACCGCGTGATCACGCTGGGAACGGCTATTGAGCAGAACTTCCTGACCAATGACAACTACGGTATGGGTTCTACCATCGGTGTGATCCTCATCCTGACCATGTTCATCACCATGTGGGTGACCAAGGAAAGGAGAGAACGATGAAAAAATTTGCCAATCTCTACCTAGCCTTTGTCTTTATCATCCTTTATTTGCCAATTTTTTACTTGATTGGCTATGCCTTTAATGCTGGTGATGATATGAACAGTTTTACTGGTTTTAGCTTGAGCCATTTTAAAACCATGTTTGGTGATGGTCGTCTCATGTTGATCCTCACTCAAACCTTTTTCTTGGCCTTTCTATCAGCCTTAATTGCGACCATTATCGGGACTTTCGGAGCTATCTATATCTACCAGTCTCGTAAGAAATACCAAGAAGCCTTTTTATCACTGAATAATATCCTCATGGTTGCGCCTGACGTTATGATTGGTGCTAGCTTCTTGATTCTCTTTACCCAGCTTAAGTTTTCACTTGGCTTTTTGACGGTTCTATCTAGTCACGTGGCTTTTTCGATTCCTATCGTAGTCTTGATGGTCTTGCCTCGTCTCAAGGAGATGAATGATGACATGATTCATGCGGCTTATGATCTTGGTGCTAGCCAGTTTCAGATGTTCAAGGAAATCATGCTTCCTTACCTGACTCCGTCTATCATTGCAGGTTATTTCATGGCCTTCACCTATTCGCTAGATGACTTTGCCGTAACCTTCTTTGTGACAGGGAATGGCTTTTCAACCCTCTCAGTCGAGATTTATTCTCGTGCTCGTAAGGGAATTTCGTTAGAGATCAATGCCCTGTCTGCACTTGTCTTTCTCTTTAGTATTATCCTAGTTGTAGGCTATTACTTTATCTCACGTGAGAAGGAGGAGCAAGCATGAAAAAACTCTATTCATTTTTAGCAGGAATTGCAGCGATTATCCTTGTCTTGTGGGGAGTTGCTCATCATCTAGACAGTAAAATCAACAGTCGAGATAGTCAGAAATTGGTTATCTACAACTGGGGAGACTACATTGATCCCGAACTCTTGGAGCAATTCACCGAAGAAACAGGGATCCAAGTCCAGTACGAGACCTTTGACTCTAACGAAGCCATGTATACCAAGATCAAGCAGGGTGGGACAACCTACGACATTGCCATCCCAAGTGAATACATGATCAACAAGATGAAGGACGAAGACCTCTTAGTTCCTCTTGATTATTCAAAAATTGAAGGAATCGAAAATATCGGACCTGAGTTCCTCAACCAGTCTTTTGACCCGGGCAACAAATTCTCCATCCCGTACTTCTGGGGAACCTTGGGAATTGTTTACAATGAAACCATGATAGATGAGGCGCCTGAGCATTGGGATGACCTCTGGAAACCAGAATACAAGGATTCCATCATGCTCTTTGATGGGGCGCGCGAGGTGCTGGGACTCGGGCTTAACTCACTTGGTTACAGCCTCAACTCTAAGGATCCTCAGCAGTTGGAAGAAACAGTGGATAAGCTCTATAAACTGACTCCAAATATCAAGGCCATTGTGGCGGACGAGATGAAGGGTTACATGATCCAGAACAATGCTGCTATTGGTGTGACCTTCTCAGGAGAAGCCAGCCAGATGTTGGAGAAAAATCCTAATCTCAAGTATGTCGTTCCGACTGAGGCTAGCAATCTCTGGTTTGATAACATGGTCATTCCAAAAACCGTGAAAAACCAAGATGCAGCCTATGCCTTTATCAACTTTATGTTGAAACCCGAAAATGCTCTGAAAAATGCCGAGTATGTAGGCTACTCAACACCAAACCTACCAGCCAAGGAAATGCTCCCAGAGGAGACTCGTGAGGACAAATCCTTCTATCCAGACGCTGATACCATGAAACACCTAGAAGTTTATGAGAAATTTGACCATAAATGGACAGGAAAATATAGCGACCTCTTCTTACAATTTAAAATGTATCGGAAGTAGAGGTTAGCAGTTATGAAACGAATCAGTTAAGCTGGTTCGTTTTTGTGTTGGTAACTATAATTAAAAACAACTTATAAAAGTTTGACCCTAACTATGCTTTTTTGTATAATAACATATGAGAAATACAAATTTAATTAAATATAATGAGGTGTTAAATTTTATTATGGATTTAAAGTTAAACGATATTTTGAATATAAGTGAACAAAATCAATGGAAATTCAAGGTAAAATTTAATAATTGGACGGGCGAAAATCCAATTCAGACCTATTTGAGAGACGAAGAAATAATTAATAACTACAACTTATTTTGGAGAACAAATAAGCGATATTTCAATGTTGGAGATATTGTCATAAATTTCATTAAGATTGATAATAACAAATGGTTATTAACTACTATAAAAGAAGTGAGTAAGGAACTTTTTGTTACTGGAGGACAAAATTATGAAGGAATTGAACTAAAGGAATATTCAGCCCTTTTTGGTCGTCTAATTATTCGGTACAGAAAAGAATCTAGAGGTTCAGTTCTAAAGTATACAACTTGTAAGGAAAAACTTGTGATAGAGCAATTGTTATCAGATTCATTTGGAGGAGAAGAATTTCCAGGATATGATAATATTTCTTTATCTTACAAAGAATTAGAATTGAGTTTACGTTTGAGAAAAAAAGATTGGATAACTGCTTTAGAAAATCAAAAAGCTGTTTATCTTATTACGGATAAGCAGAATGGTAAATTATATGTAGGCTCAGCAACTTCAAACTATGGTATGCTTTTACAACGTTGGCAATCCTATGTGGATAATGGACATGGTGGCAATAAAGAACTTAGGATTTTGGTTGAAAAACAAGGGTTGAATTACGTTAAAGAAAATTTTCAATACTCTGTATTGGAAAACTATAACGGTAAAATAGATGATAAGTTTGTTTTAAAACGTGAATCCTGGTGGAAAGAAGTTTTAAAATCTAGGGAACATGGTTATAATGCGAACTAGGAGGGAATATGAATAATCTGAATGATTGGGAAAAAGCTCGTCGAGAAGAAGAATTGAATCAAGAGCTAAAAAGACAGAATAACTTGTTGGAACAACAGAGATGGGAACAGCAATTTTCTAACCAAAAACAACAGGCAGCACTAGATGAACAAAATCGTCTTGCTTGGAAGCAGAATGAGGCATTACAGGAGAGAAATGAACTAGAACGTCAGCGCCAATGGGATGAGAAATTTAGACATGAAAGAGAGTTAGAACTACGTAAAGAGCAACAATATAAAGATAATATATTTGATTTAAAAAAACTGTGGGCCAAAGCTGAAACTGAAGATGAGAGAGGAAGAATTCAGATACTCCTAGCAGAAGCAGAAGCTGACTGGAATGAGTATTTGTTGGAGAAAGAAAGAGAAGCAGAAAGACAACGATTAGCTACAGAGCAATTTCAATTAAAACAACAGCAAGAAATAGAACAGAATGAATTATTAGAGCGTCGTAGACAGAAAATAAGTAGAATAAAGTGGTTTTTCGGAATAGCTATAAGCTTACTTTTATTAGTGATAATTGGAACTTTTTTCATAGGTATGAGCAGGTCTAAATCATCTCATAACAGTACTAAGCAATCAACTCAATCATCTAATTCAGCAACCTCCACAAGTTCTACAAAGCAAGCTTCTCTTGGTGGAAATAAATCTAAAGATAAACAAACTTCATCTACAAGTTCTGCCTCTTCTAGTTCACAGGTATCAAAAGTATATATTGGAAACTACATTGGTCGAAAAGTCTCGGCTGCTATAGATGAATTGAAGAGTAAAAAAATTACTGAGGATCATATAAAAGTTGAAGAAGAGGAAAGTGATGAATATTCTCCTGGTACAATTTTACGTCAGAGTTTGTTAGAGGGGACTTTATATGATTTGAATGATTCATCAGATATTACTTTTACTGTTGCAAAAGAGCGAACTAGTGCTACAATGCCAAATTATGCAGGTTCAAGTTTAGAGTTTACAAAAAATAATTTAACTAACATTGTAGGTATAAAAGAAGCTAATATTGAAGTAGTAGAAGTTTCCAGTGCTCCTGAGGGTACTGCTGAAGGAACAGTAGTATCTCAAACCCCAAAAGCTGGAGAGAAAGTTGATTTGAAACGTACACGAATTAAAATTTCAATTTATAAGCCCCAAAATACTCAAACATCACAAAGTAGATCTAGATAAATTAAGAGGTTAATGCAGAAGTTTATGATTCGTTGTCATCAACCTTGACGAACTCCTCCAAAAACGATATAATAAGAAAGTTGAGAATTGATTTTCAATCAACTTAGCCCAGAGAATTGGCGGTGCTGCGAGCCATCTAAGCTAGGAAATCATGCTACTCAATCAGACAATTGCATAAGAACAAGAGAATGACAAGTTCATTGAATGAAGGTGGTACCGCGGTTTTTCGCCCTTCGTGATATGGACTTGTCTTTTGATTTTTGGAGGTGTTTATGAAGACATTTCTTGTCAAACAAAAGTTTCGTCTTGGAGGCGAACGCTTCGATATCAAGGATGATAGAGGAGTAGTGAACTATCAGGTGGAGGGATCATTTTTCCAAATTCCTAAGACCTTTACCATCTATGACGCCTATGGTGAGCAAGTCAGTGAGATTAGTAAAGAATTTTTCACTTTGCTTCCTCGCTTTACTATCCAGTTACGAAACGGTTCCAATTTCGTCATTCGCAAGAAGTTGACCTTCTGGCGAGATAAGTATGAGTTTGACAATCTAGGGCTTCGTATCGAGGGCAATATCTGGGATTTGAATTTCAAATTGCTGGATGACCGCGACCAAGTGATTGCCGAGATTCGGAAAGAAATTTTCCATTTGACCTCAACCTACACCGTAACCGTCTATGAAGACTCGTATGCAGATTTGGTCATTTCCCTTTGTGTCGCGATTGACTATGTGGAGATGCTGGAAAGCCAATCAAATTAAACAAGTAAATAAGGAGATATTATGAAACAACTATCTAGTGCTCAAGTTCGCCAAATGTGGCTAGATTTCTGGGCAAGCAAAGGTCACTCTGTAGAACCATCAGTGAGCTTGGTTCCAGTAAACGACCCAACTCTTTTGTGGATTAACTCTGGGGTAGCAACCCTTAAGAAATACTTTGACGGAACCATTATCCCTGAAAATCCACGTATTACCAATGCGCAAAAAGCTATCCGTACTAACGATATTGAAAATGTAGGGAAAACTGCGCGTCACCATACCATGTTTGAAATGTTGGGGAACTTCTCAATCGGAGATTACTTCCGCGATGAAGCCATCACTTGGGCTTATGAGCTTTTGACAAGTCCTGAATGGTTTGATTTTCCAGCTGATAAACTGTACATGACCTACTATCCAGACGATAAAGATTCTTACAACCGCTGGATTGAAGTAGGAGTGGATCCAAGCCACTTGATTCCAATCGAAGATAACTTCTGGGAAATCGGTGCTGGACCCTCTGGACCTGATACAGAAATCTTCTTTGACCGTGGAGAAGCCTTTGACCCAGAAAACATCGGTATTCGCCTGCTTGCAGAAGATATCGAAAACGACCGTTACATCGAAATCTGGAACATCGTTTTGTCACAATTTAACGCTGACCCAGCCGTACCTCGTAGTGAGTACAAGGAATTGCCACACAAGAACATTGATACGGGCGCTGGTTTGGAGCGTTTGGTGGCCGTTATTCAAGGGGCTAAGACAAACTTTGAAACAGACCTCTTCATGCCAATCATCCGTGAAGTTGAGAAATTGTCTGGTAAGGTTTATGACCAAGATGGCGACAACATGAGCTTCAAGGTCATTGCTGACCATATCCGTTCTCTTTCATTTGCCATCGGTGATGGTGCCCTTCCTGGAAATGAAGGTCGTGGTTATGTCCTTCGCCGTCTCCTCCGTCGCGCGTCTATGCACGGTCAAAAATTGGGCATCAACGAGCCTTTCCTTTACAAACTCGTTCCAACTGTTGGAAAAATCATGGAAAGCTACTACCCAGAAGTGCTTGAAAAACGGGACTTTATCGAGAAAATCGTGAAGAGCGAAGAAGAGTCATTTGCTCGTACCCTTCACTCAGGTCAACACTTTGCAGAAACCATTGTAGCTGACTTGAAAGCTAAAGGACAAAGCGTTATCGCTGGTTCAGATGTCTTCAAACTCTACGATACATACGGATTCCCAGTTGAATTGACAGAAGAAATCGCTGAAGAAGCTGGGATGACTGTAGACCGTGAAGGTTTTGAAGCAGCCATGAAAGAGCAGCAAGAACGTGCGCGTGCGTCAGCTGTCAAAGGTGGCTCAATGGGAATGCAAAATGAAACCCTTCAAAACATTACAGTGGAAAGTGTCTTCAACTACAATGCCAGCCAATTGCCTTCTAAGTTGGTGGCTATCGTAGCTGAAAACGCTGAAGTAGAAGCTGTGTCAGAAGGAACTGCCTCCCTGTTCTTTGCGGAAACTCCATTCTACGCTGAAATGGGTGGACAAGTAGCGGACCATGGTCAAATCTTGGATGCTGCAGGAAACCTTGTTGCTACAGTGATAGATGTTCAAAAAGCGCCAAACGGACAAGCTCTTCACACGGTTGAAGTTCTTGCACCACTTGCTTTGAACCAAGAATACACCTTGGCCATCGACACCAATCGTCGTCACCGTGTCATGAAAAACCACACAGCAACTCACTTACTCCATGCGGCCCTTCACAATATCCTTGGAAACCATGCGACACAAGCAGGATCTCTGAACGAAGTCGAATTCCTTCGCTTTGACTTCACACACTTCCAAGCAGTAACTTCTGAAGAATTGCGCGCCATTGAACAACAAGTCAATGAGAAAATCTGGGAAGCAATTGCTGTAGAAACTGTTGAGACAGATATTGATACCGCTAAAGAAATGGGAGCTATGGCCCTCTTTGGTGAGAAGTATGGTAAAGAAGTCCGTGTTGTTACTATCGGTGACTACTCTATCGAGCTTTGTGGTGGTACCCACGTTGGCAATACTTCTGAGATTGGTCTCTTCAAGATTGTCAAAGAAGAAGGAATCGGTTCAGGAACTCGCCGTATCTTGGCAGTGACTGGTAAGGAAGCCTTTGAAGCCTATCGTGAACAAGAAGACGCTCTGAAAGCAGTCGCAGCAACCTTGAAAGCACCTCAACTCAAAGAAGTACCTCATAAGGTTGAAGGACTTCAAGAACAACTTCGTCAGCTCCAAAAAGAAAATGCTGAGTTGAAAGAAAAAGCAGCGGCAGCGGCAGCAGGTGATGTCTTTAAGAATGTTCAAGAAGCAAACGGTCACCGTTACATTGCAAGCCAAGTTTCTGTATCAGATGCAGGTGCCCTTCGTACCTTTGCGGACAAATGGAAACAAAAAGACTACTCTGATGTGCTTGTCCTAGTTGCCGCTATTGGTGACAAGGTCAATGTCCTCGTAGCAAGCAAGACTAAAGATGTACACGCAGGAAACCTGATCAAAGAATTGGCTCCAATCGTCGATGGACGTGGTGGTGGTAAACCAGACATGGCCATGGCAGGAGGAAGCAACCAAGCAAAAATCCAAGAACTCTTGGATGCAGTAGCTGGTAAATTATAAGACAATAAAGATCTATCCATTTGGGTAGGTCTTTTTGTGCATACAAAAAAGCCAAATCCGGTTGGATTTGACTTGTAACTGATAGGTTTATTTTGTTGCCCAGACACTGACTGAACCCGCGGCTACCGGAAATTCTCCATAACCTTCAGCATCAATTGTGACTTGGTCTTGGTGATTTCCAAGTAAATCTACAAAGGTTTGGTTAGCCCATTCTTGACCAACAAACATAGACTTGCTGTTTTCTTGGTCATTTGAGATAAGGACAGCGATTGGGGATTGATGTTCAGCACCTGAACGGACCCATCCGATACAGTGAGTATCATCAAAGTAGTCTGTTTGCTCTCCATAGGCCAAGTCTTTTCGGATGGCTAGGAGACGATCAAGAACTTCTTTGAAATCTTGTTGAGCATATTGCCCTGAAATACCGTAATAATCTCCGTAAAAGACACATGGAAGCCCATCTTTGCGTAATAGAATAAGAGCATAGGCTGCTGGTTTGAACCATTCTTCAACAGTAGACTCAAGGGCTTGTCCTCGTTGAGTATCATGGTTGTCAACGAAAGTGACAGCCTTGTCAGGCTTGAGTTCAACCAAGCTATCAGTAAAGATAGTACGGAGGTCGTAGCTTGCTCCAGCTTGACTGGCTTCAAAGAGATTCTGGTGGAGACGAACATCGACAAGGTCAAAACGTTCCTCTGTTTTTTCGAGATAGTCTAGGTTGGCTTCTTTATCTGGATTCCAAAATTCACCAAAAACATAGAAATCTTGACCATATTTTTCCTTCATATCACGGATGAAATTGCGCATAAAGAAAGAGTCGATGTGTTTGACGGCATCTAAACGGAAACCAGCAATACCAGTCGTTTCCATGAACCAGTCAGCCCAGTCATAGATATTTTGGATGACTTCAGGATGCTTAAAGTCTAGGTCAGCGTACATGAGGTAGTCGTAGTTTCCGTTTTCATTATCGACCAATTCCTCATTCGCCCAACCTTTATTGTCTCCTTGTATCAGGTAAATGCCAGACTTACGACGTTTGGCATCATAGTCTGTGCCAGTAAAGTGGTACCAGTGCCAGTGGAAGTCATTGTAGGTGTCTTGGCGACCATCGAAGGTGAAGTGGGTCCAGCCATTGATAGTAAATGGCTCACTTAGTTGAACGGTACGATCCTCAGGGTCCACTTCAATAACCTGAAAGGCTTCCATGTGATCGGCAGCAGCCTTGTGATTGAGCACCACATCGGCCATAGGTTGAATTCCCTGAGCCTTTAGGGATTGAATGGCTTGAAGATAGTCTTCTTTAAACCCATACTTGGTGCGGACAGTCCCTTTTTGGTGAAATTCACCTAGGTCAAATAGGTCATATACCCCATAACCCACATCTTTTTCATTTGTAGCCTTGAAGGCTGGTGGCATCCAGACGTGGCTAATTCCCAGATGGGCTAGGTGCTCTGCATCATTTGTCAGTCGCGTCCAGTGTTGGCCGTCGTGAGGCAGATACCATTCAAAGTACTGCATAAGTGTCTGATTTTGCATTGTTTTTCCTCTTGCTTATCAATGTTGTGTTTTATTCTACCATAAAGTTTAGAACTAGGCAAACGTTTGCGCAATTTTCTATACTCATTTCTAGAATTGTCTATTTTTAGCGAATAGAATCTCTCCTTCCATTATAAGGGAAAAGATGTTTTGGTGAAAAAGTAAATGGAATAAACTTGTTTTAACAAAAATGGCACTTAGTAAACTAAAGTAAAAATGGATAAGCGGTTTCTTTTTTGAGAATTGTCATAAAATTTGCTATAATAGTAGCTATGAATAGAATTAGGGTCAGCAGACGTGTTGAAAAAAAGCTAGCTAAGGGTCTAGTTCTTTTGGAAGCAAGTGATTTAACAGATATTGATCTGACAGATCAGGCAGTAGAAGTTCTTAGTCAAGACGGGAAGTTTTTAGGGAGTGCCTATCTTTCTCAGCAGAACAAAGGCATCGGCTGGATGGTCAGTAAAGAAAAGGTTAGCTTTAACCAAATCTTTTTTGAAGCTCTGTTTCGTAAGGCCAAGGAAGTTAGAAAGCCTTATTATCAGGATGACCTGACTACTGCCTTTCGCCTTTTTAACCAAGAGGGGGATGGCTTTGGCGGTCTGACTGTTGATCTCTACGGAGATTATGCTGTCTTTTCGTGGTACAACTCCTTTGTTTACCAGATTCGGAAGTTGATAGTAAAGGCTTTTAAGGAAGTTTTTCCTGAGGTCCTGGGGGCTTATGAGAAGATTCGTTTTAAAGGTCTAGACTACGAGTCTGCCCATGTTTATGGTGAGGAAGCGCCAGACTATTTTACTGTTCTTGAGAATGGCGTGCTCTATCAAGTCTTTATGAATGATGGCTTGATGACAGGTATTTTCCTAGACCAACATGAGGTCCGTGGGAGTTTGGTTGATGGTCTAGCCATGGGCAAATCCTTACTCAATATGTTTTCCTATACGGCTGCCTTTTCAGTTGCTGCAGCTATGGGAGGTGCCAGTGAGACGACTTCTGTCGACTTGGCCAAACGGTCCAGAGAGCTATCAGAAGCTCATTTTCAGGCAAATGGACTCAGCACGGACAATCATCGTTTTATCGTTATGGATGTCTTTGAATATTTCAAGTATGCCAAGCGAAAGGGTTTGACCTATGATGTGATTGTTCTAGATCCGCCGAGCTTTGCACGGAATAAAAAACAAACATTCTCTGTAGCTAAGGATTATCACAAGCTGATTTCTCAGAGTCTTGAGATTTTAAATCCGGGAGGGATTATCATTGCCAGTACTAATGCTGCCAATGTTTCCCACCAGAAATTTACAGAACAAATTGATAAAGGTTTTGCAGGAAGAAGGTATCAGATCTTGAACCAATATGGTCTTCCAGCAGACTTTGCCTATAATAAAAAAGATGAAAGCAGTAATTACCTCAAGGTGATTAGTATGAAGGTTAGTAAATGAAATTAGTCGTCTCAGTAATGCCAAGAAGTTTAGAAGAAGCGCAAGAACTGGATGCCACTAGGTATGAAGATGCCGATATCATTGAGTGGCGTGCGGACTTTCTTGCAAAGGACGCTATTTTACAGGTAGCACCCGCTATCTTTGAGAAATTTGCAGGACGCGAACTGGTCTTTACCCTTCGGACTCGCGCTGAGGGAGGAGAAATCGAACTTTTCTCAGAAGAGTATGTTCAAATTATCAAGGAAGTGGCGCAACTCTATCAACCAGACTATATTGATTTCGAGTACTACAGCTACAAGGATGTTTTTGAGGAAATGTTGGATTTTCCAAATCTCGTATTGAGCTATCATAATTTCCAGGAGACACCTGAAAATATGATGGAAATCCTGTCGGAGTTGACCAGTCTCTCTCCAAAGGTGGTCAAGGTATCAGTTATGGCCCATACGGAGCAGGATGTTTTAGACCTGATGAACTACACACGAGGATTTAAGACACTCAATCCTGAGCAAGAGTACGTGACCATTTCCATGGGGAAAATGGGCAAGGTATCGCGCATTACTTCAGATGTGACGGGTTCAAGTTGGTCATTTGCTAGTCTGGATGAAGCGAGTGCCCCAGGTCAGATTTCATTGGCTAACATGAAAAAAATCAGGGAGATTTTGGATGAAGCTTGATGGCTATACACGTTTAGCTGCAGTTGTTGCCAATCCCATCAAACACTCTATTTCACCTTTTATCCATAATAGGGCCTTTGAGGCGACAGCTACCAATGGTGTCTATGTGGCTTGGGAGATTGAAGCGGGTGACTTGGCAGAAACAGTCGCCAATATTCGCCGTTACCAGATGTTTGGAATTAACCTGTCTATGCCTTACAAGGAGCAAGTGATTCCTTATCTGGATGAGTTGAGCGATGAGGCTCGTTTGATTGGGGCGGCCAACACAGTTGTTAATCAAGACGGAACGTTAATTGGATATAATACAGATGGCAAGGGATTTTTTAAGAGCTTGCCTTCTTTTACAATCTCGGATAAGAAAATGACCATTCTGGGCGCAGGTGGTGCGGCCAAATCAATCTTGGCACAAGCCATTTTGGATGGCGTCAGTCAAATTTCAGTTTTTGTTCGTTCAGTTTCTATGGAAAAAACAAGACCTTACCTAGATAAGTTGCAGGAACTGACAGGCTTTAAAGTGCACTTGTATGCTTTAGAAGATGTTTCTGAACTGCAATCAAGGATTGCCGATTCGCACTTACTAGTCAATGCCACCAGTGTGGGCATGGATGGCAAATCATCCCCAGTTCCTGAAAGCATAGTCTTACCAGAAACTCTCTTGGTGGCAGATATTATTTACCAACCCTTTGAGACGCCATTTTTGAAATGGGCTAGAAGTCAGGGCAATCTAGCCGTCAATGGCCTGGGGATGTTACTCTATCAAGCTGCTGAAGCTTTTCAACTGTGGACAGGTAAAGAAATGCCAACAGACGAGATTTGGCAGTCCTTAACAGAAAAATATAAATAGTGAAAAGGAGACCCTACTATGAAAATCAGAATCGATATTCCGCATCATCCTTATGATATTCAAATTGAAAAAGGTTGTCTATCGCAAGCAGGTCAGTGGTTGCGAGAACTCTGGCAACCGCAAAAAGTGGTTATCGTGACTGATAACCATGTAGCTTCTCTCTATGCAGAGAAGGTTAAACTCAGCCTAGAAGATGCTGGTTTTCAGGTAGCAGTATTTGACTTTTTAGAAGGCGAAGAACGAAAAAATTTAACAACTGTTCAGAAGGTCTATGAATTTTTAGTCAAGCAAGGTCTGACTCGTAGCGATGGAATCGTGGCTCTAGGTGGTGGTGTCGTTGGGGACCTGGCTGGTTTCGTAGCCTCTACCTATATGCGGGGGATTCACTTTGTTCAGATTCCGACTAGTTTGACTGCTCAGGTTGATTCTTCTATCGGCGGAAAGACAGGTGTCAATACTCCTTTTGCTAAGAATATGGTGGGGACCTTTGCCCAACCGGATGGGGTTCTGATTGACCCGCTTGTCCTTGAAACACTCGGGAAAAGAGAGTTGATTGAAGGGATGGGTGAGGTTATCAAGTATGGCTTGATTGAGGATCCAGAACTTTGGGCTCTCTTAACGAACCTGGATGGTTCTGTTGAGAGTATACTGGAACATGCGGAGACTTTGATTGAACATTCTTGTCAGGTGAAGCGCAAGATGGTGGTTGAGGATGAGTTGGATAACGGTGTTCGCCTTTACCTCAATTTTGGGCACACTATTGGCCATGCTATCGAAGCAACGGCCGGTTATGGCAAGGTCATGCATGGTGAGGCCGTGGCCATGGGAATGGTGCAGATTTCCAAGGTTGCTGAGGAAAAAGGTCTTATGCCAGAAGGAATAACCCAGTCCATTAGAGAGATGTGCCAGAAATTTGGTTTGCCAGTTGACTATGAGAACTGGGATGTTAAAAAGCTCTATCAGGCTTTGACTCATGATAAGAAAGCGCGTGGCAACACCTTGAAACTGGTCTTGGTACCAGAGCTTGGTTCAGCGACCATTCACCCAGTTTCTCTGGAAGAGATGAAAGACTACTTGGTAAAATAAGGAGAATGTATGAGATATTTAACTGCAGGAGAATCACATGGTCCTCGATTGACGGCTATCATTGAAGGAATTCCAGCTGGACTTCCTTTGACAGCTGAGGATATTAATGGAGACCTTAAACGCCGTCAGGGTGGCTACGGTCGTGGTGGTCGTATGAAGATTGAGAGTGACCAGGTTGTCTTTACTTCGGGCGTTCGCCACGGGAAGACGACAGGGGCTCCTATTACCATGGATGTCATCAATAAGGACCACCAAAAATGGTTGGATATCATGTCTGCGGAGGACATTGAAGACCGCCTTAAAAGCAAGCGGAAAATCACTCATCCTCGTCCAGGTCATGCTGATTTGGTTGGGGGCATCAAGTACCGTTTTGACGATTTGCGAAATTCTTTGGAGCGTTCATCAGCTCGTGAAACAACCATGCGAGTAGCAGTTGGAGCAGTAGCCAAACGTCTCTTAGCTGAACTGGATATGGAGATTGCCAATCATGTCGTGGTCTTTGGTGGCAAGGAAATCGATGTACCTGAAAATCTGACAGTGGCTGAGATTAAGGAACGAGCTGCCCAGTCTGAAGTTTCTATTGTCAACCAAGAACGAGAACAAGAAATCAAGGACTATATTGACCAAATCAAACGTGACGGTGATACCATCGGTGGGGTTGTGGAGACAGTCGTCGGAGGCGTTCCAGTTGGCCTTGGATCCTATGTTCAATGGGACAGAAAATTAGAAGCCAGATTGGCCCAAGCAGTTGTCTCTATTAATGCCTTTAAAGGGGTGGAATTTGGTCTTGGCTTTGAAGCTGGTTACCGAAAAGGCAGCCAGGTCATGGATGAAATTCTCTGGTCTAAAGAAGACGGCTATACTCGTCGTACCAATAATCTGGGTGGCTTTGAAGGTGGTATGACCAATGGGCAACCAATTGTTGTTCGTGGAGTTATGAAACCCATTCCCACTCTTTACAAACCACTTATGAGTGTGGATATCGAAACCCACGAACCTTACAAGGCAACCGTGGAGAGAAGTGATCCGACCGCCCTTCCAGCTGCAGGTGTGGTCATGGAAGCCGTTGTAGCAACGGTTCTGGCGCAAGAAATCCTTGAAAAATTCTCCTCAGATAATCTTGAAGAATTAAAAGAGGCAGTTGCCAAGCACCGAGACTATACAAAGAACTATTAAGGAGTCCTCATGGCAAAAAACATCTATATCGCAGGTCTTGGTTTGATTGGTGCTTCGATGGCGCTCGGTATCAAGCGTGATCATCCTGATTATGAAATTTTGGGTTATAATCGCAGTCAGGCTTCGAGAGATATTGCCTTGGAACGGGGGATGATAGACCGTGCGACGGATGATTTTGCCAGTTTCGCTCCTCTAGCAGATGTTATCATTCTGACCTTGCCAATCAAACAGACCATTGCTTTTATTAAGGAGCTGGCAGATTTAGACTTGAAAGAAGGCGTCATTATCTCGGATGCAGGCTCAACCAAGTCAGCCATTGTGGAAGCAGCGGAGGAGTATTTGTCTGGCAAACCTGTTCGCTTTGTCGGGGCCCATCCCATGGCTGGTAGCCACAAGACAGGGGCTGCCTCTGCGGATGTTAATCTCTTTGAAAATGCCTATTATATATTCACACCATCAAGCTTGACTAGTCCAGATACGCTTGAGGAAATGAAGGATTTGCTCTCAGGACTTCATGCGCGCTTTATCGAGATTGATGCCAAGGAGCATGATCGGGTGATTTCTCAGATTAGCCATTTTCCGCATATTCTGGCTTCCAGCCTCATGGAGCAGACTGCGGTCTATGCTCAGGAACATGAGATGGCAAGGCGCTTTGCGGCGGGTGGTTTTCGAGATATGACTCGCATTGCGGAAAGCGAGCCAGGTATGTGGACTTCCATTCTCTTGTCCAATCGTGAGACTATTCTAGAGCGAATTGCGGATTTCAAGGAGCGCCTAGATGAGGTTGGACAAGCCATCAGCAAGGGAGATGAAGAGCAAATCTGGAACTTTTTCAACCAAGCGCGTGCGCAACGTCAGGCCATGGAAATCCATAAGCGTGGTGGTGTGGACAGTTCTTATGACCTCTATGTCGATGTTCCCGATGAAGAAGATGTTATCTTGCGGATTTTGGAATTACTTCGTGGGACTTCTTTGGTTAATATCCACATCAACGAAGAAAACCGTGAAGATGTTCATGGGATTCTACAAATTTCATTTAAAAATGCTCAAGATTTAGAACGAGCTGAACGCTTAATTACAGAAAATACAGACTATACAGTCGTCATCAAATAAGGAGAAAATCATGTCAAATATTTACGATAGTGCAAACGAACTTAGCCGCGGGTTACGTGAATTACCAGAATACAAGGCGGTTAAGACAGCAAAAGATGCCATCCAAGCTGATGAACAAGCTAGCAAGATTTTTGCAGACTACCTCGCTTTCCAGCAAGAAATCCAAGTCATGGCGCAAACGGGACAAATGCCAGACGCCTCTTTCCAAGAAAAGATGCAGTCTTTCAGCAAACAAATCCAAGAGAACGCTCTTTTGTCAGATTTCTTTACCAAACAGCAACAATTGTCCATTTACCTTTCGGACATTGAAAAAATTGTCTTTGAACCTATTTCAGAATTATTGAAATAGTATTTTATCTGTATAAAAGCCAGAAATTTCAGGAATTTCTGGCTTTTTTGTGATAAAATAAGAAAAAGTATTGCAAGTATGAGGTCAACTATGAAACTAAAAACAAACATTCGCCACTTACAAGGCAGTATCCGGGTTCCAGGTGACAAGTCTATCAGCCATCGTTCGATTATTTTTGGTAGTTTGGCTGAGGGAGAGACCAAGGTTTATGATATTCTGCGTGGAGAGGATGTGCTCTCAACCATGCAGGTCTTTCGTGACCTTGGTGTTGAAATTGAGGACAAAGATGGGGTTATTACCATTCAAGGTGTGGGCATGGATGGCTTAAAAGCTCCTCAAGATGCTCTTGATATGGGAAATTCTGGCACCTCGATTCGCCTGATTTCAGGTGTCCTGGCTGGTGCAGACTTCGAAGTAGAAATGTTTGGAGATGATAGTCTTTCTAAACGTCCTATGGACCGTGTGACGATTCCATTGAAAAAAATGGGCGTTAGCATTTCGGGGCAAACTGAGCGAGACCTGCCTCCTCTTCGCCTCAAAGGGACGAAAAATTTAAGAACGATTCACTATGAGTTGCCAATTGCCTCTGCCCAAGTCAAGTCAGCCTTGATGTTTGCAGCATTGCAGGCTCAGGGGGAGTCCGTTATTATCGAGAAAGAATGTACTCGTAACCACACCGAAGATATGCTTCAGCAATTTGGAGGCCATTTAAGTGTGGATGGCAAAAAGATCACAGTCCAAGGGCCGCAAAAATTGACAGGACAAAAAGTGGTTGTTCCAGGAGATATTTCCAGTGCAGCCTTTTGGCTAGTCGCAGGTTTGATCGTTCCAAATTCTCGTGTAGTGCTGCAGAATGTGGGCATCAACGAAACGCGTACTGGTATTATTGATGTCATTCGCGCCATGGGAGGAAAATTAGAAATAACTGAGATCGATCCAGTTGCTAAATCAGCAACCCTAACTGTCGAGTATTCTGACTTAAAAGGAACAGAGATTGGTGGATCCTTGATTCCCCGTTTGATTGATGAATTGCCTATTATTGCCCTTCTAGCGACCCAAGCCCAAGGTGTAACAGTTATTAAGGATGCTGAAGAACTCAAGGTCAAGGAAACTGACCGCATTCAGGTGGTGGCAGATGCCTTAAATAGCATGGGAGCGGACATCACTCCTACAGCAGACGGGATGATTATCAAAGGGAAATCAAGACTTCATGGCGCTAGAGTCAATACGTTTGGTGACCATCGAATCGGAATGATGACAGCCATCGCAGCCCTCTTGGTTGCGGATGGAGAAGTGGAACTTGACCGTGCTGAAGCCATCAATACCAGCTATCCTAGCTTCTTTGAGGATTTGGAGAGCTTGATTCATGGCTAAGGTATTACTCGGATTTATGGGGGCAGGCAAGTCGACAATCGCTAGAGGGTTGGCCCCAGACTACATTGATATGGATTCCTTAATCGAGGAACGTTTGGACATGTCCATTGCGGATTTCTTCGTTGAAAAAGGAGAAGTGGCCTTTCGTCAAGTAGAGTCAGAAGTCCTAGCTGCCTTACTAAAAACGGACCGAGTTGTGTCAACTGGCGGAGGGGTTGTCATTTCTCGAAGAAATCGTGACGTGCTCAAGCAAAATCCTGATAACATCTACCTAAAAGCAGATTTTGAAACCCTCTACCAACGTATCGCAGCTGATAAGGACAATCAGCGCCCACTGTTTCTAAATAATAGTAAGGAAGAACTGGCAGCTATTTTCCAAGAAAGACAGACATGGTATGAGGAAGTAGCTAGTCAAGTTCTGGATGTGACCAAGTTAAGCCCAGAGGAAATTATAGAGGAACTGAGATGAAAATTGCCTATCTAGGTCCCAAGGGATCTTTTTCGCATCATGTTGTGCAGACAGCATTTCCCAAAGAGGAATTGCAGGCTTTTGCCAATATCACAGATGTCATCAAGGCCTATGAACAGGGTTTTGTGGACTATTCTGTGGTACCAGTTGAAAACTCCATTGAAGGTAGTGTCCATGAAAGCTTGGATTACCTTTTTCATCAGGCTCGCATCCAAGCAGTTGCAGAAATTGTTCAACCCATTCATCAGCAGTTGATGGCAGTTCCAGGTCAGTCAAAAATTGAGAAGATTTTTTCCCATCCTCAGGCTCTGGCTCAAGGAAAGAAATTCATCGATATGCACTATCCAGAGGCCAAAATTGAGGTAACAGCCAGTACCGCCTATGCAGCTCGCTTTATTTCAGAGCATCCAGACCAGCCATACGCAGCTATTGCTCCTAAAAGTTCAGCTGAAGAATATGGATTGGAATTGATTGCAGAGGATATTCAGGAAATGGAAGCCAATTTCACACGTTTTTGGGTGTTAGGGGCAGAGATACCGAAGATTCCTTTGAACTCACAAGCTGAAAAAATGAGTTTGGCCTTGACCTTACCAGACAACCTACCTGGTGCTCTTTACAAGGCACTTTCGACTTTTGCTTGGAGAGGGATTGACTTAACAAAGATTGAAAGTCGCCCCCTTAAAACAGCCTTGGGAGAATACTTTTTCATTATCGATGTAGACTATAGTGACAAAGAACTGGTTCATTTTGCCAGACAAGAACTAGAGGCCATTGGGATCAAGCACAAGATTCTGGGAACTTACCCGATTTTTACCATAACTGATTTAGAAAAGGAGAGTCAATGAGCAAAGAAAATCCTTTAAGTCATCACGAGCAGTTACGTTATGACTATCTCTTCAAAAATATTCATTACCTCAACGACCGTGAACGGAGGGAGTTTGATTATCTGCAACAAAAAATGACAGGTCCCAAGTCTGAAGTTCACCATTTCTACCAAGAGGAAAAAGAAGAAACTTGGGGTAGAGATATTGATCTTCCGACTTATGGCAGTAGAAGTCGATCTAAGAGACGTGAAAAGGTAGCTCCTCTGCCTAAAGTCAAAAAGAAAAAAAGAAGAATTCGCTTCAAACGAATACTGACTTGGTTCTTGCTGTTGATTACATGTGTGGCTGCAGGGATGATTTTCATGTTTCTTCGAGGATTCCAGTCAGCGGCCAATCCAACAAATAAGCCAGCTGACGCCAAGGCGGCTCAAGTAGAGGTCTTTAACGGTCAGGATACCAAAGACGGTGTGAATATCCTAGTCATGGGGACAGATGGCCGTATCGGTCAAAATAGTGCAGAAACCCGTACCGATACGATCATGGTGCTGAATGTCAGCGGATCGGATAAAAAGATCAAGCTAGTCAGCTTTATGCGTGACAACTTAGTTTATATCGACGGGTATAGTAAGATTGTAAATGGCCAGAAACAAATGGATAACAAACTAAATGTTGCCTATGAACTTGGGGAACAAGAAGGGCAAAAAGGGGCTGAAATGGTCCGCAAGGTTCTAAAAGACAACTTTGATTTGGATATTAAGTACTATGCTCTAGTTGACTTCCAGGCCTTTGCAACAGCCATTGATACCCTCTTCCCTGACGGAGTAACGATTGATGCCCAATTCTCAACATTGAATGGTCAACCTTTGACAGAAGCCACAGTTGGAGATGACCTTCATGCAACAGAGACAGAGTCCCCAACTCAAACCATCAAAGTTGGAAAACAGCAGATGAATGGATCCACCTTGCTGAACTATGCTCGTTTCCGTGATGATGATGAAGGGGACTATGGTCGTACCAAGAGACAACAACAAGTCATGTCAGCAGTTCTTGAGCAAATCAAAGATCCAACCAAACTCTTCACAGGTTCTGAGGCACTTGGAAAAGTCTTTGGCATGACATCAACAAATCTACCGTATAGCTTCTTGTTGACCAATGGCTTATCTGTTCTAGAAGGTGCTCAAAATGGAATTGAAAGACTCACCGTCCCAGAACTTGGTGATTGGGTAGATGCTTATGATGTCTATGGAGGGCAAGGACTTCTTGTCGATCAAAATAAATACCAAACCAAACTTGCTCAAATGGGGATGAGATAAAAGGCTATAAATGAAAATCAAAGTTTGATTCACTAGTGAAATGGTGGTCTGAGCTTTGGTTTTTCTTACTATCTGATAGATTTTTAAGGCTTTTTTATGGTATAATAAAATGATATAACTCGTTATTGGACAGAAGAGGAGAGATATGAGTGATTTGAAAGCGATTCAGGCTCGTAGCCTGGAAATGGCTGAATATTTCGTCGCATTTTGTAAAGAACATGATTTGTTGTGCTACCTCTGTGGAGGAGGAGCTATTGGCGCCCTTCGTAATAAGGGCTTCATTCCTTGGGATGATGACTTAGACTTTTTCATGCCCCGCAAGGACTATGAAAAATTAGCAGAACTGTGGCCCCGTTATGCAGATGAGCGTTATTTCTTGTCAAAGAGTAACAAGGATTTTGTAGACCGTAACCTTTTTATTACCATTCGTGACAAGGAAACCACCTGTATCAAGCCTTATCAGAAAGATTTGGATTTGCCCCACGGTTTGGCCTTGGATGTGTTACCTTTGGATTATTATCCTAAAAATCCGGCTGAGCGTAAGAAACAGGTTCGTTGGGCCTTGATTTATTCACTCTTTTGCGCCCAAACTATCCCAGAAAAGCATGGTGCAGTCATGAAATGGGGAAGTCGCATCTTACTCGGCCTGACTCCAAAATCTCTACGTTATCGCATTTGGAAAAAAGCTGAAAAAGAAATGACCAAGTATGGTCTGGCTGAGAGCGATGGAATTACGGAATTATGCTCAGGTCCCGGCTACATGCGAAACAAATACCCAATCGCATCCTTTGAAGACAATCTTTTCTTGCCATTTGAAGGAACAGAGATGCCCATCCCAGTCGGCTATGATGCCTATCTCAGAACTGCTTTTGGGGACTATATGACACCACCACCAGCGGACAAGCAAGTACCGCATCATGATGCTGTCATAGCTGATATGGATAAGTCTTATACAGAATACAAGGGAGAATATGGAGCATGATGGGAGAAAAAATAAGCGTTATCGTTCCGGTCTACAATGTAGAAGCCTATCTGGAGCGATGTGTGGAGTCGATTCTTCAACAGACTTATGCCCATTTTGAGTTAATCTTAATCAACGATGGTTCTACTGATTCCAGTGGACAGATCTGTGATCGCTTAGCATCTCAGTATGAGAATATCAAGGTTTATCATATCGAAAATGCTGGTGTTTCAAATGCTAGAAATATGGGAATTCAGCTAGCGACGGGTTCTTGGGTTACCTTTATTGATAGCGATGATTTCGTTACCCAGGATTACCTAGCTACTTTAGCAAGTGCAGTTGAAGGGTTGAATGTAGGCTTTGTAATTGCTCCTCTGCACCATATCAAAAACGGCATTGTAACTGATATACCTCCACATTCTGGAAAAACAGAACTCTGGTCAACAGAAGAAACCATGAAGGAACTATTGATGACTACCAGAACGTCATTTTTTCCAGTCGCAAAACTGTTTAAGAGAGACCTGCTTGCGGATGAAAAGTTTAATACAAATTATCACCTAGCTGAAGATGCCCTATTTTTAACTGAATTGCTACTAAAGACAAGATGCAGTAGCGTATTTATTGACAAACCTGTTTATTATTATGATCATCGTGAGGGAAGTGCAACAACATCTGTTAATCGACATGTATTTGACACAATAGAAGCTTATCAGCAAATAATCGCTCAAGTTTCGCAAGCCTTTCCTAATTTAAAATACGAATTAATAAACAGAGAATGTTGGTCGTACATCACAGTTTACGATAAAATTATCTTTACTTCACGTGAAGAGTATCAAAAGGAGAAAGCCGAGCTGAGGACTTGGATTGTTCAGCATCGACGCGAAATATGGAAGGATGCTTATTTCACTACTTTTCGCAAGGTAGCGATCCTTTCACTTGTCATTTCTCCATGGCTATATAAGAAAATTGTTGGATTAAAAAACTAATATCATGAGAAGGAGTTGAAAATGAATTTTTCAAAAATGGATGAATACTTTGAAAAATCAAAACTATGGATTGCGTATCTATTTGTTTTCATTTCGATTTTAAGTATGAGTTCACTGGTTTATAAGATAGCAAATCCCCTCTATAAGGGATTGTCAGCGATTGTAGTGCTTTATATTTGCTATACTTTATTGTTTAAGTGGAAAGAAATCACAGTAGATCGTAAATTTCTATCCTTATTTGGACTATTAGCTGGAAGCCATCTGCTATCTGCTATTTTCAATCGCTCTGGACATCTGATTGGAAATGTGATTGAAATCCTCTTCATGGTAACCTATGTTTTATTATTTACCATGTTACAATCAGGGCAACTTAAAAAATTATTTGACTGGATTGCCTATACGGTTCAAATTGTATCTTTTTCTTCAGCAATTTTTGCGTTTGGTTTATTGGTAAGTAGAGTCCTTATCCTATTTAAGATTGGCGAACAATCTTATTACTATGGTGTCATGAATGGACGTCTGTGGGGAATTGTTAATCCTAATGCTAGTGCGATATTTTCATACATTAGCATTATTTTGGCTATGTATTTGATCCATAAAGGAAGTAAGTATTCTGTTTATCTTAAACTGAACAATGTGATTCAATTAGTTTACTTCGCTACGATGCAAAGTCGAGGAGCCTTACTTTCTTTACTTCTCATGATTGGACTCTATAGTTTCTTTGCTACTAGAGGAAGTATCGTTAAACGATTCCTCACTTTTATAGTTGTTGGTTTGCTGATTACTGCAACTAATATTGGATTAAGCTATGTAACTTCAATCTATATTTCATCTGAAACTACGACTGTCTTAGATTTAAACAAAGGACAATCCTATGCTGAAACAGATTCGTCTGTCGCTAAGAAGAATGGTGAGCTCCATCTGATTGAAACAACACCAAGTGGTAGAACCTATATCTGGAAAAATGCCATCAAGATGGGAAGTACAAAACCAATTTTTGGTTATGGTGTACGAAATGTTCCAGATTACTATACAGAATATTTCAGTAAATTTGAGATTCAAAACTCCCTTATCGGTGGGAATTTCCATAACATTTTTGTGACCATATTTGTCAGTTCGGGAGTTCTAGGTTTGGTATCCTTCCTTCTTGTACTGGCTTATGTCATCAAGCGCTTTTTAACGTATTTGATTGTTTCAAAGAAAAATACTGATAAATTGATCATGATCCTTTTCTTCGGTATCTTGTTTGGTCAATTATTTGAAAGTCAGATTATGTATTCAACCAACTTTATTAATATCATCTTCTGGCTAGCGATTGGCTATGGACTCGTAGTCTGCAAACGGGATGAAGGAGTTCGGTACCAAGAAGTAACAGATGTCAATGAAATTCAAGAGATGGAACTTGGAATCATGGAGTATATTCATGAAGTTTGTCAGAAAATTGGGGTTAAGTATTTCTTAGCATATGGAAGTCTAATTGGTGCTGTTCGCCATCAAGGATTTATCCCTTGGGATGATGACATGGATATCTGCATGTTACGAGAAGATTATGAAAAATTGCAAGACTACCTTATCGCTAACCCTGATGAACGTTACGAGGTCATGTCTTATAAAAACAATCTCAACTATGTCTATCCCTTCATGAAAGTGCAGGATAACCATACCTACTTGCTAGAAGAAGATGTTCGCATCGATTCCAATATGGGAATCTATGTAGATATTTTCCCTGTAGATGGCTACGAGGATGACGTAGAATTTAAAAACAAGATGACGAAACTGATAAAGAAACGTCAATTGAGTTGCTACACCTTTAAAGGCATTACTAATACGAAAAGTGTACTGAATTCACTGCTACGCTATGTGTCAGTTATTATTTTCTATTTCACCAATACGAACAAATACGTTGCCCAGATTGAAGAGCTTGCAAAATCCCGTAAAGTCTCAGATTATGAGCAAGTGGATTATCTTATCTACAAAGATATGAACAAACCAGTGTGGAGACGTGAATGGCTGGAACAAGCTACTACTGGAACATTTGAAGGTAAGGAATTTACCATTCCGAAAAATTATCATGAAATTTTGACCTCAGACTACGGAGACTATATGCAATTGCCACCGGTTGAACAAAGAGTATCTCATCATGATTTTAAATTATGGAAGATTGTTAAAAGGTCTAAATGACGGGATTGAAATTAAGAAACGTTTAAAAATATAGTCAAATTTAGGAGAATAAAACCTATGTCTGAAAGAACTTTAACTCTTGAAGAAATCAAGCAAGTAGAATTGGATATTTTAAAGTATCTACATGAGCTTTGTGAACAACATCAAATCAAATACTTTATTGATTTTGGAACCTTACTAGGAGCTGTACGCCATAAAGGATTTATCCCTTGGGATGATGATACAGATATTTCCTTGGCGCGTGATGAATTTGAAAAACTGTATAAGGTTTTACAAAATGAAAATCATCCCTACTACAAATTGATTTCATTCAGAGAAACAAAGGGATACCCATACAGTTATATGAGAGTCTATGATGTAAGGACTCGTCGAGATGCTAACCTCGTAGACCCAACGGTCGTATTGGGAACTTGTGTTGACATTTTTCCATATGATGGTGTCGTAACACAAGAAAGTGACCGTAAGAAAATGAGGCTCTACAAATATTTGATTCGTCTTTCTTCTTTGAATTTTAAAGGGATCAAGTCTGAGAATGGGGGACTTAAAAACCTCCCTCGTTATATGGGATCAGCTATTTTCCGCTTAACTTCCCCACAGCTATGGAATCAAAAATTAGAGAGCCTTGCTTTGAAGTATAGTGTAGATCAAGCAACAGATCTTACTTGTACTATCTATGACCCTTATTATCCAAATGGTATAAAAAAAGAATGGCTCTATGATTTGATTGATATACCTTATGAAAACATTGTGGTCAAGGTTCCGAGAAAATACCATGAAATACTTGTCTACGAATTTGGAGAAAACTATATGACTCCACCCCCTATTGAGCAACAAGTTCCAGGAGGGGATAAAAACTACTGGATTGATTAGATTAGTAAAAGTTGCTTATTGTTTAAGATAAAGGAGTGTTCAAGGTGAAAAATAAATGGTTATTAAAATCAGTTAGATATAGTGTTCTCGCATTCTTTCTATTACTGATTCAGTTATCGCAAGGAGTAGATGCAGATACTATCTCTGCAGGTTCGGGCAATCGTATCCATTTCATAAATACTAAAGCAAAATCTGGAAGTGATGCCATCCTTCTGGAAAGTAATGGTCATTATGCTTTGATTGATATGGGAGAAGACTATGATTTCCCTGATGGAAGTGACCCACGCTATCCAAGCCGCTGGGGAATTTCCATGAGAAATAATCAAGTATTGGAAGATCGCTTGATTCGCCACCTGGATCAAATAGGTGTAAAAAAATTAGATTTTATTCTAGGAACTCATGTCCATAGTGATCATATCGGCGGAGCAGATGAGATACTTAATCGTTATCAAGTTGATAAGTTTTATCTGAAAAAATATTCAGATGATCGGATCACCTCACACTGGGGACTTTGGGATAATCTTTTTAATTATGATAATGCTTTGAGAGCGGCTCAAAAACGAGGGGTTACTCTTATTCAGAATATTACAGATGAGGATAGTCACTTTAAATTAGGTGATATGGATATCCAACTCTATAACTATAAGAATGAATATGATGCTGATGGGAATCTGAAAAGAGTTCGAGATGATAACTCCAACTCCATTGTTTCAGTGGTGACTGTGGCAGGAAAGAGGATCTATCTTGGTGGAGATTTGGATAATGCCGAGGGAGCAGAAGATAAGTTAGGTCCAGTTATCGGCAAGGTTGATATGATGAAATGGAACCACCATTATGATGCGACAATTTCAAATACGATTAATTTCCTTGAAAACTTATCACCAAAAATGGTTATTCAGACAACTGGTGGAGATATTAATGTTGCTTCAACCAGAGAATACCTTCAGAAGAAAAATATTCAGGTTCTTCATGCTGCTAGCCAAACTCAAGATGCTACCGTTTTTGATATTAGCGATAAAGGATTTGCTAATGTTTCAAATACCTTCCCTGATATCCCTGTAGTTGACGAAAAATGGTATCAAGAAGATGGTTATTGGAAATATCGTTTGACTGACGGAGAAATGGCTATCGGCTGGAGAGAGATTGGCGGAGCCACTTACTTCTTTAACGGAAAAGGACAAATGCAAGCAGGTCGCTGGCTTCATCTTAACGACGACTGGGGAGAAAATGCCAAAGGGAATGATTACTATCTGAACCAAAATGGTAAAATGCAAACTGGTGGTTGGTTCAAACTAGATGACTCTTGGTATTATATCCAATCAAATGGTGCTAGACGATTTAGCGAGCTCTCTGAAATTGGAGGGAAAAAGTATCTCTTTGCGGCAGATGGGAAGATGCTAACGGGACATCAAGTCTATAATGGCAAGAAGATGTTCTTTAGCGAAAGTGGTGCACTCCAAGCAGCAGGTAAGCCTTCAACTTGGCAAAAGATTGATTCAGATTGGTATTTCTATGATGAGGATGGGCTAAAGACTGTCGGTAAAAAGAATATCAATGGAAGCACGTACTACTTTAATCAAGAAGGTGTCATGCAAACTGGCTGGACCTTTGTTGATGGTCACTGGAATTATTTTGCAAGTTCTGGAGCTATGAAAACTGGCTGGGTCAAGGATCAGGAAACATGGTATTATCTGGATAAAGATGGCATCATGTTAACTGGAAGCCAAGATATCAATGGTGTTCGTTACTATTTGAATGCTAGTGGTGCCATGCAGACTGGCTGGAAGTGGCAAGAAAATAGCTGGTACTTCTATACGAACTCAGGTGCTATGAAAACTGGTTGGTTGAAAGATAAAGAATCATGGTATTATTTGGATCCAGAAACAGGTATCATGGCTGTAGGCTCTAAAGAAATTGACGGTAAGAACTATTTCTTCAGCTCTGCAGGTACTATGCAAGTTGGATGGCAGTGGTCAAATGATTCTTGGCATTATTACGCTACGTCTGGCGCAGTCCAAACTGGTTGGTTGAAAGATGGTGATGCTTGGTACTATCTTGAAGGAAAAGAAGGCATTATGCTGGTCGGCCTTCATCAAGTAGATGGTAAGCAATATTACTTTAGCAGATCTGGAGCCATGCAAACTGGCTGGAAATGGTCTGATAATCATTACCGTTACTTTGAATCAAATGGAGCCATGAAAACTGGTTGGATAAAAGACAAAGGCGTCTGGTATTATCTAAATCCTGAAGATGGGATCATGTTGGTTGGCCTTCATAAAGTAAATGGTGATCATTATTACTTTGATGAATCAGGAGCTATGCAAACAGGTTGGAAACAGTTTGATGGTAATTGGTACTATTTCCAAGCTGATGGTTCTTTATTGAAGAACGCAACAACACCTGATGGTTATAAAGTAAACGAAGAAGGTATCTGGAAACAGGTTGTTGCTGCTGTAAATAGCGAGGCAGTTAAGCCAGAACAGAAACAAGAATCTAATTCCTCTATTGTTGAACAATCTAAACAAGATTCAAACCTAGAAGCCAACGCTTCTGAAAAGAAGGAAAAAGAATAAAGAAGAAATCCCCTACTGGCAACTAATTTATCAGTAGGGGATTTTTTAATTTCGTTTTAATTTAGCAAGTACAAGGTTCAGTGCATAGTGGAGTGTTTTGTCTTTGGCGATAAAGAGGGCCAAGAGATAATAGATACCACAAGTTGCTACGGTGGAAAGAACCATGAGAATCATATTGAAGTTTACTGTGTAGGAATTGATTTGGAAAATCATTTTGAAAATATAGAAGATTGGGATAAAACCAAGGGATATGAGGCTATAACGTGTTAAGGTTATAAAAATTTCTTTTAAACTAATCAGTTGGTGTTTCTTGATAAAATGAATTTCAAGTAAAACTACGATAGTTTCTGCGATAATGGTCGTAGCGATGTAATACTCAGGTGCAAAAATATTATTGAAATACAAGATGCTATTTAATAGTATATTGGCGCCACCACCGAGGAAGTAAAAGGCAGTTAAGCGATTTTCATGGTCGTTGATAAAGATAATCTGTTTACCAAGAATCAATTCAATAGCCCAGATGATGGTACGAAAAGCGAAGACGCTGGTTACGATACCTGCTTCAAGATACTTTTCAGAAGAATAAATAACAGTTGCGTACCGTCCCAATATCATAATCCCGATACTAGTTGGAACCATAAGGAAATAGAATAAGGATGCCGCTTGATTCACGAGATAATTGTAGGACTTGTAATCCTTTTTACCGAGATAGTAGCCAAGGCGCGGAATACTTACGTTGATAGCTCCACTCAAGACACTGGCAATCAGCATGACGATACTATAGGCAATTGTATAATAGGAAATATAGTTTTCATCCGGTCCCTTGGTGATAAACATTCTATCTAGCAAGGTATAAAGCATATTAGCGTTTGCTAAGAGAAGCATAGTGAAGAGCGGTTTAGAAGCTTTAGCTAATTCGACGAATCCAATTTTAACAAAAGAAACTTCTCTCTTAATCCAAAGAAAACTGAGCAGGTAGTTGAGGATAGTGGTCGCTGTCATAACGATAGCATAAGGAACGATATCATCTGCCGTTTTAACGAAGGCGAAGATAGCGACCAGCATGGTAATTCGAATAATTAACGTTTTGTAGAGGATGAAGGCATAGTTTTCATAAGCCTCGTTCATCCATTCGATATTGAGAAATTGGAAGAGTGCTTGGGCCCCTAGGATGTAGTAGAGGACTTTCAGGTTCTCAATGCTGGTGTCAAAGAAGATAATGAGGAAGTAGATACCAGTGGTCAGGAGAGAGGTAAAAACCGAGATATAAAACAACTTAGAAAAGACGTAGTTGATTTTATTCTTGTCATCCTTGACCTTACTGATAGCTCGAATCCCGTAGTTGTATATCCCAAAGGCAGCTAGTGGAATAACAAAGCTAGCCCAGGTATTGGCCGTATTGAAATAACCGTAATTGGATTTGCTGAGAATCCGCGTCAGATAAGGGTTGGTTATCAGTGGAAAAACGATATTGAGAACATTGACCAGTAAGCTAGCCAAGGCATTTACTTTTATATTTTTCATTGAACTTTCTTTCTTAAATCTAAAATCATATCTAGTATTATATCATATTCTCGCTTCATTCTTTTGATAAAATCGTAAAAATCTAGTATAATAGATAGACTGAAAGTATGAGGTTACTAGATATGAAGATGAAACAAATTAGTGATACAACACTGAAAATCACAATGACTTTAGATGATTTGATGGACCGAGGAATGGAGATTGCAGACTTTCTCGTTCCTCAGGAAAAAACCGAAGAGTTTTTCTATGCTATTTTAGATGAATTGGATATGCCTGACAATTTCCTGGATAGTGGCATGCTGAGTTTCCGCGTGACGCCAAAACCTGATAAGGTCGACGTCTTTGTGACCAAGTCCAAGATTGACCAGAATCTGGATTTTGAAGATTTGGCGGACTTACCAGACATGGAAGAATTAGCCCAAATGTCGCCGGATGAATTTCTCAAAACCTTGGAAAAGAGCATTGCAGATAAGACCAAGGACGATATTGAGGCCATCCAATCTCTAGAGCAGGTCGAAGCAAAGGAAGAAGAGCAAGAGCAAGCGAACAAGGAGACTGAGAGCAAGAAGGAACCTTATATCTACTATATCTTGCGTTTCGCAAATCTTGCTGACCTAGTTGCTTTTGCAAAGACTGTTAACTTCCAGATGGAAACATCTGAACTCTATAAGATGAATGACCACTATTATTTGACAATCTTAGTTGATGTGGAGAATCATCCTAGTCCATATGCAGCCTGGCTCTTGGCTCGTATGCGTGAATTTGCTGACGACAGTGATATCAGTCGTTCGGTTTTACAAGAGTATGGTCACATCTTGATCAATCACGACGCTGTGTTCGGTCTTCAAAAAATGAATTCATAGTTTTTAGAAATCAATTTTTACTTATCAGAAAAGGCGAATCAGATGATTCGTTTTTTTCTTTTCTTTTCTTTTCTTTTCTTTTCTATCTATAAATAGTGGTTTTCTTGGATAGGAATTTTCACAAAATTCTGTTATAATGGCTATATCAGAAAATTTCTAGGAGACAAACATGACAGTTAAAATTGCTTTACTTGGATTTGGTACCGTTGCAAGTGGCGTACCTTTCCTCCTAAAGGAAAATGGAGAAAAAATTATCCAGTCAGCTCATTCAGAGATTGAAGTAGCCAAGGTATTGGTCAAGGATGAAGATGAAAAGAACCGCTTGCTTGCAGCAGGAAATGACTTTAACTTTGTAACCAATGTAGATGATATTTTAGCAGACAAGGACATTACTATCGTAGTGGAATTGATGGGGCGTATCGAACCAGCTAAAACCTTTATCACTCGTGCCTTAGAAGCTGGGAAACACGTTGTTACTGCCAACAAGGACCTTTTGGCTGTCCATGGCGCAGAATTGCTAGAAATCGCAAAAGAGCACAATGTGGCACTCTACTACGAAGCAGCAGTAGCTGGTGGGATTCCAATTCTTCGTACGTTGGCAAATTCGCTGGTTTCTGACAAAATCACTCGTGTCCTTGGCGTGGTTAACGGGACTTCTAACTTCATGATGACCAAGATGGTCGAAGAAGGCTGGTCCTACGAAGATGCTCTTGCTGAAGCACAACGCCTTGGGTTCGCAGAAAGCGACCCGACAAATGACGTAGATGGGATTGATGCTGCCTACAAGATGGTCATTTTGAGCCAGTTTGCCTTTGGGATGAAGGTTGCCTTTGCCGATGTAGCTCACAAGGGAATCCGCAACATCACACCTGAGGATGTGGCTGTAGCTCAAGAGCTTGGTTATGTAGTGAAATTGGTTGGTTCTATCGAAGAAACTCCTTCAGGTATTGCCGCAGAAGTGACCCCAACCTTCCTACCTAAAGCACACCCACTTGCTAGTGTGAATGGCGTGATGAACGCTGTCTTTGTTGAATCCATCGGTATCGGTGAGTCTATGTACTACGGACCAGGTGCTGGTCAAAAACCAACTGCAACAAGTGTTGTAGCAGATATTGTCCGTATCGTTCGTCGCTTGAATGATGGTACCATTGGTAAAGACTTCAACGAATATAGCCGTGAACTTGTCTTGGCTAATCCTGAAGATGTCAAAGCCAATTATTACTTCTCAATCTTGGCTCCAGACTCAAAAGGTCAGGTCTTGAAGTTGGCTGAAATCTTCAATGCCCAAGAGATTTCCTTCAAGAAAATCCTCCAAGATGGCAAAGAGGGTGACAAGGCGCGTGTAGTGATTATCACTCATAAGATTAATAAAGCACAGCTTGAGAATGTTTCAGCTGAGTTGGCCAAAGCTTCAGAATTTGACCTCTTGAATACCTTCAAGGTGTTAGGAGAATAGGATGAAGATTATTGTACCTGCAACCAGTGCCAATATCGGTCCAGGTTTTGACTCGGTCGGTGTAGCTGTTACCAAGTATCTTCAAATTGAGGTCTGTGAAGAGCGGGATGAGTGGTTGATTGAACATCAGATTGGCAAATGGATTCCACACGATGAGCGCAACCTTTTACTCAAGATTGCTTTACAAATTGCACCTGACTTGCAACCAAGACGTTTGAAAATGACCAGTGATGTTCCCTTGGCACGTGGTTTGGGTTCTTCCAGCTCGGTTATTGTTGCTGGGATTGAACTAGCTAATCAATTGGGCAAGCTCAACTTGTCAGACAATGAAAAATTGCAGCTGGCGACCAAGATTGAAGGGCATCCTGACAATGTGGCTCCAGCTATCTATGGAAATCTTGTTGTTGCGAGCTCTGTTGACGGAGAAGTTTCAGCCATTGTGGCAGACTTCCCAGAGTGTGATTTTCTAGCCTACATCCCAAACTATGAATTGCGTACCAGAGACAGCCGCGGTGTCTTGCCTAAAAAGTTGTCCTACAAGGAAGCTGTTGCGGCAAGTTCGATTGCCAATGTTGCAGTTGCAGCCTTGTTGGCAGGAGACATGGTGACTGCTGGTCAGGCGATTGAGGGAGACCTCTTCCACGAGCGCTATCGTCAAAGTCTGGTTCGTGAATTTACGACGATTAAGCAAGTAGCCAAAGAGAATGGTGCCTATGCAACCTATCTTTCTGGAGCTGGTCCGACAGTTATGGTTCTGGCTTCTCATGACAAGATGCCCAAGATTAAGGCTGAATTGCAAAAGCAGTCTTTCAAAGGCAAACTTCATGATTTGAAGGTGGATACCCAAGGTGTTCGTGTAGAAGCAAAATAAAGAATAGATGATAGGATGGGGAAACACTCGATTCGAGGGTTTCCTATCCTTTTTTTGAAAAGAAGTCTATACTCAATGAAAATCAAAGAGCAAACTAGGAAGCTAGCCGCAGGTTGCTCAAAACATGGTTTTGAGGTTGTAGATGAAACTGACGAAATTAGCTCAAAACACTGTTTTGAGGTTGTGGGTAGAACTGACGAAGTCAGTCACATATATATTCTAAGGTGACGCTGACGTGGTTTGCAGAGATTTTCGAAGAGTATTAGTTAAAAACTTGATAGAGGAGAAACGAAGATGGCAGAAATTTATCTAGCAGGTGGTTGTTTTTGGGGCTTAGAGGAGTATTTTTCACGTATTTCTGGAGTGCTAGCAACCAGTGTTGGCTACGCTAATGGGCAAGTCGAAACGACTAATTATCAGTTACTCAAAGAAACAGACCATGCAGAAACGGTTCAAGTGATTTATGATGAGAATACAGTATCACTAAGAGAGATTTTACTTTATTATTTCCGAGTCATCGATCCTTTATCGATTAATCAACAAGGGAATGACCGTGGTCGCCAATATCGAACAGGTATTTATTACCAAGATGAAGCAGACTTGCCAGCCATCTACACAGTGGTGCAGGAGCAGGAGCGCATGCTTGGTCGAAAGATTGCAGTGGAAGTGGAGAGACTTCGCCACTACATTCTGGCTGAGGACTACCACCAAGACTATCTTAAGAAAAATCCTTCTGGTTACTGTCATATCGATGTGACCGATGCTGAGAAGCCATTGATTGACGCATCCAACTATGAAAAGCCTAGTCAAGAAGTGTTAAAAGAAAGTTTGTCAGCAGAGTCTTACCGTGTTACGCAAGAAGCTGCTACAGAGGCGCCGTTTAGTAATGCTTATGACCAAACTTTTGAAGAAGGGATTTATGTAGACATCACGACGGGTGAGCCACTCTTTTTTGCTAAGGATAAGTTTGCCTCAGGTTGTGGTTGGCCAAGTTTTAGTCGTCCGATTTCTAAGGAATTAATTCACTATTACAAAGATCTGAGTCATGGAATGGAGCGAATCGAGGTTCGTTCTCGGTCAGGCAATGCTCACTTGGGTCATGTTTTCACAGATGGACCTCAGGAGTTAGGTGGTCTGCGTTACTGTATTAATTCTGCTTCCTTACGCTTTGTAGCCAAGGATGAGATGGAAAAAGCAGGATATGGCTATCTATTACCTTACTTAAACAAATAAAACGGAGATGGTGGGACTTCCCACTTTCTTCATTTCCAGAATAAGAATAGAAGGGACTTATGAAACACTTACTATCTTACTTCAAACCCTACATCAAAGAATCAATTTTAGCCCCCTTGTTCAAGCTACTAGAAGCTGTTTTTGAACTCTTGGTTCCCATGGTGATTGCAGGGATTGTTGATCAGTCCTTGCCCCAGAGAGATCAAGGGCACCTTTGGATGCAGATTGGCCTGCTCCTTATCTTTGCAGTGATTGGTGTTTTAGTGGCCTTGATAGCCCAGTTTTACTCAGCCAAGGCAGCGGTTGGGTTTGCCAAAGAACTGACAGACGACCTTTATCGTCATATTCTTTCCTTGCCCAAGGATAGCAGAGACCGTCTGACAACTTCGAGCTTGGTGACTCGCTTGACTTCTGATACCTACCAGATACAGACTGGGATCAATCAATTCCTGCGCCTCTTTTTGCGAGCGCCTATTATCGTCTTTGGGGCTATCTTTATGGCCTATCGCATCTCGGCTGAGCTAACTTTCTGGTTTTTAGTTATGGTTGTCATTCTGACCATTGTCATTGTCGGTCTCTCTCGACTGGTCAATCCTCTCTACAGTAGTCTCAGAAAGAAAACGGACCAGCTGGTTCAGGAAACGCGCCAGCAATTGCAAGGAATGCGAGTTATTCGTGCTTTTGGCCAGGAAAAACGAGAGTTACAGATTTTTCAAACCCTTAACCAAGTTTATGCCAGATTGCAAGAAAAGACAGGCTTCTGGTCTAGTTTATTAACACCTCTGACCTATCTGATTGTTAATGGGACTCTCCTCGTTATCATCTGGCAGGGCTATATTTCTATTCAAGGAGGTTTACTTAGCCAAGGTGCTCTTATCGCCCTTATCAACTACCTCTTGCAGATTTTGGTGGAATTGGTTAAGCTCGCCATGCTGATCAATTCCCTCAATCAGTCCTATATCTCAGCCAAGCGAATCGAGGAAATCTTTGCCGAAGCTCCAGAAGATATCCATTCAGAGTTAGAAGAAAAACAAGTTACCAACGATCAGGTTTTACAAGTCAAAGAGTTAACCCTTACCTATCCTGATGCGGCTCAGCCTTCTCTTAGAGATATTTCCTTTGATATGAAGCAAGGGCAAATCCTTGGTATCATTGGGGGTACTGGTTCTGGGAAATCAAGCTTGGTGCAAGTCTTACTTGGACTTTACCCAGCAGACAAGGGAAGCATTGCCCTTTATCGAGATGGATGTAGTCCTCGTAATCTTGAGCAGTGGCGGTCTTGGATTGCCTATGTTCCCCAAAAGGTCGAACTCTTTAAGGGAACCATTCGTTCCAACTTGACATTGGGTTTCAATCGAGAAGTATCTGACCAGGAACTCTGGCAGGCCTTGGAAATTGCGCAAGCTAAGGATTTTGTCAGTGAAAAGGAAGGACTTTTGGATGCCACTGTTGAGGCAGGAGGGCGAAATTTCTCAGGCGGACAAAAACAAAGGCTGTCTATCGCACGAGCAGTCTTGCGCCAAGCTCCATTTCTCATCCTAGATGATGCGACCTCGGCACTGGACACCATCACTGAGTCCAAGCTCTTGAAAGCCATTCGAGAAAATCTGCCAAATACGAGCTTAATCTTGATTTCTCAACGGACTTCGACACTCCAGATGGCTGACCAGATTCTCCTCTTGGAAAAAGGTGAGCTCCTAGCTGTTGGCAAGCACGAGGATTTGATGAAGACTAGTCAAGTTTATCGTGAAATCAATGCATCCCAACATGGAAAGGAGGACTAGCATGAAACGACAAACTGCAAACCAGACGCTCAAACGTTTAGCCGTAGATTTAGCAAGCCATCCCTTCCTCCTTTTCCTAGCCTTTCTAGGAACTATTGCCCAAGTTGGCTTGTCAATTTACCTACCTATTCTGATTGGACAAGTCATTGACCAAGTCCTTGTGGCTGGTTCTTCACCAGTTTTTTGGCAGATTTTCATCCAGATGATTTTGGTAGTCATAGGAAATACTCTGGTACAATGGGCCAATCCTCTTCTTTATAATCGCCTAATCTTCTCTTATACTAAAGATTTACGAGAGCGAATCATTCATAAGCTCCATCGTTTACCGATTGCTTTTGTGGATCGGCAGGGCAGTGGAGAGATGGTTAGTCGTGTGACTACAGATATAGAACAGTTGGCAGCTGGCTTGACCATGATTTTTAACCAATTTTTCATTGGCGTCTTGATGATTTTGGTTAGCATTTTAGCCATGCTTCAAATTCATCTCCTCATGACCCTCTTGGTCTTGCTGTTGACGCCCCTGTCCATGGTGATTTCACGCTTTATTGCCAAACGGTCCTATCATCTCTTTCAGAAGCAAACAGAGACCAGGGGGATTCAGACTCAGTTGATTGAAGAATCGCTTAGCCAGCAGACTATTATCCAGTCCTTCAATGCTCAAACAGAGTTTATCAAAAAACTGCATGAGGCGAATGCCAACTACGCAGGCTATTCTCAGTCAGCCATCTTTTATTCATCAACGGTCAATCCTTCAACTCGCTTTGTTAATGCACTCATCTATGCTCTTCTTGCTGGAGTGGGAGCCTATCGTATCATGATGGGATCCACCTTGACCATCGGGCGTTTAGTGACTTTTTTGAACTATGTTCAGCAGTACACTAAGCCCTTTAACGATATTTCTTCAGTACTAGCCGAGTTGCAAAGTGCTCTCGCTTGTGCAGAGCGTGTCTATGCTGTTTTAGAAAGTCCTGAGGTTGTTGAAACAGGTAAGGAAGTCTTGACCAGCGACCAAGTCAAGGGAGCTATTTCCTTTAAACATATTTCTTTTGGATACAATCCTGAGAAGATCTTGATTAAGGATTTGTCTATCGATATCCCAGCTGGTAGCAAGGTAGCTATCGTTGGTCCGACAGGTGCTGGTAAGTCAACTCTTATCAATCTCCTCATGCGTTTTTATCCCATTAACTCGGGAGATATCTTGCTAGACGGTCGTTCCATTTACGACTATACCCGAGCGTCATTGAGACAGCAGTTTGGCATGGTGCTCCAAGAAACCTGGCTCAAGCAAGGAACCATTCATGATAATATTGCCTTTGGAAATCCTGATGCCAGTCGGGAGCAGGTGATTGCTGCTGCAAAGGCAGCCAATGCAGACTTTTTCATCCAACAGTTGCCACAGGGATACGATACTAAGTTGGAAAATTCAGGGGAATCTCTCTCTGTCGGTCAAGCTCAGCTCTTGACCATCGCCCGAGTCTTTCTAGCTATCCCAAAGATTCTTATCTTAGACGAGGCGACATCATCCATCGATACACGGACAGAAGTGCTAGTTCAGGATGCCTTTGCCAAACTCATGAAGGGGCGCACAAGTTTTATCATTGCTCACCGTTTGTCAACCATTCAGGATGCGGATTTGATTCTTGTCTTGGTAGATGGTGACATTGTGGAACATGGCAATCATCAAGAGCTCATGGCTAGAAAGGGCAAGTATTACCAAATGCAAAAAGCAGCAGCTTTTAGCTATGAATAATCCTTTCTATTTTGAAATCTTATGGACAAAAAAGGTTGCCTTCGGGTGACTTTTTTGTTACAATAGCTAGAAAAATCAGGGTCTTAGAAGGAGAAAACAATGAAAGTCTATCAGCATGTAAATATCGTGACTTGTGATCAAGATTTCCATGTTTATTTGGATGGTGTCTTAGCCGTTAAGGATTCCCAAATTGTCTATGTCGGTCAAGAAAAGCCAGAGATTTTAGAGCAAGCTGAGCAGATTATAGACTATCAAGGAGGCTGGATTATGCCTGGTTTGGTCAATTGCCATACCCACTCTGCTATGACAGGCTTGCGAGGGATCCGGGATGATAGTAATCTCCATGAATGGCTCAATAACTATATTTGGCCAGCAGAAGCAGGATTTACTCCCGATATGACTACCAAGGCAGTCAAAGAAGCTCTGACAGAGATGCTCCAGTCAGGGACAACAACCTTCAACGATATGTATAATCCTAATGGTGTGGATATTGAGAGAATTTATCAGGTAGTTAAGGCATCTAAGATGAGTTGTTATTTCTCACCGACCCTCTTTTCTTCAGGGACAGAAACAACTGCTGAGACCATAAGTAGAACACGGTCCATCATAGAGGAAATCTTAGGATATGAAAATTCAAATTTCAAGGTTATGGTAGCTCCACATTCTCCCTACAGTTGTAGTAGAAACTTGCTGGAAGCGAGCTTAGATATGGCAAAAGAGCTGGACATTCCCATCCACATCCATGTGGCGGAGACCAAGGAGGAATCAGGAATTATCCTGAAACGTTATGGCAAACGCCCCCTCGCCTTTCTAGAAGAACTGGGTTACTTAGATTATCCGTCTGTTTTTGCTCATGGGGTCGAACTAAACGAACAAGAAATTGAACGTTTGGCAACCTCCCAAGTGGCTATCGCCCACAATCCTATCAGTAATCTAAAACTGGCCTCAGGAATCGCTCCAATCATCCAACTCCAAAAAGCAGGAGTAGCAGTGGGGATTGCGACTGACTCGGTTGCTTCCAATAACAATCTAGATATGTTTGAGGAAGGACGGACAGCAGCCCTCCTTCAGAAAATGAAGAGTGGAGATGCCAGCCAATTTCCTATCGAAACAGCTCTCAAAGCTCTAACGATAGAAGGTGCTAAGGTTCTTGGAATGGAAAATCAGATAGGAAGCCTAGAAGTCGGTAAGCAAGCAGATTTCCTCGTTATTCAACCAAAAGGGAAAATCCATCTCCAACCTCAGGAAAATATGCTCTCTCACCTAGTTTATGCAGTCAAAGCCAGTGATGTTGATGATGTTTATATCGCTGGAGAACAGGTTGTCAAGCAAGGCAAAGTTTTGACAGTCGAGATTTAAAAAAATTTCAAAAAAAGTTTGCAAAAATCTTGCATTCTTTTTTTGCATATGCTATACTTATATACGGTTTGAAAAAACTGCCTAAGACAGTAGGGGAGCTCGACTCATAAAGATCCTACCGAGGACAAAACGTATCATGTAAAAAGAAGCGTATTGTACTTTCGTGTCTAGGTTTGGGCGCGTTTTTCTTTTGGAAAAATTCCCCAAGCAAAATAATTACGGAGGTGAACACACTAATGAGTGAAGCAATTATTGCTAAAAAAGCGGAACTAGTTGACGTAGTAGCTGAAAAAATGAAAGCTGCTGCATCTATCGTCGTTGTAGACGCTCGTGGTTTGACAGTTGATCAAGATACAGTTCTTCGTCGTGAGCTTCGTGGAAGCGAAGTTGAGTATAAAGTTATTAAAAACTCAATCTTGCGTCGTGCAGCTGAAAAAGCTGGTCTTGAAGATCTTGCATCAGTATTTGTTGGACCATCTGCTGTAGCATTTTCTAATGAAGATGTTATCGCACCAGCGAAAATCTTGAACGACTTTGCTAAAAACGCTGAAGCACTTGAAATCAAAGGTGGTGCAATTGAAGGCGCTGTCGCATCTAAAGAAGAAATCGTTGCTCTTGCAACTCTTCCAAACCGCGAAGGACTTCTTTCTATGCTCCTTTCTGTACTTCAAGCGCCAGTGCGCAACGTTGCTCTTGCAGTCAAAGCGGTTGCAGACAACAAAGAAGACGCAGCTTAATCTTAAGCTACGCAGCGTAGCATAGCTACGGAAAAACTATTATAAAATTTAAAACTTATTTGGAGGAAATAACAATGGCATTGAACATTGAAAACATTATTGCTGAAATTAAAGAAGCTTCAATCCTTGAATTGAACGACCTTGTAAAAGCTATCGAAGAAGAATTTGGTGTAACTGCAGCTGCTCCTGTAGCTGTAGCTGCAGCTGGTGCTGCTGATGCTGGTGCTGCTAAAGATTCATTTGACGTTGAATTGACAGCTGCTGGTGATAAAAAAGTTGGCGTTATCAAAGCTGTACGTGAAATCACTGGTCTTGGACTTAAAGAAGCTAAAGAACTTGTTGATGGTGCACCAGGTGTCATCAAAGAAGGCGTTCCAACTGCAGAAGCTGAAGAAATCAAAGCTAAATTGGAAGAAGCTGGAGCTTCAGTTACTCTTAAGTAATAGAGCAACTACATTAGTAGCTTAAAAATATGATTAAACCGCTATTCTTAGGAGTAGCGGTTTTTCTTTATAATTGAAAAGAGAAAATTTATAAAGTGTCTCCAGTTGTTCCATAAGATTTTCATCATAAAGTTCTGGAGTTTGATTAGAGAACCATGTTAATCAAACTCCAACGCTCGATAAAGCGATGATGTATCTGTGGAAGGAGATTATGTTTGCTAAGGTATTTTTTGCAGAAATAGTGGTACAATATCCTTAGAATAGTTCAAAATTTATCTTTGCTAGGGGAAAGGGAGATTGAACTCCCTGATGCATCCGTCTTAGTATGGGATTAATGTCCTATAAAAAGGAAATGTTATAAAGGTGATATTGATGGAAAGATATGAATTTACAGCGACAACAGCAAAATCAGATATAATAATTGGTATCCTTTTTCCCATGTTCCTCATGCTTCCTGTATTGGGAATACAGTTGGCTATATTCTATTTAAAACTGAATGATTTTTTTAAATCACAACCTCTTTTTCTTTATACGATAGTATTAGTGTTTTTTGGTATTAGTTTTCTTTTAATTAAAAAAATACAAGGTAGTCTAGTGAAGAATTTTGTCGTAGAATTATCTGGAAGAAATATTAGGATTTGGTGTGATGGAAAGGAGATTGTATCAGGAGAAGTTGTTTTCTGTAGGATAAAAAATAAGGAGCCTAAACTGGGGGCGAGAGCCTTAAATGTAGACATAGACACCAAGGGGGATAACATTAAATTTCGAGTTCGGTCTAAGGAATATGAAAGTTTATCATCTTCTACTTGGAATCCTCTGGGGACAAGCAAACCCTCTGATGTAGAAACGTTATTATCTTTGGGCAAAAAAATAAAAAATGCTATGGAAGAAGAAGTTTTGATAGAAGATGAAGCTTCAAAAAAACCTCGATCGTTTTGATTTAAAATGGGTAAACCTACTTGAAATTATAGTCTGATACGAAAGATTTAGTATGTCATTTTTTCCAAAAGTTACTAGAATTTTGATAGAAATTCAATTTTCTTCTTGACCCTGACCTTGGGTAAGGGATTATACTAATAGTAGATAAGAAAGGAGATTACTATGAAAATCAATATGATTCGTTCAGATAAAGTTTATCAAGAGATGCTAGAGCTACCCTTAGAAAAGAGAGAAGGTTGCTTTCGAGCCAAAATATTAGCACCTTTTGCAACGAAATACCAAACTCAACACATTCCTTTAAAAGCGAAGTATCCTGGAGGATTTGATGCTCTGTTTCTACTTGGCTTTATGAATCAGTTGCCTGCAACTCTCTCGGAAAAGGATAGACCGGCTATCGACGCTCTAAGTTCTGATCAACTCTGGCAAAATTGTCAAGATACCATCAAGAGGAGTATTGGTCTTTTTGAGCAAGCTGGCTATGATTTAGAGGTTGAGGATTACCATTTTACTATTTTATTGGGCAACCCTGAAAAGGCCATGTTACAGCTCAATAAGGGTTATAGCGGAGATGGTGGAATTCCAGGTTATCTCATGCTTAGTCTGCTACCGAATGACTATACTTTGCCACGTGTGCAAGCGGCTCTGGCCCACGAGTGCAATCATAATGTCCGCTTCCAATTTATCAAATGGAACCAGCAGACGACACTAGCAGACTGGGTAGTCAGTGAAGGATTGGCAGAGTCTTTTGCAGCTGAGCTTTATGGCAAAGATCTCATCGGATCTTGGGTCACTTCAACCAGTCCAGAGCAGTTAGAAGAGATTAAGCCCATCATCTCAAGTCAGCTTCAGCTAACAGGGATGGCGGAAATGGCTCCTTATCTTTACGGTGATGAAATAGCTGAGATACAGGGTCAGATACCAGTTGGAATGCCTTATGCTGCGGGCTATACTTATGGTTATCATCTGATACAAGCTTATCTGAAAAAGACTGGCAAGAGCATTATTGAGGCTACTGTGACATCAACGGAAGAGATTCTAGAGGCGACTAAAGATTTTTGGAAATGACACTTTTGCTTGAAAATCTGCCAGAGTCTGATATAATGAAAGTAATTTTTGGAGGTAACTATATGCACTATAAAAGAGTTGAATTAAAAGTCACAAATCAGGGTATCCATGAGCGCAAGATTTTTCAAGGAGTTAAAATTTTCAGTCGGAGCAAGCTGTCCAAAGATCAGAAAAGCATTCTGACGCAGAAGCTTTACCTGACATCGAAGCAAAATATTGTTTACTATCAACGGAAAGATATCAATTATGACCAGAACTGGCATCATCATAAGGACTATTATGAACTAACTTTTGGCCATATAGATAGAGAGACTGTTTTTAAGGTTTGTCAAGATTTTGACGAACTAAGTCCTTTTCTGGAAAATGAGCTGCTGGAGAAGTTAAAAGAAAAGCAGTCAACAGGCAAATTTTTTGAAAAATTAGATATATAAAAATCCGGCTGCTTTTATAAGCAGTCGGATTTCTTTGAGTTATAGTTTGATAATCTTTCATAAGGAAAAATAGATCTATTTTTATCATGAACAGCTTTTGTTAGAAGCTGTGGAAACGGTATAGTTGAAATCTATGAAGAATAAGTGTATAATCAAGAAAAAATGATTGAGTGCTCACTCAATTTTTTTTAGATGTGTAAGGAGTTCATACAATGGTTGTTCAAGCAATACAATATAGTCGTTTCGGTGATGAAGAAGTGTTAGATTTAGTGAACATTAAATCTGATTCTTTGAAAGTGAATCAAGTTAGGGTAGAAGTTTATGCAGTTGGTTTAAATCCTATTGATTATAAAACTTTTGAGGGTGCAAAGCCACTTCGTTTTCTATCTTTTATGACGAAACTAAGGAAGCCAAGTCATTGGTTTGAGTCAAAATCATCTCTTTTTCCAAGAGGTATTGGTCGGGATTTTGCTGGAGTTATCACAGAAGTTGGTGAAGGAGTAAGTCGGTTTGCAGTAGGGGATAAGGTTTTTGGAACAATGATCAGTGACCCTGGATTAGGCACCAAGAAGGGAGCTTTGGCAACAGAAATTTGTGTCAATGAATCGGAAATTGTATTGAAACCAGAGATGATTGATATGAACCATGCAGCTACTATGGGTGTAGCCTCTCTAACAGTGGGAGGTGCTTTTAGAAAGATTGAGCTAAACTCTAAAGATGTTGTAGTTATTTCAGCAGCAGCAGGTGGTATTGGAAGTATCGCAGTACAGTATGCAGTTGCTAAGGGTGCAACGGTTATCGGAATTGCAAGTAAGAAAAATTCAGAATACCTGAAGTCCTTAGGTGCCATACCAGTAGCTTACGAAGAGAACATCCAGAATGCTCTTCTATCAGCAAGTCCAAAGCCAATTACAAAATTCTTGGATTGCTATGGAAGTGATTATGTTAAATTGGCTTTCAGTTTGGGATTGAAGGGCACGGCTATTGGAACGCTAGTACCTTCACCATATGTTATGATAAGAGGAGCTCAGTTCACGGGTCCGAGACATTCCACATATGATGATTTTAGAGTTCTAGCGGAAATGGTCTCAGATGGGAGGGTTCGGCTGAATATTGATCAGGTTTATGATTTTTCTCTAAAGTCTGTTAGACAGGCATATCGTAGTCTGAAGTCGGGACACACTCGAGGTAAGAAAGTCGTAAAAGTAAGAGGGTAGTAGGGAGGTGCTAGTGATGGAAAGTTTAGAACAAAAGTATGCTCAGACATTAGAAAATAGCAATTTGAGTTTAAAACAACGTCAAGTGTTATTATCAAGTCTAAAGTTATTTTCAGAAATTGGTTTCGAGAATACAACAGCAAGCCTTATTTCTAAGGAGGCTGGAGTTTCAGAAGGGACTGTTTTTAGTTACTTTAAAACTAAGGAAGGCATCTTAGAAGCTATTCTGTCAACTTTTCTCGAACAAGTCATTCCAGATGTAATTGCTGATTTTTCTGAGAAGAAATTTACAGCAAACCAAGAGTCTTTTCCACTATTTTTGAGAAGCATTGTTCGAGATAGACTAGTTTTCATTCAGAAGAATCAAATGCAAGTTAAAATTCTCTTAAGTCGTTCTTTTATTGATAAAACTATTTCTGACCAGTTAGGGAATGTTATTATTCACTCTATCATTAAGCCAATTAGTCCAGTTCTGAATCAGTTTAAAGAAAATGGTGTTATCCGAGATTGGTCAAATGAAAGAATTGTTCGCTATATTTTAGCTTTGAGTCTTTCTTATGCTCTTCCAATGATGTTGAATAATAATGAGGACCTAGACATAGATGAAGCAGTAAATGAAATAGTTGAATGCCTGTCTTTTACATTAGTAGAGGTAAAATAAATCTTGATTTTAAGCTTACTATTTTAAATGGTGAGCTTTTTTGAAGCCAACATAAAAATCCCCAATCATAACGATTGAGGATTGAGCAAATGAATTTTAAACAATACCTTGGGCAATCATAGCGTTTGCTACATTTTCAAAGGCAGCAATGTTAGCTCCTGCAAGGTAATCAGTACCAAGACCGTATGTTTCAGCGGTTGTTTTAGCTGTGTTAAAGATGTTTGTCATGATGTCTTTGAGACGTCCATCAACTTCTTCACGGGTCCATGAAAGGCGAAGGCTGTTTTGGCTCATTTCAAGCGCTGATACAGCTACACCACCAGCGTTGGCAGCTTTGGCAGGTCCGTAAAGGATTCCGTTTTCTTTGTAGACTTTAATCGCATCAAGGTCACTAGGCATGTTAGCACCTTCTGATACGCAGATAACACCTTGAGCAACCAAACGTTTAGCAGCTTCACCGTTGATTTCATTTTGAGTCGCACATGGAAGAGCGATATCGTAGTTTCCAGCGTAAGTCCATACAGAACCTTCATGGTAAGTAGCAGTGGCTTTTTCAGCAGCGTATTCAGTCAAACGTGCACGACGGTTATTCTTCACATCTGCTAGAAGGTCGAAGTCGATACCATTTTCATCAATGACATAACCATTTGAGTCAGATACAGAGATAACAGTTGCACCAAGTTCAGTCGCTTTTTGAAGAGCGTATTGGGCTACGTTACCAGAACCTGAAATAACCACTTTCTTACCAGCAAAACTGTTACCATTAGCTTTGAGCATTTCTTCAGTATAGTAAACCAAACCGTAACCAGTTGCTTCTGGACGAATCAAGCTGCCACCGAATCCAAGAGGTTTACCAGTCAAGACACCCGCATCAAATTGGTTAAGACGTTTGTATTGTCCGTAAAGGTAACCAATTTCACGTCCTCCAACACCGATATCGCCAGCTGGGACGTCAAGAGATGGTCCGATGTATTTTTGCAATTCTGTCATAAAGCTTTGGCAGAAGCGCATCACTTCAGCATCAGTCTTTCCTTTAGGATCGAAGTCTGCTCCCCCTTTACCTCCACCGATTGGAAGTCCAGTCAAGACGTTTTTAAAGATTTGTTCAAATCCAAGGAATTTCAAGATCCCTTGGTTTACAGTTGGGTGGAAACGAAGTCCGCCTTTATATGGTCCAACAGCTGAGTTGAATTGAACACGGTAACCACGGTTCACTTGGACTTTTCCATCACGGTCAACCCAAGGAACACGGAAAGAAATCACGCGCTCAGGCTCAGTGATACGTGCCAAGATGTTTTCTTCGATATACTCAGGATGTTTTTCAAATACAGGTTCCAAAGTGCTGAAGAATTCTTCAACCGCCTGGAGAAATTCAGCCTCATGCCCGTTACGAGCTTTCACAGTTGCAAACACGCTTTGGATATAGTCTTTAGCAGATGTCATATCGTTCTCCTTTTGTTGTCATATTTTATTACATGAGCCATTATAGCAGAAATTTTTTTCACTGTAAAGAAAAAAACGAAAATTTTCTAAAAATTCTTTCAATTTACATTCAGTCAATACTAAGAGCATTATCAAAAAACGAACGTTTTCTCTAGAAATAACTTTCTCAAAGAGAAAATCTTAAAGTATGGTATAATATTAGAAATAAAAGGAATCTGGAGGATCAGAATCATGGTATCAACGAAAACACAAATAGCTGGCTTTGCGTTTGACAATTGCTTGATGAATGCAGCGGGTGTGGCTTGTATGACGATAGAGGAACTAGAAGGGGTCAAAAACTCAGCAGCAGGAACATTTGTCACAAAGACTGCGACCTTGGACTTTCGTCAGGGCAATCCTGAGCCACGTTACCAGGATGTTCCACTTGGTTCTATCAACTCTATGGGCTTGCCAAATAATGGCTTAGACTATTATCTGGACTATCTTTTGGATTTGCAGGAAAAAGAGCCAAACCGTACTTTCTTCCTATCTCTAGTTGGCATGTCTCCAGAAGAAACACATACCATCTTGAAAAAAGTACAAGAGAGTGAATTCAAAGGACTGACAGAGCTCAATCTCTCTTGTCCAAACGTTCCAGGAAAACCTCAAATTGCCTATGATTTTGAGACAACAGACCGGATTTTGTCAGAGGTATTTGCCTACTTTACCAAACCTCTTGGGATCAAATTACCACCTTATTTTGATATTGTTCACTTTGATCAAGCGGCAGCTATTTTTAACAAATATCCACTCAAGTTTGTTAACTGTGTGAACTCTATCGGAAACGGCCTTTATATAGAAGACGAGTCTGTCGTTATTCGTCCTAAAAATGGTTTTGGTGGGATTGGTGGAGAGTATATCAAACCGACTGCTCTCGCTAATGTCCATGCTTTCTATCAACGCTTAAATCCGCAAATCCAAATCATCGGAACGGGTGGTGTTCTAACGGGTCGTGATGCCTTTGAACATATCCTCTGCGGTGCTAGTATGGTGCAAGTAGGAACGACGCTCCACAAGGAAGGCGTTGGTGCTTTTGAACGCATTACCAATGAACTGAAAGCTATTATGGCGGAAAAAGGGTACGAGAGCCTAGAAGATTTCCGTGGGAAATTGCGCTATATTGATTAAGTTTAATAAAAAATCAGAAGAAAGGAGAGAAGATGCTAGCCATTGAAGACAGTCAGAAGTTGACTTTATCAAATCTATCTAGCTTGAACCTATTTACAGGGACAGATCAGGGCCAGTTTGAAGTTATGAAGAGTCAAGTGTTGAAGCAGATTGGTTATGATCCAGCTGATCTCAATTTTGCTTACTTTGATATGAAAGAAGTAGCCTATAAAGACTTAGAGTTGGAGTTGGTCAGTCTCCCTTTCTTTGCGGATGAGAAAATCGTGATATTAGACCATTTTGTCGATATTACAACAGCCAAGAAACGTTTTTTAACAGATGATGAGCTCAAGTCGTTTGAGGCATACCTTGATAACCCTTCGCCAACAACCAAGTTGTTGATTTTTGCAGAAGGAAAGTTGGATAGCAAAAGACGGCTGGTCAAATTGTTCAAACGAGATGCGACTGTCTTTGATGCTATTGAGGCTAAGGAGCAAGAACTGCGCCAGTATTTCCAAAAATGGGGTCAGACACAAGGTCTGCAGTTTGTGGGGCAATCCTTTGAAAATCTACTTTTCAAGTCTGGTTTTCAATTTAGTGAAATCCAGAAAAACCTCCTTTTTTTACAGTCTTATAAGTCAGACGGCGTGATAGAGGAGAAGGACATTGTCGAAGCTATACCAAAGACCTTGCAGGACAACATTTTTGATTTGACTCAGTTTATCTTGGGCAAAAAGATTGACCAGGCCCGTGACTTGGTTAGAGACTTGACCTTGCAAGGGGAGGATGAGATCAAGCTCATAGCGGTCATGTTAGGACAGTTTCGAACCTTTATCCAGGTGAAGATTTTATCAGAAGCTGGTCAGACGGAATCACAGATTGCAAGCAGTCTGGGAACTTACTTGGGGCGCAATCCTAATCCTTATCAAATCAAGTTCGCATTAAGAGATTCGAGAGGGATTTCCTTGGCCTTTCTTAAACAAGCAATTTCTTATTTAATTGAAGCAGACTATCAGATTAAAACAGGGGTCTATGAAAAGGGCTACCTTTTTGAGAGAGCGCTGTTACAGATATCTAGCCAAGCGTATTGAGCAAAAAACTTGAAAAAAGAGGATGATTGCGTTATCATTTTCTTATAGAAAGAAAAAGAGGTATTACAGATGGCTATTATCTTACCAGACCTTCCATACGCGTATGACGCCTTGGAACCATACATCGATGCTGAAACAATGCACTTGCACCATGACAAGCACCATCAAACCTACGTCAACAATGCCAATGCTGCTCTTGAAAAACACCCTGAAATCGGTGAAGACCTTGAAGCTTTGCTTGCTGATGTAGAATCTATCCCAGCTGATATCCGCCAAGCGCTTATCAACAACGGTGGTGGACACTTGAACCACGCTCTTTTCTGGGAATTGATGACTCCTGAAAAGACTGCTCCTTCAGCAGAACTTGCAGGAGCAATCGATGCAACATTTGGTTCATTTGAAGAGTTCCAAGCAGCCTTTACAGCAGCAGCTACAACACGCTTCGGTTCTGGCTGGGCATGGTTGGTTGTCAACAAAGAAGGGAAGCTTGAAGTGACTTCAACAGCCAACCAAGACACACCAATCTCAGAAGGCAAAAAACCAATCTTGGGCTTGGACGTTTGGGAACATGCTTACTACGTGAAATACCGCAACGTGCGTCCTGACTATATCAAAGCTTTCTTCTCAGTCATTAACTGGAACAAGGTAGACGAGCTTTACGCAGCAGCTAAATAATAAAATATGGAGGGAAGAATTGTTCTTCTCTTTTTAAGGTTATAAAGCAGAAGTCTGACAGAATCGTCAGACTTTTTTCATTTTCAGGATATTCGTGCCAACTTGTAGAAAATATGGTAAAATAGAGTGTTAAGTAATCATGGAAAAGGAAGACTATGCGTAAAGAAATTGCACCTGAATTATACAATTATAACAAGTTTCCTGGCCCAGAATTTCAGGTAAATGGGGATAAGGTTGAGACTGAAGGGATTGCTTTTACCTTGGTTGAAAATATCAAGGAGGCTTTCGATGTGACCGTCTTTAATCAGCGCTTTTCAGAAGTGTTGACCAAATTTGATTATGTCGTGGGGGACTGGAGCAATGAACAGCTTCGCCTACGTGGCTTTTACAAAGACGACCGAACAGAGGAAAAAAATGAAAAGATTAGCCGCTTACAGGACTATCTTTTGGAGTACTGTAGTTATGGTTGTGCCTATTTTGTCCTAGAAAATCAAGCACCGAAGCGGGCTTCATTTGACAAGAAAATGCGTAAAAAGGAAGAGGAAAACCTTTCTAGAAGAAGCAAGAAACCTTCGCAAAACAAGAGAAAACCAAATACGGATAAGCGAAATAGACGTCGTCATAAGGACCAAAAGTCTCAGAAAGAGGACAAGGGACGGCGCCATTTTGTCATTCGTCAGAAATAGCTAGAGAATAAGGAGAAGAGATGAAACCGTCTATTTATAGTTTAACACGTCAAACCATGCAAGAATGGGTATTAGAACAAGGAGAAAAGAAATTCCGAGCAGACCAAATCTGGGAATGGCTTTACCGTAAACGTGTCCAGTCATTTGAAGAAATGACCAACCTTTCCAAGGATTTGATTGCCAAGCTCAATGACCAGTTTGTGGTCAATCCATTGAAACAACGGATTGTACAAGAGTCAGCTGACGGTACTGTTAAGTATCTTTTCGAGTTGCCAGATGGCATGTTGATTGAGACAGTACTCATGCGTCAACACTACGGTTTGTCAGTCTGTGTGACCACTCAGGTCGGCTGTAATATTGGTTGTACCTTCTGTGCATCAGGCTTGATCAAGAAACAACGCGACCTCAATAACGGTGAAATTGTAGCGCAGATCATGTTGGTTCAGAAATACTTTGATGAGCGTGGTCAGGACGAGCGTGTCAGCCATATTGTTGTCATGGGAATTGGTGAACCATTTGATAACTACAACAATGTTTTGAATTTTGTTCGTACCATCAATGATGACAAAGGGATGGCTATCGGTGCTCGTCACATCACTGTTTCAACCTCAGGTTTGGCCCATAAAATTCGTGACTTTGCTAATGAAGGCGTACAGGTTAATCTGGCTGTTTCTCTTCACGCACCCAATAATGAATTGCGCTCAAGCATCATGAAGATCAATCGTGCTTTTCCGATTGAAAAGCTCTTTGCAGCTATTGAGTACTATATCGAAACAACCAATCGCCGTGTGACCTTTGAATACATCATGCTCAATGAAGTCAACGATGGTGTTGAACAAGCCTTGGAATTGGCTGAATTGCTCAAGAACATCAAGAAATTGTCTTATGTAAACTTGATTCCTTATAATCCAGTTAGTGAACATGACCAATATAGCCGTAGTCCTAAAGAGCGCGTGATGGCCTTCTACGATACCCTCAAGAAAAAAGGGGTCAACTGTGTTGTCCGTCAAGAGCATGGTACAGATATTGATGCAGCTTGTGGACAATTACGCTCGAATACAATGAAACGTGATCGCCAGAAGGCAGTCGCAGCGGTAAATCCATAAAATGACTAAAAAAAGAGAATTAATCTTAAGATTGGGAGTGGCTGTTTACGGCCTATGCATTATTTGTTTTTGTTTTACTCCCCAACCTCAACTTCCTACAGGAGTGGAAACTCCAGGTATTCAAACTTTTGGACGCCTGGTTTTTCTTTTAACTCCCTTAAACTCCCTTTGGAATCTGGGTGAAGTGACCAGTTTGGGACAAGTCATTTGGATCTTTTTGCAGAACATCTTGAATGTCTTCTTGCTCTTCCCTCTGGTCTTTCAACTGATCTATCTCTATCCAAACTTGCGGCAAACGAAAAAAATCATCCTTCTCAGTTTTCTACTGAGTCTAGGAATCGAGTGTACGCAGCTGATCTTAGACTTTTTCTTTGATTTTAATCGCGTCTTTGAGATTGATGATTTGTGGACCAATACCCTGGGTGGCTATCTGGCTTGGGTCCTCTATAAAGGACTGCATAAAAACAAGATAAGGAATTAGAATGAGTATTTTAGAAGTTAAAAATTTGAGTCACGGTTTTGGTGACCGTGCAATTTTTGAAGATGTGTCCTTCCGTCTCCTCAAGGGAGAGCATATCGGTCTAGTTGGTGCCAATGGTGAAGGGAAATCAACCTTTATGAGTATCGTGACTGGTAAGATGTTACCAGATGAAGGGAAGGTGGAGTGGTCCAAATATGTGACTGCTGGCTATCTGGACCAGCATGCTGTTCTAAAAGAAGGCCAAACCGTTCGTGATGTGCTCCGTACGGCCTTTGATGAGCTTTTCAAAGCAGAAGCACGTATCAATGACCTCTACATGGAAATGGCAGAAGAAGGAGCAGATATCGATACGCTGATGGAAGAAGTTGGAGAACTCCAAGACCGTTTGGAGAGTCGTGATTTTTATACTTTAGATGCCAAGATTGATGAAGTAGCGCGTGCCCTCGGTGTGATGGACTTTGGCATGGATACAGATGTAACAGCCTTATCAGGTGGACAAAGAACCAAGATCCTTCTGGCTAAACTTCTCCTTGAAAAACCAGATATCTTGTTGCTTGACGAGCCAACCAACTACTTGGATGCTGAACACATTGACTGGCTCAAGCGTTATCTCCAAAACTATGAGAATGCCTTTGTCCTTATTTCGCACGATATTCCTTTCCTCAACGACGTAATCAATATCGTCTACCATGTGGAAAATCAACAGTTGACGCGTTACTCTGGTGACTACTACCAGTTCCAAGAAGTCTATGCCATGAAGAAATCTCAGTTGGAAGCGGCCTATGAACGTCAGCAGAAAGAGATTGCGGACCTCAAGGACTTTGTCGCTCGAAACAAAGCGCGTGTCGCAACACGTAATATGGCCATGTCCCGTCAAAAGAAACTGGACAAGATGGACATCATCGAACTTCAAAGCGAGAAGCCAAAACCATCCTTTGATTTCAAACCAGCTCGTACACCTGGGCGCTTTATCTTCCAAACCAAGGACTTACAGATTGGTTATGACCGTCCACTCACCAAGCCTTTAAATCTCACCTTTGAACGCAATCAAAAGGTTGCTATTATCGGAGCCAATGGTATTGGGAAAACAACCCTCTTGAAGTCTCTCTTGGGAATTATTCCACCCATTGCTGGAGAAGTTGAACGTGGCGACTACCTTGAACTTGGTTACTTTGAACAGGAAGTAGAAGGTGGGAATCGCCAAACTCCTCTTGAGGCTGTATGGAATGCCTTTCCTGCACTTAACCAAGCAGAAGTTCGTGCAGCCCTTGCTCGTTGTGGCTTGACAACTAAACATATCGAAAGTCAGATTCAGGTCTTGTCAGGTGGGGAACAAGCCAAGGTGCGTTTCTGTCTCTTGATGAACCGTGAAAACAACGTTTTAGTACTGGACGAGCCGACCAACCACTTGGATGTGGATGCCAAGGATGAACTCAAACGGGCTCTCAAAGAATACAAGGGATCTATCCTTATGGTCTGCCACGAACCAGACTTTTATGAAGGTTGGATGGACCAAATCTGGGACTTTAATAAGCTAACTTAAAAGCACTAAAAAAGGCCAAGTCATTAGACTTGGTCTTTTTAACTAGTAATTTAAATAGCTTTCAATTTCAGATTTTTCAATTTCATGCCCATATTTGCATACAGGACAAGAAACATAGTAAGATTTTCCATATGGGAAGAGTGGAATCCAGTAGAGTGTGAACTTGCGTCCAGTTTCTACAATTTCCCAAGTGTCTGTATTGTTGCAGTGACCACATTCGATTGCAGTTTGCGTATGTCCCAAATCTTTCTGATAACCTTTAGAACCCCAAAATAGAATCATATCATCGTCTCCTTATCTGTTGATGGCTTATTTTTTGCTGAAGTCGTAGTCTTTCACCACTTCGATACTATCAATGGTGATAGCAGACGTTGGTTTGTCTTTCTCATCTTTTTCAGCTTTGGCAATCTTGTCAACAACGTCCATGCCATCGATGACTTGACCAAAGACAGGGTGTTTGCCGTCTAGACTTGGATTTCCACCTTCTTTATAGGCTTCGATGATTTTCTTTGGATACTTGCTGGTAGGGAGTTTAGCAGAAATATCTGTTGAGTTTTGGTTGATGAAGAACTGGCTACCGTTGGTGTTTGGTTGACCAGTATTAGCCATAGCAAGGGCTCCTCGGATATTGTATAGGTAAGGAGAGATTTCATTTTTGAAACCAGTTCCCTTGTCCTTTGTTTTATCCTTATCATGCCAGATAGATTGGCCGCCTGTACCATCTCCCTTAGGATCTCCAGTTTGGACCATAAAGCCATCAATGACACGGTGGAAGGTGATGCCGTTATAATAGCCTTCCTTAGCGTGAGTAAGGAAGTTTTCAACCGCAAGAGGTGCTAGTTTTGGAAAGAGTTTGATGCGGATATCGCCTTGATTTGTATGTAAAATGACCTCGGCTTCATCTTCGGCAACTTCTTTAGAAAGTTGAGGGAAGTTGGCATTTTCATTAGTTAGTGCGTCATTCAAATCTTTGGCAGCCTGAGCAGCTGCTTTTGAGCTTTCTTCTGCTGCAAGACTAGAGTCGACATAGTCATCACCACGGAGACCACGTTGGATACTAGTACATCCAGCAAGGGCTATAGTTGATAGTAAAAGAAGGGTTGCTAGTTTTTTCATTGTTAACCTCTCAAAAATTCATTTCTACCATTGTACCCTAAAAGGGAGGTGATTTCAAATTTTAAAATGAGGTTATTTTGCTAATACATGTAATTTTATAGCTTGACTTACTCCATTTTGTTCATTAGAGTATGTTACTGCATTTGCACAGTCTTTGACATCTGTAGGAGCATTTCCCATTGCAATACCGAGACCTGCGGTTTCAATCATGGGAATATCATTATAATTGTCACCCAAGGTCATAATCTCCTTGAGAGGAATTTGATAATAGTTAGCCAATTCTAACAGAGCCTGTTTTTTAGACACTTGATTATGTGTGACTTCAAGATAGTTATCCTTGGAGAGATAAAAGTCGGTTTGAGGGAAATCCATAATGGATAAGATGTTTTGTAGTTTCTGTATAGTGTCTGCTTTATCAATTAATAATAGTTTATGAACAAGAGTATGTTCCTCTCTTATAAAATCTGTTATAGATGTAACTTTTGGACTTTCTCCAGTAATGTTAGCTTCGATTTGTACCCATTTATCTAAAGTATTAACAAACCAATCTTGTCCAGAATAAACATTGATAGAAACTGTCGGAAATTCTCTTTTTAAAAAATCATGAAGAAATGCCAATTCTTTTTTATCAATAGAATGCTGACTTAGAACCTCATCCCCCTTACTGATTAGGGCACCATTATAGCATGCAATTGGAAAGTCGGAAATTCCTAGTTTTCTAGAAATTGGAGCAATACCGAGAGGAGAGCGAGCAGAAGCTAAGACAAAAGGGATTTCTTTTTGTTTTAAAATTGGCATCAGTTCAGGCAAATAAGAGTCTATCTGGTGATTTTTGTCTAAAATTGTTCCGTCAATATCGCTTATAATCAATTTAATATTTCTCATAGCTTCCTCCCTTTTAAAATAGAATAGTTGTTTTGCCATCTAAAGATCGCTGAATTTCTATATCGGGTTCTTTGTCTGTAATCCAATAATCAAAATCAGCTAGTTCAGACAGAATAAAGTGAGAGTGTTTACTTACTTTACTGGTTTCAGCCAGTAAGACACGAGTTTTGCTTGTTTTAAATGCTCTCTTTTTCATTAGAACATCTTCTTGGTCTTCAAAACTAACTTGACCATCTGAAAGACTTGCAGCTCCAAAAAAAGCTAAATCAAACTTAATAGAGTTTAAAATGTCCGATTCTTCTAGAGAGTAATAGAAACGATTCTTTTTATGAAACTTTCCGCCTAGAATGTGAAAATCGACATTTTCTTTTCCTCCTAGAATAAGCGCATTATCTAATGAATGACTGAAAATACTAACTTCTTTCTCAAGTATTTTAGCTAATTCTAGTACAGTTGTTGAAACATCAAAGAATAGTAGGTCTCCATTAGAAATGAGTTCCTTTGCTAGAGAGGCGATTTTCTCTTTTTCTTTGGAAGATTGTTCTCTCCTGTCTTTAAAGCCTAGTATAGGCTGTTTCTTTATTGATAGCAATCCTCCGTGAGTTCTTTGTGCTCTATTTTCCTTTGCAAGAATAGAAAAATCTCTGCGGACGGTATCTTTGGATACTTGGAAATAGTCAACCATTTCTTTTGCTGAAAGACTTCCTCTCTCTTCTAAAAGTGTTATGATTTCTTCTAATCGTTGTGCTTGGTACATAAATTCACCTGCTTTCTGATTCTATTTTACTCTTTTTTGCAAGTCAAATCAAGCGTTTATAAGTTTTTTTAATTTAAAATCAATTTATTTAAGTTTTTTGGGGCGAATCTGAAAAAATCAAAACTCTGTCAAGTTTTTTTCTTGACACCTTTCAGAAATCTGCTATAATAGAACATGTGCTAAATAGCTCAGCTATTTCACCGAAATAAAAAATAAGAAAAGAGACATTAAAAAATGGCAGTTAAAATCCGTTTGACTCGTATGGGTTCTAAGAAAAAACCTTTCTACCGTATCAACGTAGCAGACTCACGTTCACCACGTGACGGACGTTTCATCGAAACAGTTGGTACTTACAACCCACTTGTTGCTGAAAACCAAGTAACTTTGAAAGAAGACCGCGTTCTTGCATGGTTGGCTGATGGAGCTCAACCTTCAGATACAGTACGTAACATCCTTTCAAAAGAAGGCGTATTGAAAAAATTCCACGATTCTAAATTCTCAAAATAAGTTTAAAGTAGGTTGACAGATGGATACGATTGAAAATCTCATTATTGCGATTGTGAAACCTTTGATTTCACAACCTGATGCCTTAACTATTAAGATTGAAGACACACCAGAGTTTTTGGAGTATCACTTGGATCTTGACCAAAGCGATGTCGGTCGTGTTATCGGTCGTAAGGGTCGCACTATCTCAGCGATAAGAACGATTGTCTACTCTGTCCCAACTGAAGACAAAAAAGTAAGAATCGTTATCGATGAAAAATAAAAAAAGCGGGACGGATGTCTCGCTTTTTTGTGAGGAGGAGAAAATGAAAGATTTAACGTTTAGACAATTACAAGCCTACTTACTCGAACATTACCAGCAGTCTCGAACTGAGGAAGGCCTCTTTATCAAGTTAGTGGAGGAAGTCGGAGAAGTAGCCGAGGTCTTGAATGGGCGCTCCGGTCGAAAAGAGGGCGTTCAGGACTCAAACGAGGAACTAGCCAGAGAACTAGCTGATATCATTCATTACACCGTCGCAATTGCAGCTATTAATGACATAGACCTAACCAAAGCCATCTTTGAGAAAGATAAAAAAGCAGCCATTAAGTACCAACATGAACGTGATTTAGAAAAGTTTTTAGATGCTCAAAGCTGATTGCAGTCACTGTTCTTCAACTTGTGAAAATCCCTGGAACGTGATAAAATAAAGGATAAGGATTTTTAATAAATCATTGTTATAGAATGAGTGGATTTCTTTATGAAGAGGATTGAAGTAACTACAAAAATTGGCAGTCTCTCTGTTACTTATCAAAAGCAAAAGAAAGTGCTAGTTTGTCTAAATGGAGCAGATTTGATACCAAGTTATGAGAATTATTCACTTATACTTGAAAAACTTCCTCCTACAATTGGTTATTTGACAATTGATTTTCCAAACACAGGTAGGAGTCCGATTCATGACCAAGCTGGAAAAAAGCTGGATAATCTTGTAGATGCAGTTTATGAAGTACTTGAAGAATTGGCGATTTCTGAATATATACTTTGTGTTCATAGTTTGAGTGGAATTTTAGCTTGCAAATTGCTCAACAAACCAATTAAGTGTCAGGCTTTAGTAGCGATTGAACCGACAACTAAAAAAGTCATGTTTGCTGATTTTTCAGAAACTCCTTATCCAGAAATGGAAGAGCAGATGAGGTTGATTGACGAGTATGGTCCTGAACTTTATTTGAAGAATTTAACTCAAGCAACATTTAGCTCTGAAATGAATAAAGTAATCTGGGAAATAATTCAAGAAAAAGGCTTAGAGTTGGAAAAGCAAAATCCAGGATTTCAGATATCTGGAGAGATTACTGAGGAAGATTTTGAGGATGTATCAATAGCAGATTGTATCCCTGTATTTATTTTCTGTCAGGCTTATAGAGAAAAAGAGTACAGAGAATCAGAATATTGGACTTCACATTCTAAACTCATTTTAGGAGGGAATCACCATTATTTACAATGGTCAGAATCAGAAAAGATTGCAGCTATCATTCGAGAATTGTCAGAATAAGATGGAAAGAAGGAGAGTACAGGAGACAAGATGAACTACTTTAATGTTGGGAAAATCGTCAATACGCAGGGATTGCAGGGTGAGATGCGAGTCTTGTCTGTGACGGATTTTGCCGAGGAACGTTTTAAAAAAGGAGCAGAGCTGGCTTTATTTGATGAAAAAGACCGGTTTGTTCAAACAGTGACCATTGCTAGCCACCGTAAGTATAAGAATTTTGACATTATCAAATTCAAAGATATGTACCATATCAATGCGATAGAAAAGTACAAAGGTTACAGTCTCAAGGTCGCTGAGGAAGATTTGAACGATTTAGATGATGGTGAATTCTATTATCACGAGATTATCGGTTTGGATGTTTACGAGGGAGATAACTTGATAGGAACTATCAAGGAAATTCTGCAACCAGGTGCCAACGATGTCTGGGTAGTCAAACGAAAAGATAAGCGTGATTTGCTTCTACCTTACATTCCGCCAGTAGTTCTCAATGTTGATATTCCAAACAAGCGGGTTGATGTGGACATCTTAGAAGGGTTAGACGATGAAGATTGATATTTTAACCCTCTTTCCTGAGATGTTTTCTCCGCTGGAGCACTCTATAGTTGGGAAGGCTCGTGAAAAAGGGCTCTTGGATATCCAGTATCATAACTTCAGAGAATACGCTGAAAAGGCTCGTCATGTTGACGATGAGCCCTACGGAGGCGGTCAGGGGATGTTGCTCCGTGCCCAACCCATTTTTGATGCTTTTGATGCTATTGAAAAGAAAAATCCGCGCGTCATTCTCCTAGACCCAGCTGGAAAGCAGTTTGACCAGGCTTATGCTGAAGATTTGGCTCAAGAGGAAGAGCTAATCTTTATCTGCGGCCACTATGAAGGGTATGACGAGCGCATCAAGACCTTAGTAACCGATGAAATTTCCCTAGGAGACTATGTCTTAACTGGAGGAGAATTGGCGGCCATGACTATGATTGATGCGACTGTTCGCCTGATTCCAGAAGTGATTGGCAAGGAATCTAGCCACCAAGATGATAGTTTTTCTTCTGGCCTTCTTGAATATCCTCAGTATACACGCCCTTATGACTATCGAGGCATGGTCGTGCCAGATGTGCTCATGAGTGGACATCATGAGAAGATTCGCCAGTGGCGACTTTACGAAAGTCTAAAGAAAACCTACCAGCGCAGACCGGACTTATTAGAAAACTATCAACTGACAGCCGAGGAAGAAAAGATGCTGGCTGAAATCAAAGAAAAAAAAGAATAAAGGAGAACCTTATGCAAGTAATCAAACGTAATGGAGAAATTGCTGAATTTGATCCAGATAAAATTTACCAAGCTGTCCTAAAAGCAGCTAAAACAGTTTATGTTTTGACTGATGACCTACGTCAAAACCTAGCGCAAGTTACTAAGAAAGTCGTTTTGGACTTGGAAGAAGCAAAAGTAGAACGTGCTACTATCAGCATGATCCAATCAATGGTAGAGCACCGCTTACTTGGAGCTGGCTACATTACCATCGCAGAACACTATATCTCTTATCGTTTGCAACGCGATTTGGAGAGAAGTGGTTATGGCGACCATATCGCAGTTCACCTTCATTTTGAACAAATCCGTTAAGAAAAAGAGTGGGATGAAAAGAACATCTCACTCTTTCTTAAATAGACTTTTCTGAGCTTTTTGTACAGTTGAGGGAACAAAACGAAGTCGTTTAATATCACTGATACGAATGATTCGGGTCACGTTTTTTGAAAAATTTTTGATGATAATTTGTTGGCGATTAGCATCGTGTTTGACAATATCACCCGTAAAACTTGTCTCGGCAAGTATGACATGAACAGCCGTCTTTTTATGGATGGCTTGTTCAATCATAGCAGTGAGGGAGTTATCCTCGATTTGAGGATGATCATCATTCCCATTGAGAAAACCATGTAGTTTATCTAGAACTAGTTGGAATGCCTGTCTCATAGAATCCTCCCTTCTTACATATCCACATTATATAAAATTTTTTTAAAAACTACAAGATTTTTCGAATAATCTAATGAAAACTAAAAAGGAGAACAAAATGGCAGAATTTACATTTGAAATCGAAGAACACTTACTGACCTTGTCCGAAAATGAAAAAGGATGGACCAAGGAAATCAACCGCGTCAGCTTTAATGGAGCCCCTGCAAAGTTTGACATTCGCGCTTGGAGTCCGGATCATACTAAAATGGGCAAGGGAATTACTCTTACAAATGAAGAATTTCAGATAATGGTTGATGCCTTTAAAGGTGGACAATAAAAAGAATCTTGAGTGGGACTCAAGATTCTTTTTTTATGACACAATATAGTCACAGAGAGAAGTCTTAGCCAATTGAATAAAAGTCTCTCTAAATTCTTCGGGTGGTGTTGGATTATCCTTACGAATCCACACTTCAATGAATGAAATCGCCATGGCCGTAATGATATAGGCCATGTCCTCTTCACTAAAATTATATTTCAGCTGGTAGTTAACATTTTTTAGTACCCACTGAGAATATTTTTCACGTAGAAACTCCCTCCAACAAGTGGTGGCTTGAGAATTGTACAAGGTACCGACGACTTCTCGCTTTTCATAGATGAGAGGGAGAATGTGGTCTGCTAAGAAAGTGATGGGATTGCCATCTCGTTCAGGACAGTAGTTGTTAAAATTATTAAAGATCTGTTGATCAGTCTCCTTGTGGATATAATCGATAATATCTTCGAAGTTATTAAAGTGCTTTTGATAAATCGCTTGGCGGGAAATACCAGCTTCTGCAGCAATCTCAGTCATGGTAAAAGAAGTCCGCTGAGGGTTTCTCCTTGCAAGAGTGATAAAAGCACCTAAGATTAACTCTCTAGTTTTATTTGCCATAGCTTTACCTTCCTATCTATAAATATTAAAAATACTAGATTTAGTATTACCCCAAGTTTTCCTTTAGCATAAATAAACTGAATAGATGATTATTCGAAAGCCTTTATAAGACTATTATATCATAGATTCATTATAAATAACAGATTATTACGGGGAGCTAGTACTATTTGCAAACTCCTATTATATCAGTATTTTCAGACAATTATTAGGATAGTCACTTTTTATATGGTATCATGAAATAATATATCAAAAAAGTTGACATCGTATAAATAAATAACAAGGTGAATTGCAAGGGTTTAATAAAAATATTCAATGATATGTAGTATAATAGTCATGGATAATATTTTGCTATATTTCCATCTGACCAAGAGTAATGATACTCCTGCTAAAGATTGAATTGAATAAATATTTCAAAATACTATAATAGTGTACTCATTTTCCAAAGCAAGTGTTACAAGTATGTTATCGTGTAACAAATCATGCGATTGAAAGGGGTGTTGCCTACTGGGAGAAGAAGATGCACTATTCAATCAATTTCAATCATTTAGAAAGGAAAGTCATGAAATTTAAGAAATTGTGGCTCTATATTTTAACGCCACTACTCGTTTTATTGGGTTCTGCTGCTTTGACAAATACAGTTCAAGCACAAGAACTTAAAAATGTCATTACCAAAGTAGGAATTTGGGAGACTGATAATGGTAAGTTTGTGACACCAGATGCTAAAGGAGTTTACAACCTATCACCACAAAATCAATCTTACGAAAACTATAAGTTTGCTGCTGATTTTGATTTGAGCGCTTATGATGGAAAACTGAAGGATGGTGATACCTTTACATTCACTATTCCAGCTCCATTATCTGTTCGTGCTGAAACCTTTGAACTCAAAGATAAAGAGACTGATACTGCTGTAGGTGATGCAACAGTTGTTTCTAATGGTGACAACCAAGGTGGTAAAGTTACTATTACTTTGAAAAACCTTGCTGAGTACCTTAAGAAAAAAGGTGGTACAGAAGTTCGTGGTGTTTCAGGTACCTTCTACGTAGCTTTCAGCTCTAAGAAAGAAACAGAAGAAGAATCAATTCAACTTGATAAGACAGAAACAAAAGATGATGTCAATTTTAAGATGAAGTTCAAAAAAGGTGGAGAACAGGACTATTCTAAGGGTATTGGTAAAACAAACATTAGCAAAGTTAATGGTACTATCAATAAAGAAAAATGGGAATCAGCTCTCCTTGGAAAATCAGGAGATTATGTTCACAAGTGGAATCTTCGTGTAAACCCTAAACAAGCTGAGTACAACAAGATTGTAGTTCGCGACTGGGTTGACAAAGACTACTCTCCAATGCAAATCATCCCTGAATCAATCGTGGTTACAGCTGGTTACTACAACAAGGTATACGCTTTAGTTGACGATGTAACTCTTGAAGCAGGTAAAGACTACGAAATCAAGTGGAATGATTCTTACACTGAGTTCACTATTACCTTTAATAATGCTAAAGCTATCCGTGCTACAAACGGTAAAGCAGCAGCATTCCGTATCGTCTATAACACAACAGCGCCAGCTGACGGAACAAAAGTTCAAAACAATGCTGAAATCACAGCTGATGATAAAGTTCTTCCAGTGAGCGATGATCGTACTGAAACTATTACAAAAGTTATTGGTAACTCAACAGTTACATCAGGTGGTACTATCCAACTGAAAACTGGTTACCGTATTACGCTGTATAAAGTAGATGAAAAATCACTTGACCGTCTTGCAGGAGCTAAATTTAAAATCACTCCTCCAGAAGGTGCAATTACAGCTAAAGAAGAAATAGTAACAACAGACGCTAGTGGTGTTGCCCAGTCTAAAATCTACACTGATGAAGACGTTAAAAAGGGTGAATTCACCATCACTGAAGTTGAAGCTCCTAAAGGTTACCAATTGGATTCTACTCCAATCAAAGTAACTGTTGGTCAAGAAGGTGTTATCAAAACAGTCACAAACAAACGCAACAACACAAAAGCTCAGATCCAAGCAATTAAAAAATTGACTGGTCGTGCGATGAAAGCTGGCGAGTTTGAATTTGACTTGTTTGATGATAAGACAAATAAAGTTGTTGAAACAGTGACAAACGATCAAGACGGAAACATTAAGTTTGCTGAATTGACATTTGACAAGGCTGGTACATACAACTATCACATCGTTGAGAAAAAAGCCAATAAAACAGAAAAAGGTGTTACTTATGATGCTAACCCTGTTGGCGTTACAGTCACTGTAACAGCAGACTCTGAAGGGAAATTGGCTGCAGCTGTGTCTTACGAAAGTGATGATAAGACTTTCGAAAACACTTACGCTGCTGAAAAAACTTCAGCTTCTCTTGAAGTGACTAAGAAGTTGACTGGCCGTGAGTTGAAAGCTGATGAATTTGAGTTTGTCTTGAAGAATGATGCAGATGGTTCAGAACTTCAAAAAGTGAAGAACACTGCTGACGGTAAAGTAACATTCGCTCCAATCGAATATACTAAAGCTGGTACATACAACTATACCATTGTTGAAACAAACGCTGGTAAGACTGTTGATGGTGTGACTTACGATAATCTTGAAGTTAAAGTCACAGTAGAAGTTACAGATGACGGCGAAGGAAAACTTCATGCGAATGTGACTTACCCAGCGGACAAAGAATTCAATAACAGCTATGGAACTTCAAAAGCAAAAGCAGCTCTTGAAGTGACTAAGAAGTTGACAGGACGTGAGTTGAAAGCTGATGAATTTGAGTTCACTTTGAC